>CABPDL010000007.1:0-62443 GCA_902406375.1 uncultured Collinsella sp.
GATTAATGGATGGAAACGGATGTTCTATCGGGACACACATTTTGTCCTATAAGCCCAACAAAACCGCAGGTCACTGACTTGTGTTTTGCCGGTGTGGTCAGGGATTCGGCAAAAGTCTACTCACTTAGTTTTGCGTGTCGCAAATCGTCCGCAACGAGACCCCCCATTGCGCCAATTAGGCGCCGTACGGGTTGCGGTCGCGCTCGATGCGTTGGCGGATGTGGGCGTATTCGATAATCAGCAGCACCAGGAGTAGGGCCATGATGGCTAGGTAGCTCATCACGGCGCCCATCAGACCCAGCAGGTTGATCAGGATCACCGGCAGCACTACGCTTACGGCGAAGCAGATCAGGTAGATTTTGGTGACGTCGCCGGCATGGCGCAGCACCGTGATGATGGCGTAGATAAAGTCGATGGCCGCGGTGACGCCGCCGGCGACAACCATCAGCAGTGCCAGCGTACGGTAGCGTTCAAAGCTGAGGCCGTACATAAAGCTCATGAGGGGAATACCGGGACCTGCCATAAATGCGGCGCACACGCTGGTGATGACCACGATCAGTGCCATAACGGCAACAATAATCAGGTCAAAGCGGCGACGCTTGCGCGGATTCGTCCAAATGCTCGACAGACGCAGAAGCTGCGGTTTATAGACAAATCCGATGCTCAACAAAATGGCCTGCGCTGGAAAGAACAGGGCATTAAAGTACAGCTGATACTTGTAGGCCAGCGTGCCTTCCATCACGAACTTGGGCATGCTCTCGATTAGGTTGAACAGGAACAGCGCGCCAAAAAGCGGGGCGCACTGGATAAACAGGTGACCGACCTCGCGCAGGCTCACGCGGCGCGATTTTTCGGTTTCGAGCAGGGCGAGCGGCGCGGTGACCAGCACGAGCGAGGCGATCGCGGTAACACCCATGGCCATGGCGGCGATGGGCATGCTGCGCGTGAGGAACAGTGCCACGCTAAAGACCGCGATGACGCCGACGGATCGTAGCGTTTGGCTCATGCCGGCCAGGTAGAGTTTGTCGGCCTGCTGCAGGCGGCCCTCGTACACGTCGGCAATGCCGTCGATCACCTTATACAGGTAGACGCCCAGGCCGATTGTGGCCATCTGCGCATCGTAGCCGCGGGCGCTGCTGTATACCAGGCCGCATGCCAGCGCGAGCGCTCCGCAGATCCAGCGGTTGAGCTGGTAAGAGGCAAAGGACGTCTTTTCGTCGATGTCCGAGACCTGGAAATTGCGCACGCCGTAGTTGCACGCGATCATGATGAGCGTGCCGGTGACAAAGGCGATGGAGAATTTGCCAGCCTCCTCGGCGCCCACGAGCTGTGTGGACACGATGGTGAGCAACGGAAACGCCATGCCCCACACGGCGGTGCCCAGGGTATTCCAAAGGTAGTCGCGACGGGTGGCGTGATCTTCGTACTCGGCTTCTTGCGTGGAGAAGCCGCCGCCGTAGACGGCTCCGAGCAGGCGGTTCCACCAGGCATTGACCATGCGGTGGATGGGGCCGGGCTGGCGATCGCGCTCGCGGCGACGGCGTGTGACCTGGCTGCTGTCGGGACCGCCGGCGTTACGCTGGCTTAGCTCTTGGATTCGTGCGAGCTCCTCGGCGGTGTGCGATGCGGGGAACAGGCCGTTCTCGATGCGTCCGCCCTGCCCGTGCGCCCCGTCCGATACGGTGGGGTCGGCGACGCCATTGCGGCGGGCGATGGCGCGGCGAATGCTATCGATGGGCGTGATGCTCAAAGCGGAGTCCTTTCTATTGCTGCGCTCTAGTATAGACGCGACGGTGTTCGTTCGTGTTTTTGAACAGGTTGTTCGATAATTTCGGCGGCGCCATTCAGTAGACGGCATTTGGGGACGTTCCTTATGTGCCGGCACTTTGGGAACGTCCCTAAGTGCCGGCATCCGGGGTCGCTCCTTGGTTGTCGCCTGTTCAAGAGTGTCCCTAACGACTAGGCCGCTTGCGTGCGATTTTTGACCGTTGGGCGGGCGCTTCGCCGTTGCCGCAAAAACGTTTTTGCATATCGGGTACAACGGGCTTTACGTGAGTAAAGTGCGCGCCTCGTCCACGTGTCGCGCTTTTAAAGGAGGCCCCATGCCAGGTATTACCCCTGCAGAAGTTCTGTCCAACTTTGGCATTACGCTGGTCGAAGATCCTGCCGAGAACCAGCCCCGCCTGCTGGTCGACCTGCCGGCAGCCGAGCTCGTCGAGCACGCCATCCGTCGCAACGAAGGTCGTATGGCCTCCAACGGCGCGCTGGTGATCGAGACGGGGGAGCGCACTGGCCGCTCGCCTAATGACCGCTTTATCGTTGACACCCCCGATGTTCACGACAAGATTGCCTGGGGTGCCGTCAACCGCCCGCTGTCTGTCGAGAGCTACGAGGCCATCAAGGCCGGCATCGTCGACTATCTCAACGAGCGCGACGTGTTCGTCACTCGCGGTATGGCCGGTGCCGACCGCAACCATACGCGTCGTCTGCTTGTCGCCTGCGAGCGTGCCAGCCAGGCGCTCTTTATTAAGCAGATGCTCGCCCGCCCGCTTGCCCGTGAAATCGCACGCACCGGCGAGCCGGACTTCTGTGTGCTCGCCGCGCCGGGCTACCAGTGCGATCCCGCCATCAAGGGCCTCAACTCCAGCGCCGCCGTGGTCATTAACTTCCAGGAGCGCGTGATTCTGGTCGCCGGCACCGGCTACTCCGGCGAGATCAAAAAGTCCATTTTCAGCGTCATGAATTACCTGCTGCCCGTCGAGGACGACGTGCTGCCCATGCACTGCTCGGCCAGTATGGATCCCGTCACGCACGAGACCGCCGTGTTCTTTGGCCTGTCCGGCACCGGCAAGACCACGCTTTCGGCCAATCCCACGCGCCTGCTGATCGGCGACGACGAGCACGGCTGGTCTGACATGGGCATCTTTAACATCGAGGGTGGCTGCTACGCCAAATGCGAGGGCCTGGACGCCTTCCACGAGCCCGAGATCTTCAACGCTGTCCGCTTTGGCGCGATCTGCGAAAACGTGGTGCTCGACGAGAACCGCAAGCCCAACTACGACGACATCTCGATCACGCACAACACGCGCGTGGCATACCCTGTGGAGCACATTCCCAACGCGTGGACCAAGGGCATGGGCACCACTCCAAGCGTCGTGCTGTTCCTGACCTGCGATGCCTTTGGCGTGCTGCCGCCCATCTCACGCCTGACGGCCGATGCCGCCATGTACCACTTCGTGACGGGCTTTACGGCCAAGATCCCCGGCACCGAGGTCGGCGTCACCGAGCCCACGCCCACGTTCTCTTCGCTGTTTGGCGAGCCGTTTATGCCGCTCGACCCCATGGTCTATGCCAAGATGCTCGGTGAGCGCATCGCCGACGGCCGCACGCGTGTGTACCTGGTCAACACCGGCTGGATCGGCGGCGGCTACGGCGTGGGCCATCGCATCGAGCTTGCCTACACGCGCGCCCTGGTGGCCCGCGCCCTCGACGGTACCATCGAGGACAGCGAATTCGTGCATGACGATATCTTTAACGTCGACATTCCCACCACGTGCCACGGCGTGCCCGACGGCATCCTGGTGCCGCGCCAGTACTGGCAGAGCACCGCGCGCTACGACGAGGCGGCGCACAACTTGGCCGTGATGTTCGAGGAGAACTTCGAGAAGAAGTACTCGCACCTGCCCGAGTCCGTGAAGGCCGCCGGTCCGCACGCTCAGGTGCACGCCGACGCCCGTCATCGCGGCCGCGGCCTGCTGGGACTCCGACACTAGCGTTGCTTCAGACCCAAAACCACCATAAAGGGGACAGGCACCTTTGTGGTGGTTTTACTCGCGCGGATGACTCGGGTTACAATACGCCTGACATATTGCCCCCTTCTCCGGATGGGGGCAGCGTAAGCGCTCTTGTGGCGGCACCGTAGGACTTTGAAGGTGGCCGTCGTAAGGGCGCTTTTTGTTTGGGCGCCCTCGCTCGGGCGCGCACGATGAAGGGAGAGCGCATGAAGAGCTTTATTGCCGAGGATTCGTTTTGGGAGCTATTTCCGCAGGCGGCTGTCGGTGTTGTGGTCGTAAAGGGCATGAAGCCCGCGGCTCAGATTCCTCAAGAGGACGTGGACGCGATTGCGGCGTTGCTCGACCGCGCCAATATCGACGCGGAGCGTCATCTGACCAGCGATACTATCAGCGAGAACGCACCGGTCAAGGCATGGCGCGAGGCTTATCGGCTGTTCAAGACCAAAAAGGGCGCGCGTTGCTCAATTGAGAACCTGCTCAAGCGCGTGCTCAAGGGCAAACCGGTGGGCCACATTACGCCCGCGGTGGATATCTACAACACGGTGTCGCTGACCTACGCGCTGCCCGTTGGCGGCGAGGACCTGCATGCGATTGAGGGGGATCTTCGCTTGAAGGTGACTGACGGCGGCGATGCGTTCCTGCCACTTGGCGAGGAAACGGATGACCCGACGCTGCCCGGCGAGCTCGCCTACATCGATGATGCGGGCGCCGTATGCCGCTGCTGGAACTGGCGCGATGGCGTTCGCACGGCGCTGTCCGACGATTCGGCCGATGCATTCCTGGCGATTGAGTGCGCGGAGCCCGAGCGGATGGGGGATTGCCAGGCTGCCGTTGATCGTCTCGCCGAGTTGCTCGAGCGCTATCTGGGAGCGACGGTTGTCGTTAAGACGCTTGTGACCCGCGACAATCCCTGCGTGGAACTGTAACGACGCCTGCGGATCATGTTCGCCGGTCAAAACCACCACAAAGGTGCCTGTCCCCTTTGTGGTGGTTTTTATGTTGATGGGTTAACAAATGGGATATTTGGGTACGGGTGTTGCCTCGTGCGGCTAAGATGTTTACCCGTTAGCATCATGTAAGCGAAAGGCGGTCGTCTCCCATGCAGCAGAACGACGAGACACGTTTCGAGGACTTTGTCGGACTGATCAGCGGGCTCTACAAGGAGATCCAGCGCATTAAGACATCCGAGGGCGCAAGGCTGGGCCTCAAGGGCTCCGACGTTATGTGCCTGTACTATCTTGAGCGCAGCAAGGACGGCCTGACTGGCGCTGACCTGGCTCGCATGGCAGGCGTGACCCGTGCCGCCGTCTCGCGCACGCTCGCGCATCTGGAGGAGGGCGGCTACGTCGAGGTTGACGACTCGGGTGATGCGGCCGTTAAGTATCGTGCCCCGGTGCGCCTGACCGCTCTGGGCGGCGAGAGCATGAGCGAGGCGGACCGCATCATTCGCGAGGTGCTCGACACCACCGGTAAGGCTATGGGTGTGGAGCAGCGCGAGCAGATGTATGCGTCGCTGCGTACGATTCTCAACACCCTGCGTGAGATCTAAGGCCGCCAAGGCATTTGCTTCCCATTAAAAACTGCATAGTCCCGTTTGAGCGCGTATGCCGTGCCGGGGCATTGCTGTCAAAATTCTCCGCGCGGGACCTGCGCAAGAAAGGATTCGTTATGTCCGTCCGCATTATTACCGATTCCGCAAGCGATATGTCGCCGGCGGAGCACCCCGCTCTGCGTGTTCTGCCGCTGTCCGTCACCTTTGGCACCGATGTGTATATGGATGGCGTCGACATCGATCACCAGCGCTTTTACGAGATGCTTGTGGAGCGCGATGAGCTGCCCAAGACCGGTCAGGTCAACCCGTACGCCTTTTCGCAGGCGATTGCCGAAGCGCGTGAGGCCGGCGATGAGGCCGTGATTATTACCGTGGGCGCCAAGCTCTCGGGCACCAACCAGAGTGCTCGTACGGCACTTGCCGAGGCGCCGGGCGGCGACATGTTCGTCGTGGACAGCAATAACGTGACCTTGGGCGAGCGCGTGCTGGTCGAGTATGCGCTGCGCCTGGTGGACGAGGGCCAGGGCGCGGCTCAGGTTGCGGCGGCTGTCGAGGCCGTGCGCGACCGCGTGGTCGTCATCGGCCTGCTCGAGACGCTGGAGTACCTGGTGCGCGGCGGTCGCCTGTCTGCTGCGGCCGGTGCCGTGGGTACGCTGCTCAACGTAAAGCCCGTGGTGGCTGCCGAGGACGGTCTGATCGTGCAGCTGGGCAAGGCGCGCGGTTCCAAGAACGGACGTAACCTGCTCAACCAGAAGGTCGAAAAGGCGGGCGGCATCGACTTTTCCATGCCGCTGGCGCTCGGCTATACGGGCCTTTCGGATGCGGTGCTCAAGAAGTATATCGAGGACAGCGCGGCACTGTGGGCTGGCCACACCGAGGGCGAACTGCCCGTTCACACCATCGGCGCCACCATCGGCACCCATGTAGGCCCCGGCGCCGTAGCCGTAGCCTTCTTCCAGCCCGTTAACTAGCCCACCTGCCAAAACCACCACAAAGGGGACAGGCACCTTTGTGGTGGTTTATGCTATTCCGGGTGGAAGGGAGCGAGCAATGGCGTCTGAGGGCTTTTTTGAGCGGGTGTACGAGGTGGTCGAGCAGATTCCCGAGGGGATGGTCGCCACGTATGGTCAGGTGGCGCTGCTTGCTGGACGTCCACGAAGTGCGCGGTACGTGGGGTATGCCCTGCATGGCAATCCGCGCCCCGGCGAGATTCCCTGTCACCGCGTGGTGTTTGCCGATGGCCGCATATGCGATGGTTTTGCTTTTGGCGGTCCCGATGCTCAACGTGAGCTTTTGCTAGGGGAGGGTGTGGCGTTTAAGGACGACATGCACGTCGACTTGGCCGCCTGTCGCTGGCCTGCAGGGCTCTAGCGGCTCTGCCGTGGTTAAAACCACCACAAAGGTGCCTGTCCCCTTTGTGGTGGTTTTGGCAGGTTTACCGAGGTTAACTTATGGAGAAGGTATGGCGGCGCGGTTTGTCGCAGCAAAGTAAACCACGGTGAACTATATTGTTTTCAGCAACGGAGCAGGCAATAGGCGATGAAAAAGCCTGCCCTGTTGAGTTTGATTCGCATTCCTCCCCTCTGTGCGATTCAACGGTGTACTTCGGGAACAGGCCCGCTGGCAACTATCTGCCAGCGGGCCTGTTCCTGTTTCGGTGAGGATTCAGCCTCACCGTCTATGTTGTGCGAAGGCGCTTTGCCTAGTACACCATGCCCATGGCGTCCTGAACCTCGGCCAGGGTCTGCTCGGCAATCTCGTTGGCGCGACGGTTGCCCTCGTGCAGCACGTCCTTCACATAGTCCAGATCGTTCTCATAGCGCTGACGACGCTCGCGGATCGGCGCGAAGTACTCGTTGACGGCCTCGGTCACGTACTTCTTGAGCTGGCCGGAGCCGCCCATGCCAATCTCCTCGGCAATCTCGACCTCGGAACGGCCAGTGCAGATGGCGGCCGTCGAAAGCAGGCCGGACACGCCGGGGCGGTTCTCGGGATCGAACGTGATCATGCGCTCGGAGTCGGTCTGGCTCTTCTTGATGCGCTTGGCCGTCTCCTCGGCGGTCATCGAAATGTTGATGGCGTTGCCGTAGCTCTTGCTCATCTTGCGACCGTCCAGGCCGGGCAGCAGCGGGGTCTCGGACAGCAGCGCGTCGACCTCGGGGAACACCTTGCCGTAGCGGTTGTTAAAGCGGCGGGCGATGGTGCGGGTGAGCTCGATGTGCGGCAGCTGGTCGCGACCGACGGGCACCACATTGCCCTTGCAGAACAGGATGTCGCAGGCCTGATGCACCGGATAGGTGAGCAGAAGGCCGGTGAGCTCGTGGCCCGAGGCCTCCATCTCGGCCTTGACCGTGGGGTTGCGCGCCAGCTCGGCCTCGGACACCAGCGACAGGAACGGCAGCATGAGCTGGTTGGCGGCGGGCACGGCGGAGTGCGCGTAGATCATGGTCTTGTCGGGGTCGATGCCGCAGGCAAGGTAGTCCATGACCATGTTGTACACGTTGTCCTGGATGTGCTCGGTCGTGTCGCGGTCGGTGATGACCTGGTAGTCGGCGATGAGTACGTTGGTCTTGGCACCCATGTTCTGCAGCTCAACACGGCCCTTGAGGGTGCCGAAGTAGTGACCCAGGTGCAGACGGCCGGTGGGGCGGTCGCCGGTGAGCATTGTGAACTTCTCGGGCGTTTTGGCCAGGCCCTCGCGAATGGCGTTGCTCTTTTGCAGCGCGACTTCGTAGCTGTTCTCGTTTGGCATGATTGCTCCTAACGTATGTTCATGGGTCAAGATGATAACGCGTTTATTGGAGGGTCGGGGCGTAAGTACGCGAGGGGCGGGAGAGCGGCGGCTTGTGCGATGGGCGCGGCGTGGCTGCACGTTTGGCCGACGGCGTCTGGACGCATCCTCGGCAGCTTACCCTAGCGCCTGTGGTGGCGCTCCTCCTTGCGTTCTTCTGCTGCCTGCTCCTCTTGCTTAAAGGCGGGATCGTCGGGGGTGACGAGCTCGTCCTCGTGCGTGCGCTTGTTGTAATGGTGACGCAACACGGGCTCAAACAGATGTAGATGCTTGGCAAAGGCCGCCGAGCCAATGGCGAGCACGGTAAAGATGAGCACGCGCATGGGCACCTCGACCTGGTTGATCGCGGCGGCGCCGGCCGAAAGCATAATGCACCAGGCATAGATGAGCAGCACAGCCTGCTTTTGGTTGTAGCCCTCTTGGATCAGGCGGTGGTGGATGTGGCCCTTGTCGGCCTGCCCGATGCTAATGTGGGCGCGCTTGCGGCGCACGATGGCGCTAAACGTGTCGATGATGGGCACGCCGGCAACGATGAGCGGGATGATAAGCGAGGTGAGCGCGGCGGTGCGGCTCACGTTGAGTAGCGAGATGGAGCCCAGCGCAAAGCCCAGAAGCAGCGACCCCGAGTCGCCCAAGAAGATGCTTGCGGGGTTGAAGTTGTAGCGCAAAAAGGCCAGACAGGCGCCAAAGAGCGCAATGGAGAGCGCGGCGGCGTCGATGCGGCCCGAGAGAACGGCCATCGAAAACATGGTGAACGACGCGATGCCGCAGATGCCCGTGGCTAAGCCGTCGAGGCCGTCGATGAGGTTAATGATGTTGGTGAATGCCACCAGATAGATCACGGTGATGGGGTAGGCGAGCCATCCGAGCATGATTTCGCCGGGGGCAAACGGGTTGACGATGACGCCGATGCGCAGGCCACCCACGCAGGCGATGAGCGCAGCGAGGACCTGTCCGGCCAGCTTTTGCTTGGGCTTGAGCTGGATGACGTCGTCGATAGCGCCGGTCGCAAAGATGACGGTAAAGGAGAGCGCTAGCATGGGATAGCTAATGTGAAGGCGCGGGTGCGGCACCAGGACGGGCGGCCAGCCTAGGTGCCAGGTGCCTAGGATTTGCACAATGCAAGCAACGACCAGGCCCAAAAACACCGCCGTTCCGCCCAAACGCGGGATGGGCTTGGTGTTGATGCGGCGCTTGGAAGGATAGTCGACGGCGTCGAGCTTAATTGCCAAGCGCTTGACCAGGGGCACCATGAGGAAGGTCGTGATAAAGGCCGCCGCTGCCACGCATAGGTACGGTATGTAGCTCGGGGATGAAGCCATGAATCTAAAAACCGCCAAGCGTCGAAGGAAAAGGTCAGAAGAACGCCATGCGCAAAGGGCATAGCCGAACCATGATACTCGACCACGGGGGGTGCATGGAATTGCATGCAGCGATAATCACGCGCTTACCAGATATTGGGATGTTGTCGATGGCTTGTCGGGATACCGGCGGGGATCCATATGGGCTGTAACGGTGGTTTTCGGCAAATGAAAACCACCCCCCACGTTACGAAAATGAACCCACCTAAAACAGGTGGGTGCCCTCATCGACTGTTCCAGCGTCCTTAACAACGAAGGATACCTGTACTAGGTACGACTGTGTGGGCTCCCTAAATAAACGCGACGGTTCACCCAGTTGCTCCGCGGGGGGCGGAATACCTACATCATAAAGCGGCACTTTGTCGATTCCAGTCTTGACATTATAAAAATCGTGTCGGACGATTACGGCGCCTTGGGCTCGAGCCGTCTGTGCGGTTGGTCCCTTTACGTTTGAGCTGCTGAATCATTGTTTTGGAGCATGTTTTTATGCCGACGTCGTTGACCGAACTTTTTTCGCCCGCCTGCCATTTGTGTCCGCGCCGTTGCGGTGCGGCGCGCGACGAGGGCGCGCGTGGCGTGTGCGGCGCCGACAACACGCTTAAGGTCGCCCGCGCGGCGCTCCATATGTGGGAGGAGCCGCCCATTTCGGGCGAGGCCGGCTCGGGTACGATTTTCTTTAGCGGCTGTTCGCTCAAATGTATCTACTGCCAAAACCACGAGATCTCGACGGGCAATTTCGGTCTTGAGATTTTGCCCGAGCGTTTGGTCGAGATTATGCTGGAGCTGCAGGACCAGGGCGCCAATAACATCAACCTGGTGACGGCGACGCACTATGCGCACCTGTTGCCTGCCGCGATTGCCGCGGCACGGACGCGCGGGTTGGTCATCCCAATTGTCTACAACACGAGTGGTTACGAGCGCGCGAGTGCCGTGGCGGCGCTGGGCGACCTTGTCGACGTGTGGCTTACGGACTTTAAATATGCCGATGCCGGGCTTGCTCAGTCGCTTTCTCATATTAAGGACTACCCGCGCGTGGCCGTGTCGGGTCTGGCCCAGATGGCGCGCGAGATTGAGCGCCGCGGGGGAGAGCTGGTAGACGAGGACGGGCTCATGAGGCGCGGCATAATCGTGCGTCATCTGGTGCTGCCGGGGCATGCGGACGATTCGTGCCGCGTGTTGGACCTGGTGTGGCAGACGGTGGGCGACGTGCCGATCTCGGTCATGAACCAGTACACGCCCAATGCCCTCATGCGCGAACAAGGCGGCGACCTGGCGCGCGCCGTGACGCGCGAGGAGTACGAGCAGGTGCTCGACCATGCCGACGACCTGGGCTTTACGACGATGTTTTGGCAAGAAGGCGGCGCGGTAGACGAGAGCTTTACCCCGGCGTTCGATACCACCGGTGTTCTTACTAGTGCTCAAACCAGCTAATCTGGGACGAGGCTCTTTGAGTAGTCTTTTTGGGACGGGGCTGTTTTAGCTACCCCTGCCGCTGTTCGACCAAACCGTTCGCGTTGTCTGTCGGGGTAGCTAAAACAGCCGCGTCCCAAAAAGACTGGGTATTGGGCGTTGACAGTTGGCGAGCCGTAGGTAAAATATCAACTTGTCCTGGGGACGTAGCTCAGTTGGGAGAGCGCTGCCGTCGCATGGCAGAGGCCGAGGGTTCGACTCCCTTCGTCTCCACCCTTGGATTTGATAAGCCGCTGACATTGTGTCGGCGGCTTTTTTTAAAAGAAAGGGCTGTACCATGGCCAAGCTTGAGTCCCAACCACTGTCTGCCGAGGAACGCGCCGAGTTGGAAGAGCTCCGCGCCGAGAAAGCTCGTCGCGAGGCCCAGGAAGAGGCACGCCGCGAGCGTGAGGAGCTGGCCGCCCTGCGTGCCGAGCGCGAGAAGGCCGAGGAGGCCGCCGCGAACGTCGCCCCCGCGCCCAAGCCCGCCGCCGCGAAGCCCGCGCCCACCGCACCTAAACCTCAGCCTAAAAAGGTCGCTCGTTCCAAGTCCGTCGAGCCCAAGCCGAGCCGTGACGAGATGACCTTTGCCCAGCGCATGGTTACCTCCAAGGAGCCTACGGGCGAGAACGAGATCCCTGGCATGGCGCCGGCTCAAAAAATCATCATTGTCCTTGCCCTCATCGCGTTTGTCATCTTTATGGGCTACACGATCCTGACCAGCATGGGCCTGCTCTAGCCCATTCGCGCTGGGTGCCATGCCCGAACACTCTGCCCTTTTCCAACCCTCAACCTCTGCACAACGCATCCGAAAGGTCGCCCCATGGCTTTGACCGACATCTCGCATCCCACCGACATTGCAATGCTCACCGATCTGTACGAGCTCACTATGGCCCAGGGCCTGTGGGAGAGCGGCAAGGCCAATGAGCAGGGTTGTTTTACCGCGTTTTACCGCGACCATCCCTTTGGCAGCGCCTATGCCGTCATGTGCGGCACCGCCGAGCTGCCCGAGCTGGTCGAGAACCTGCGCTTTACGCCCGAGGATATCGACTACCTCGCCTCACTCCAGGCCCCGGCCGGCGGTGCGATGTTCAAGCCTGCATTCCTCGACTACCTGCGCGATTTTCATGCACATGTAAACATCGACGCCGTCCCCGAGGGCGAGCTCGTCTTTCCGCGCGAACCCATGGTTCGCGTCACCGGTCCCGCGCTGGAGTGCCAGCTGCTCGAAACGGCGCTGCTCAACATCGTCGGCTTCCAGACGCTTGTCGCCACCAAGACGGCGCGCGTGGTGCTGGCGGCGGACGGCCGTCCCGTTGCCGAGTTTGGCCTGCGCCGCGCCCAGGGTCCCGATGGCGGGCTGGCCGTCGCGCGCGCGAGCTACGTTGCCGGCTGCTCCTCTACGTCCAATGTGCTCGCCGGCCGCCGCTACGGTATTCCCGTCTTTGGCACGCATGCGCACAGCTGGGTCATGAGCTTCGACTCCGAGCTCGAGGCCTTCCGCGCCTTTGCCAAGTCGAGCCCCAAGAATTGCACGCTGCTCATCGACACCTACGACGTACGCGAGGGTTGCGAGCATGCCATTACGGTTGCCAAGGAGATGGAAGCGGTGGGCGAGCGCCTGTCGGCCATTCGCATCGACTCCGGCGACCTCGCCAAGCTCTCCAAGTATGTGCGCGGCCGTTTTGATGCCGAGGGCCTGCCCTATGTGGGGATCTCGGTTTCTAACGATTTGGATGAGTACACGATTCAGTCGCTGCTCGACCAGGGCGCGCCTATCGATAGCTTTGGCGTGGGCACCAAGCTCGCGACCTGCTACGACCAGCCGGCGCTGGGCGGCGTGTACAAGCTCGCCGCCCGCCGTGCGAGTGAGACGGACCCGTGGACGCCGGTGGTCAAGCTCTCCGAGCAGCCCTACAAGCGCACGATCCCGGGTGTGCAACGCGTGCGCCGTTATTACGACGGCTTTGGCGGCCCAGTCTGCGACATGATCTACGACGAGGACCATCTGGCGGGGGAGGGCGCCGCGCGCGGCAATACCCTCGTGGCCGTGAATGATGCCGCTCTGGTGACCGACGTGTCCGAACTTGAGTATCGCGAGCTGCTGGTGCCGATCGTGCGCGATGGCAGTGCGGTGGCTCCGCGTGAGAGCATCCAGGACGCGCGCGAGCGTTGCGCCTGGGCACTTGACCATCTGGACGCAGCTTTCAAGCGCTTCCTGTACCCGCAGACCTATGTGGTGGGCATGGAGCAGGGCCTGGCTCAGGTGCGCGACGAGCTCGTGCGCAAGAACATGGCTGCGGCTTCGGCCTTCCCCTGGGCAAAATGATCCGAAGGGGACGGAGGAAAACGGATCATTTTCGTCCGTTCCGCACCAGGCGCCCCGACTGCCCCAGCTCGCCCGAACGCTCGACATTCGATTGGTTTGACGTATGACGACTTCTTATAAAACGATGGTGGTAAAGATCGGTTCGTCCACGGTGGTGGGCGCCGACGGCAAGGTCAACCGCGCCTTTATCGGCGGGCTTGCCGACCAGGCCGCAGCGCTGCGCGAGCTTGGCTGGCGCCTGGTCGTGGTGAGCTCGGGTGCCATTGCCTGCGGCTATCCCGTGCTGGGCTTCGACCGCAAGCCGGTCGGTGACCTGCCGAGCCTGCAGGCCTGCGCCTCGGCCGGTCAGTGCATCATCTCGTCGGCCTACGACGAGGAGTTCCATGCGCGCGACCTGCTCACCTCGCTCGTGCTGCTCACGCGTCACGACACGGCGCGCCGCACGTCCTACCTGCACGCGCGCGACGCCCTGCTGCGCCTGGTGGAGCTGGGCGTGGTGCCGGTCGTCAACGAGAACGACACCGTTACCGTCGATGAGATCAAGTTCGGCGACAACGACACGCTGGCGGCGCTTGTGAGCTGCCTGGTTTCTGCCGATCTGTGCGTGACGCTCTCGGACATCGATGGCCTCTACACCGCCAATCCGCATGAGGATCCGACGGCCGAGTTTATCCCGGTCGTGCATAAGATCGATGCCAAGATTATCGCCTCGGCGGGCGATTCTTCCACATCGGTGGGTACGGGCGGCATGATCACCAAGATTCGCGCGAGCCGCATTCTCATGACGGCGGGCATTCAAAGCGTGATTTGCTCGGGCGAGGAGCCCGATGCGCTCGTGCGTCTGGCCCGCGGCGAGAGCGTGGGTACGCTGTTCGATCCGCCGGCGGAGCGCCTGGACATTGCGCCGCGCAAGTTGTGGATCGCACTGGGTGACAAGGCGCATGGCTCGGTGACGGTCGATGATGGCGCCGCGAAGGCGCTGGTCAGCCGCGGATCGTCGCTGCTCGCGGTGGGTATTCGCGAGGTCGATGGCCAGTTTGCCGAGGGCGATGTGCTCGACGTGTGCGACCCGAGCGGCATGGTTGTCGCCCGTGGTATCGCCGAGGCCGATTCGGACGTGCTGGAGCTTGCAGCCGGCCGCCGCCAGGACCAGATTGCCAGCAACCGCCTGCTCGCAGACCTGGCCGAGAAGCCCGCGATCCATAGGGACAACTTGATAGTGTTCGCCTAACCAATTGACGCTGCAAACGCCCCTAAGCGGCAATCTGACGTTCAATCGTCGGGCATAACCAAAAGGTCAATGCCCTCCTCTTTCACGTCACCTTGCTCGCTTAGGGGCGTTTTCGCTTTCTGTCCTCTACCAGCGGCATTGTCGTTGCCGGCACTTGGGGACGTTCCTATTGTGCCGGCAGACGGGGACACTCCTTTGCTAGAAGATCTGGCGCAGGTCTCCGCGGTTGAGGGCTTCGTCGAAGAGGTGCTTGAACACCACGCTGCCGTGCAAGCCGTCGTGCTCGAACTCGTTGGTCACCCAGGCATGCGAGTTGCCCACGCGGCTGAGCGTATCGAGCTGCATGCCCGAGTCCACGTACATGTCATCGAAGTACACCGCGGCCTGCAGGGGCACCTCGTTGCACGCCAGGCGCTGCGGGTCGTAGATCTTGTCCCAGCTTGTGTCTTCCATAAGCAGATCCATCGCCGGCTTGAAGGGCTTAAGTTCGGGCATCTGCTCAAACATCCACGGGAACATGGCCTCGCCGGTAAACATGAGCGGTCGCGTGAGCGTGTCGAACTCGGCACGATGGGCCTTCTCTTCTGCCGCGGCCCAGCGAATGGGCATGGTGTCGCCGTCGGCGTAGATGAACTCCTGAAGCGTCCAGTACAGCGGATTCGTGCGCGTGTTGGTGCGCTCGAAGGCGCGCATCAAAAAGCTGTCGGATACCGAGGCGCCGCAGGCCAGCGTGCCGTCGCCGTCAACAAAAGCATGATCGATAATCCAATGCATGCGCTCAAAGCTCGGCTTCATGCCAAAGTCGCTGCCCATGAGCTGCAGGCGTTCGACCGTCATCGGCGAGCCGTCGGGTAGCACGGGCTTTTGCTCCTCGAGGGCATCTGCCAGGGCCGCCACGCGCTCGACGTCGGCGGGGTAGCGGTTGTAATACTGCTGCGTCTTGGCAGCCATGCGCGGGAAGGTGTGCGCGTAGACCTCGCTTGCGCTCGCCGGTACGTGGGGGATGCCGCCGCAGGTAAAGCTTGCCGCCACGCCCTCGGGGAAGAGCGACAGGTAGCTCAGCGTCAAAAAGCCGCCGTAGCTCTGCCCGAGCGTGACCCAGGGCCTGCCGCCAAAGCCCACCAGGCGCAGGTACTCAAAATCGCGCACGATGGAGCTGGCGAGGTGGCGCTTGAGGAAGTCCGCCTGCGAGCGGTCCGCATCGGCGCCGGCTGCCTCGGCACGCTCGCCCAGTGCGGCAATCGTGCGTCCGTCTACACAGCTGCTGCGTCCGGTGCCGCGCTGGTCGGGCAGGACGACGCGGAAGTGCTTGACGGCCTCCTCGATCCAGCCGTCGCTTGTGGGTGACAGCGGACGCGGGCTCTCGCCGCCGGGGCCGCCCTGCAAAAACAGGAGCAGTGGCAGATCGTCGTTGATGCGGTCGGGCGCGCAAACCACACGGTAGAAGAGCTTGATGCTCTCGGGCGCACCTGCGATGGGCGCCGGCATGGCGCCGCGGCGCATGGTGCTGCCGACGGCCAGGAGCATCGGCTCCAGGCCGCGCCAGTCGAGGGGGACGTCGATGCTGTGGTCCTCGACATACAGGCCGGGGACGTGGTACGAAGTGATGAGGGCCATGTGAGTCTTCCGTTCGTTGCGGTGTTTCGGGTTGACCAATTCTACCGCCGCGGGCGAGGCCATGCGCAAATCGGCTACCATGGTTGCAAACTTCTAGGAGAAAGGGCCGCCCATGTCGGTCGATATAGCCACGTATGTCCACGATCTTGCCGTTGCCGCTAAGGCAGCGTCGGCCTCGCTTGCCACGGCGAGCGACGAGCAGCGCCAGGAGGCCGTGCGCGCCATGGCCGCAGCACTGCGCAACGGTGTCGACTCCATCGTTGCCGCCAACGAGCTCGATATGTCCGCCGCGCGCGATGCGGGGACCTCGGCGGGGCTCCTCGACCGTCTGCTGCTGACGCCCGAGCGCGTTGAGGGTATGGCCGCCGGCCTGGAGAAGCTCGCCGAGCTGCCCGATCCTGTCGGCCGCGTGCTCGACCACCGCGTGCTCGCAAGCGGCGTGGACCTCACCCGCGTGAGCGTGCCGTTGGGCCTGGTCGCCATGGTGTACGAGGCGCGCCCCAACGTGACGGCCGACGCCGCGGGCATCTGCATCCGCACCGGCAACGCCTGCATTCTGCGCGGCGGCTCGCTGGCCTATCACTCGTGTGCCATGATTTCTGAGCTGCTGGCCGATGCGCTCGAGACCAAGGGCTTCCCGCGCGAGGCTATCTCGATGATCGAGTCCACCGACCGCGAGGCCACTGGCGAGCTCATGAAGCTCCGCGGTATTGTCGACGTACTCATTCCGCGCGGCGGTGCAGGCCTGATCCAGCGCTGCGTGCGCGAGTCGCTTGTGCCGGTGATCGAGACGGGCACGGGCAACTGTCATATCTACGTGCATGAGTCCGCCGACTTTGATAAGGCGCTCAACATTATCGTTAATGCCAAGACCCAGCGTGTAGGCGTGTGCAATGCCGCCGAGTCGCTGCTGGTCGACCATGCTGTGGCCAATGTGTTTTTGCCTGCGGTCGTTGCCGTGCTGCACGACCACGGCGTGCTCATTCACGGCGACGAGGCCACGTGCGCCGCATGCGCCGACGCCGGGCTTGCCGAGGGCGATGACTACGTTGCCGCGACTGAGGAGGACTGGGGTCGCGAGTATCTGGCGCTCGAGATGAGCGTGAAGGTCGTGGCGAACGAGGACGAGGCCATCGCGCACATCAACCGCTACGGCACGATGCACTCCGAGGCCATCGTTGCAGAGGACACGGATGCTTGCGAGCGCTTCCTGGACGAGGTCGATGCCTCGGCCGTGTATGCCAACGCCAGCACGCGCTTTACCGACGGCGGCGAGTTTGGCCTGGGCGCCGAGATTGGCATCTCGACCCAAAAGCTCCACGCCCGCGGCCCCTTTGCCGCCGAGGCCCTCACCACCTACAAATACAAGCTCCGAGGCACCGGCCAGGTCCGCCCCTAACGCCCGCGCAAACAAAAACCACCACAAAGGTGCCTGTCCCCTTTGTGATGGTTTTGGAATTAAGCCTGAAAGGTGTCGCGGTCGGGGGCGAAGGACTGCATGGCCGCGATGGTACGGTCGAAGAGCTCGGGGAGCTCCCAGCCCAGCATCTCGGCACCCTGCGTAATCACGTCGCGCGAGCAGCCGGCGGCAAAGCGCTTGTCCTTGAACTTTTTCTTGAGCGACTTGGTCGTAAAGTCCATGACGCTCTTACTCGGACGCATGATGACGGCAGCACCGATCAAGCCGGTGAGCTCGTCGCAGGCAAACAGGATCTTTTCCATCTGCAGCTCGGGCTTGGGCAGCGAGGTGTTGAAGTCCGACGTGTGCGTCTGAATGGCGCGAATGAGATCGGGAGAGGCGCCCTCGCCTTCAAGGATCTCGGCCGCATAGATGGTGTGGTTCATGGGGTCGTCCTCATGCTCCTCCCAATCTAGGTCGTGCAGCAGACCGACGATGCCCCAAAACTCCTCGTTCTCGGGGTCGAACTCGCGCGCAAAGTAGCGCATGGTGCCCTCGACCGTTTCGCCGTGGGTGATGTGGAACGGGTCCTTATTGTGCTCGTTGAGCAATTCGAACGCACGGTCGCGGGTGATTCCGGCGGAAAGTGGCTCTGCCATAAAAGACTCCTTGTGCTCGCAGGTATCGCTAAGAATGAATACTACTAGAACGACTAGAACGAAAAAACCACCACAAAGGTGCCTGTCCCCTTTGTGGTGGTTTTTGGCGCGGATGGGTTAGTTGAGGGCGGCTTGGGCTAGGCGGGCTTCGGCGGCCTCCTCGGTGACGCCCAATGCCACGGCGAACTCCTCGATGGAGCGGCGCTTGGCTTCCTTGAGTACACGCATATAGTAAGAGCTGGGCTTTTTATCGGCTTCCTCGGCCTGGCGAATGCGGTGCATCATGGTCTTTGCCACGCGGACCGTCTCGGGCGCGCCCAGCTTGAGCTGCTGCTTAAAGTGTGTCTCTTCAAGCGAGCTGTTGCGCTCGGTAAAGGTGTCGCACTCCAGCTCGTCATAGTGGCTCAGCAGATGCTCGGCATCTTGCTGAGAGATGGCGGCATGCAGACGGTCGGCCTGCGCCACGGGGTACATAAGGATCGTCTGCGCATGCCCCTGCTTGGCCTCGAGCAACAACATGGGCTGCGGCGTGTCGTCCCTAAAACCGACGACGGTGCAGACTCCCTGACCCGGATGAATGACGTGTTGACCGATTGAGAACATGCTACCTCCAACTTATACGAATTTACGTATGTCTAGAATAACACGCTGACGTGCGCAAATCCTCGCTTTATGCAGGAAAAGCACACAACTCTGATAGGTAAGAGTATTCGATAAAAGACACAGCTCATTCACACCTTTATGCATTTTCAACGCGTGCATAATCTGCAGGCAGACCGGCATCTTTGAGTGACTCCATACAAGCTGTAGTCAATTTTGTGCATATGCAATTTCGATTGGCTTTACCCTGCGACAGTGCCCCTCGCTTGTGATAGAGTGCTACAAACTCTGGCTTTTGCCCTACGAGTGACCAAGAGCTCGGGGGCTTTAACACAAGGAGGATCTATGCCCGAGAAGATTGAAGAGCTGGTACGCGCTGCGCTTGCTGCGGCCCAGGAGGCCGGCGACCTTTCCGCATTTGAACTTGACGATTGCGCTATCGAGCGACCGGCTGACACTTCTCATGGCGAGTGGACCTCTACCATGGCCCTGAAGTCCGCCAAGCTGGCCCACTGCGCCCCGCGCAAGATCGCCGAGGCCATCGTTGCCCATATGCCCGAGGATCCCGCGATCGAGAAGGTTGAGATCGCAGGCCCCGGTTTCATCAACTTCTACCTCTCCGTTGCCGTTAAGAATGCCATCTTTGGCGAGGCTCGCGAGAAGGGCATGGACTTCGCTAAGTCCAACGTCGGTGGTGGCCTGAAGACCCAGGTCGAGTTCGTTTCCGCCAACCCCGTCGGCCCCATGCACATCGGCCACGGCCGCTGGGCCGCGCTGGGCGATTCGCTCTGCCGCGTTATGGACCACGCCGGCTATGAGATCCAGCGTGAGTTCTACATCAATGACCACGGCTCTCAGATGAACACCTTCGGCAACTCCATCAGCACGCGCTATATGCAGCTTGCCGACATCATCGCCAAGCAGGGCGTTGATATCGACGAGGCTCACAAGCTGCTGATCGCCGACCGTGACGCCTTTGTTGCCGACGAGAACGACGAGCACCCCGAGACCCATCCGTATCAGGACAACTTTGCCGAGACCTTGGGCAAGGACTCTTACGGCGGCGACTACATCATCGACGAGGCCGCCGAGTTCTGGCGCACCGACGGCGATAAGTGGGTCAACGCCGATCCTCAGGAGCGCATGGAGAGCTTCCGCGAGCGCGGCTATGTAAAGATGGTCGATAACATGCGCGACCTCTGCCACGCCGTCAACTGCGACTTCGATCGTTGGTACTCCGAGCGCTCGCTGTATGTGAAGGACACCGAGGGCGAGACCGCCGGCACCTCCGCCGTCGACCGCGCTTTTGAGAAGCTCGACAAGATGGGCTACCTCTACACCAAGGACGGCGCCCTGTGGTTCCGCTCCACCGATCTGGGCGACGACAAGGACCGCGTCCTGATCAAGTCCGACGGCGAGTACACCTACTTCGCCTCCGACGTCGCCTATCACTGGGATAAGTTCCAGCGCGTCGATCACGTCATCGACATCTGGGGCGCCGACCACCACGGTTACATCGAGCGCGTACGCTGCGTCTGCGACGCTCTGGGTTACCCCGGCAAGTTTGAGGTTCTGCTGGGCCAGCTCGTCAACCTGCTGCGTAACGGCAAGCCCGTCCGTATGTCCAAGCGCAAGGGCACCATGGTGACCCTGCAGGAGCTCGTCGACGAGGTCGGCTCCGATGCCGCTCGCTACACGCTCATCTCCAAGAGCTCCAACCAGATGGTCGACTTCGACATCGAGGCCGTTAAGAAGCGCGACAACTCCAACCCGGTCTATTACGTGCAGTATGCTCACGCCCGCGTGTGCTCCATCCTGCGCCGTGCCGCCGACGTTACCGCCGAGCAGGCCGACGAGATGGGCATGAAGGCCGTTGCCGCCAAGGCCATCGGTGAGAACGTCGATTACTCGCTGCTGACCGACCCGACCGAGCTCGCCCTTTCGCGCAAGCTCAACGAGCTCACCGACCTGATCGCCAGCTGTGCTCGCGATCGCGCTCCGTTCCGTCTGACCCACTTTGCCGAGGAGCTCGCCGGCGACTTCCACAGCTTCTACGCTGCCTGCCAGGTTCTGCCGAGCGAGGGCCGTCCCGTCGACCCCGAGCTTTCGCGCGCCCGTCTGGCAGCTTGCGACGCTGTCCGCGTGACGCTCGCCCTGGTGCTTACCCTCGTTGGCGTTTCCGCGCCCGAGCAGATGTAATCTGCGGGTCATTTGACCGTGTAGGTTTGGTTTAACTGAGCCCTATAAGCCCGATCTCCTACGGAGGTCGGGCTTTTTTCGCAAACGCCGACGTATTGATGAATTTGGAACTGCTGGAAATACGAAACTATGCCAGTTTACTACGATGAATTGAGGAATTCTAACCACGCCGGCGTTTTGCTAAAAAGTGCAAGGCATCTACCTGCGGTTTTAGTTCAACAAGTTTCGGAGTGGTCGCGGTTGAGCGATTCATCGTAGTAAACCGCCATAGTTTTGGCGGAGGCAGTCAGATTTGTGGGTGGCAAACAAAGAGTGTCCCTTTTGACTAGTCGTTTAAGAACGTCCCCAATGACTAAGTTGCAGGTGGCGGCGGTTGTGTTACACTAACGCTGCGTAGTTGACGCAATCATCTCGATACAGATCAATGATGTCCGTCGTTTTGAACGGAACTAGACTGTTTAGCCGCCCTGAAGGTTTATGCAGGGAGCATGTGATCACAGGGCTTGAAAAGAAAGTTGAGCAAACACTGTGTCTGATCAACAGCAAGAAAACGAAATAACGACGACGCAGGCCGCTCCCGCTGCACCGGTTGCGTCGGACCAGGTCGCGGCGCCCGCTCAAGCCTCGGCTCCTGAGACGCCTAAGGCTGCTTCGACGCCTATGCCTGTAGCGGCTGAGAAGGCCGTGCCTGCAACTGGTGAGGAGGCTGCTCCGGCAAAGCCCAAGCGCACGCGCCGCACGGCCAAGCCTGCCGCTGACGGCGAGGAGGTCACCAAGCCAAAGCGCCGTACCACGCGCACGACGCGCGCCAAGCTCACCGTTGCAGCTGACTCCTCGGCGCCGATTTCCGATGAGGTCGCGCAGGCACGTGCGTTGGCGCAGATTAGCGAGGCTCAGGTGGTGCGCGCCCGCCGTCGTGCTGCCGAGCGCGAGGCCGCGGCTCTGACCGAGCTTGCAGCTCCGTCTGTACTCGAGACCCCTGCCGCCACCGAGGTTCCTGCCGCCGACCAGCCGACCGAGAAGCTGGCACCGCGCACACGCCGTCGCACGGCTGCTAAGGCCGAGCAGGTTGCGGAACAGGTAGTCCCCGAGCCCACTGAGACTTCGGTCCGTTCCGCGGCAGGGGAGGGTGCATCGTCTGTTGAGCCCGCTGCGCCTGTCGAGGCCAGCGAAGTTCCCGTTGTCGATCCGGCTTTGCGCCCTCACCGTCGCGGTCGCAAGCCTAAGGCCTTTGTCGAGGCCGAGAAGGCCGCAGCCGCAGCCGCCGCCGCTCGGGATGCTGCGGCGACCGCCAAGTCCTCAACTGCTGCCGATGAACCCGTCCAGGATGCTACGACTTCCGAGGCCGTTTCTGCCGATGCCGAGCCCGCCGACGTCCGTCCCGGTCGCAGGCGTCGCACTGCTGCTAAGCGCACGTCCAAGGCTAAGGCTGCCAAGAAGGGCGCGTCCGAGGATTCCACCGAGACGACCGCCGATGTATCGACTGATGCCGCCGAGCCCCAGGACGTCGAACAGCCTGCATCCGAGAAGCCCAAGCGCGGTCGCAAGAAGTCCGTTAAGGCCAAGGCCGCCGAGCAGCATGCTGATGTCGAAGCGCAGGTTGATTCTGGCGCCGAGGCCAATGACGCCGCTGCGGCCAATGTTGACACCACCGCAACCGATGGTGCCGCCCCCGCCGAGAGCGAAGACGGCGCCCGCCCCAACCGTCGCCAGCACAAGCGCAACGAGGAGCGCAACGAGCGCAAGGACGAGCGCAACAACGACCGTCGCAACCGCCAGCGCGATCGCAAGCAACGCAACAAGGAGCGTAATGCCGCTCCCACCGAGCCTACGCTTTCGCGCGAGGAGCTCGCTGCCATGAAGGTTGCCGAACTTCGCGAGAAGGCCAAGGAGTTCGAGATCGAGACGACCGGCAAGAAGAAGGCCGAGCTCGTCGAGGAAATCTACGTCACCGCTGCGAAGGCCGAGGGCTTCCGCGACATCAAGGGCATTCTGCAGATTCGCCCGGACAGCTCCGGCATCATCCACGCCCATGGCTACATGAAGTCCAACGACGACGCCTTCGTGCCCGCCTACCTCATCCGCTCTGCGCGCCTGCGCACGGGCGACGTCATCGAGGGCTCGCTGCGTCCTTCGCGCGGCGGCGACAAGCGCGCCGGCCTCGCCAAAATCACGACCGTCAACGGTCTGGACCCCGAGCAGATTCGCAACCGTCCCAAGTTCGGCGACCTCACCCCGGTCTATCCCAACGAGCCGCTGCGCATGGAGCACGGCAAGGACTCTATTACCGGTCGCGCCATCGACATCGTGTCACCGATCGGCAAGGGCCAGCGCGGCCTGATCGTGTCCCCGCCCAAGGCCGGCAAGACCACGATCCTCAAGAAGATCTGCCAGTCTATCTCGATTAACAACCCCGAGGTGCACCTCATCTGCCTGCTCGTCGACGAGCGCCCCGAAGAGGTCACCGATATGCAGCGTTCCATCAAGGGTGAGGTTGTGGCGTCGACCTTCGATATGCCTGCCGACAACCACACCCGCGTGGCAGAGCTCGTCATCGAGCGCGCCAAGCGCATCGTAGAGCTGGGTGGCGACGTCGTGGTGGTGCTCGACTCCATCACGCGCCTCGCCCGCGCCTACAACTTGGCGGCGCCTGCCTCGGGCCGCATCCTTTCGGGCGGCGTCGATTCGGCGGCACTGTATCCGCCCAAGCGCTTCCTGGGTGCAGCCCGCAATATCGAGAACGGCGGCTCGCTCACCATCCTGGCCTCTGCCCTCATCGACACCGGTTCCAAGATGGACGAGGTCATTTTCGAGGAGTTCAAGGGCACCGGCAACATGGAGCTTAAGCTCGACCGCGACCTGGCCGACCGCCGCATCTTCCCGGCTATCGACCCCGTTGCCTCCGGTACGCGTAACGAGGACCTGTTGGTCGACGAGCAGATGCGTCCGTTTGTCTTTGGTCTGCGTCGCATTCTTGCCGGCATGAACAATACCGAGCGTGCGGCGGCGTCGTTTATCAAGGGTCTGAAGGGCACCAACACCAACCAGGAGTTCCTGGTGCGTTCGGCCAAAAAACACAGCGACTACGAGCAGACGTTCTAGGTTGTCATCCACGCGCTGCGATAGTCATCAATGCGATAAAGGGTCGGGGCTTTGAGCCTCGGCCCCTTTCCATTGCGCCGCTCCGCGCTTATTTTTGACCGTAAGACCGACGAGCAGCAGGTTTCCCGTTTCAATCCGACATCGTCGCTTGCAATCGGCAGGGCGGTTTCGCATAATAGCTTTTAAGCTTCGCGACGGAAAACGCAGATGAAACGAACCATATACCGTTGCTTTGGGGCATAGCCCCGCTTCATCTTCTCTCGCGCAGCCAACTGAATGATGCGATTTGGGTGCTGGAAGATGGGGAGAGCTCATGGCTTCTTCTGATGCAACACAACGAGCAGTCCTTGCCGGACTTTCCTGCGGGATCGGCCTTGCCGCCCCCGTGGTGATGTATGCCGCGACGCTGCCGTTCTCGTCGGTCAACGAGACGGTTGTCGCGGGCGCTGTTCCCTTTGCCGTCGGTGCGGTGGCGGGCGTGGGCATCTATGCCGCCTCGCTGGGTATCTCCGAGTACCGTGCGCAGCGTGAAGAGCGTCTGTTCCAGCCCGATGCCATGGGCGGTGCCGCCAATCTCAATCAGCATCAAAGCGAGTTCAAGACCGCCTCGATTCCAGCTCAGCAGCAGGATGCGACTCCATATGCTGCCGCTTCTGCTTCTCAGGCTCAGTCGGAGCAGTCTACCTCGGCATTCCTTTCCGGCCTGACTGGTGCGTTCCAGCGCCGTCATGCCGATGATGGTGTCCCTACCATCGCTCGAGCCGCAGATGCCATGGACGAGGCCGAGGCTTGGTCCATGATCGACAGTATGCTCGACGACGATTCGCCGGTGAGCTGCGACCCTGCGCGCTCGCGCGACGTCTATCAAGTCGCCATCGACGAGCTCACCAACGGCGGGCAGACCGGCTCCTTCAATCGCGACGACATCGCCGCCGCGGCACGCGCCGTGTCTGGCTCCCAGGCCGCCCCTGCGGGCAGCACGGCGGCTTTTGTGGCACTCGTTGCCAACGCGGCAGCCAATAACGCCTGCAGCGCCACCTCGGCGGACGTGAACGCTTCTGCCGATAATTCGTACGTTGATGAAGCCATGACCGCGGACGAGGAGGCCGTTGCCGCCCGCCGTGCCGCCGAAAGCTCGCTTTGGGGCGCTCCTGCCCAGCAGCAGGCGGCTGAGGCTGCGCCGTACAACGCAAACCTCGCCAGCATGCCTATCATTTTCGGTGCCGCGGACATCGATCTCGATGACCTCGATGAGCCTGCAGCCATCACCGCATCGATTGATGCCCAAGATCGCATCGACACCGGTGACCTTCCGGATGCCTCGCTCGAGGTTGATGTCCCCATGGCCGATTACTCGGGCCACGAGGACATGTGGGCCGCTGCCACCGCGATTCTGGACGAGATCGACGAGCCTGCTCCTGTTGCAGCTCCCGCTCCCGTCGCTGCCCCTCAGCCTGCTGCACCCGCCTATGTCGGCCGTCACAGCGCTGTGTTCCCCGAGGATACCGCCCGTATCTCGCGCGAGGGCATCGAGCGAGCCGAGGCTATTGCCGCCGGCATTATGGAAAATCGTCGTCACGAGCGCGTCAATCAGATCCTCGAGGAAGAGATCGAGCGCCTGCAGTCCTCTACCGCCAAGCGTACGGGCCGTGCCTATCTGAGCGTTATCGAGGGCGGTACCGCCAGCTTCGCGCCGCTCCGTGCGGAGGCATAACTTCTGCATGGTTAAGATCAATCGAAAATGGGCGGTCGTAACCTGCCTGATGGCGCTCTTGATCTGGGGCAATTCGCTGGTTCCCGGCTCGGGGTCGGGCTCACTGAGCCTAACGGTCATGGAAGCTATCCGCGGTTTCCTGCACGGCGTGGGACTTCCATATGAATGGGTGACCAACTTTGTTGTTCGTAAGTGCGCGCATTTTACCGAGTATTTGGTGCTCGGCATCCTGGCAACGCACGCCTTTGATTTTGAGGGCCGACGCACCTTTGACGTGCTGCTGCCCACGGCAGTGTTCCTGCTGCTGATTCCCTCGATCGACGAGACGATTCAGCTCTTTGTGCCGGGACGCGCCGGCATGATCACCGATGTGATGATCGACTGCTGTGGAGCGGCAACGGGCGTTGTGCTCCGATATCTCTTACGGTCGCTGATGTGCGCCAAAAAGGCCGCCTAAGGA
This sequence comes from uncultured Collinsella sp., assembly GCA_902406375.1. Classification (GTDB taxonomy): domain Bacteria; phylum Actinomycetota; class Coriobacteriia; order Coriobacteriales; family Coriobacteriaceae; genus Collinsella. The sequence goes on from CABPDL010000007.1 coordinate 26,258, forward strand.
CGCATTGTTTGGTCCTAGGCGGCCTTTTTTATTGGAGGGCTTATATGAGGTGTGGCGGCGTCGTTCCATAGGTCGGATTTGCCGGGTGCGCCACGCCCTGTAGGTGCGTCTGTTACTGAAGCGCCTGTGCGCCTAGGGCCAGGCAGCCCATGATGCCCTGCTTGCCCTCGAGGCTGTTGTTGACGATGTAGGTATCGATGTCGTTGACCTCGGGCGTGACGATATAGCCGTTGAGCATCTCGGCGCACTTCTTGCGCGCGAGCGGCACGATGGGGGTGTGGTCGGCCACGCCGCCGCCGATGACGATCTTCTGCGGCGCATAGCACAGGATGAAGGTCATGAGCGCCTGCGCCAGATAGCCGGCGAGCAGATCCATGGCCTCCGGGTCATCGGCCATGTCTCCGGCGCTCTTGCCATCCCAGCGCCTTTTAACGCCGGGGCCGGCGATGAGGCCCTCGAGGCAGTTGTCGTGGAAGGGGCAGGCGCTGTGCGCGCCAATGGTGTCGCGCGGGTCGCGCGTGACCAGGATGTGACCGGCCTCGGGATGCATCATGCCGTGCACGAGCTTACCGCCCGAGAGCACGCCAGCGCCCACGCCGGTACCGATGGTCAGATACACCACGTCAGTGAGGCCCTGGGCGCAACCAAAGGTGACCTCGCCCAGGCAGGCGACGTTGACGTCGGTGTCGTAGCCGCAGGGAATATTGAGCTCGTTTTGGATGGTGCCCAGCAGGTCAAAGTAGCGCCATGCCGTTTTGGGCGTCTCCAGGATCTTGCCGTATTGGGGCGAGGCGGGGTTGACTGCGGTGGGGCCAAAGGCGCCGATGCCCAGCGCGGCGATGCCCTTGTTCGCAAACCATGCGTTGACGGCCTCGACGGTCTCCTGCGGGGTCGTGGTCGCGATCTGCTCGCACTCCAGGACCATACCGTCTGCATAGCCCGTGGCGCAGACCATCTTGGTGCCGCCGGCCTCGAGCGCTCCGATAAGCTGCTCTGCCATAGTATTCCTCTCTGGGACGAGTTGCTCCGTGACTAAAGTATAGCGCTCAAAAAAATAAATGAGGTCGCTATAAAAAGAAACCTCGTGGCCCAACGGGTTCACGAGGTTTCTTTAGTGCCTTTAGTTACTGACCGTCCTTACCCGCGCGGTTCGATTTTATCACGCAGAGACTTGAGGTTCTCCAGTGCCGCGTTAAGCGTCTCGTCTCGTTTGGCAAAGTGGAAACGAATCAGATGGTTGACGGGCTCGCGGAAGAAGCTCGAGCCGGGCACGGCGCCCACGCCCACCTTGGAGGCCAAATCCTCGCAGAAGTCGAGGTCGCTGTTATAGCCAAACTCCGAGATATCCATCATCACGTAGTAGGCGCCCTGCGGCACGTTGTGCGTGAGTCCGATGCTGTCGAGTCCCTGACAGAATAGGTCGCGCTTGGCGGTGTAGAGGTCGAGGACCTCCTGGTAATAGCTGTCGTCGAAGTTGAGGGCGGTGACGACGGCCTCTTGCAGGGGAGCGGCGGCGCCCACGGTGAGGAAGTCGTGAACCTTTTTGATGCGCTCGGTGATTTCGGCAGGAGCGATGGTGTAGCCCAGGCGCCAGCCGGTGATGGAGTAGGTCTTGGATAGCGAGCTGCAGCTGATGGTGCGCTCAAACATGCCGGGCAGCGTGGCCATGTACACGTGCTCGTGGGGCGCGTAGACGATGTGCTCGTAGACCTCGTCGGTGATGCAGTAGGCGTCATACTTTTTGCACAGGTCGGCGATAAGGGTGAGCTCCTCGCGGGTAAAGACCTTGCCGCAGGGGTTGGACGGGTTGCATAGAACGATCGCCTTGGGATCGTTGTCGCGGAAGGCCGCCTCCAGGACCTCACGGTCAAAGTCAAAGGTGGGCGGGTTGAGCGGCACGTAGATAGGCTCCGCACCCGAAAGGATCGTGTCGGCGCCGTAGTTCTCGTAGAATGGCGAGAAGATGACGACCTTGTCGCCGGGGTTCGTGACCGTCATCATGGCGGCCATCATGGCCTCGGTGGAGCCGCAGGTGACCACGATGTTCTCGTTGGGGTTGATCGGCATGCCCATAAAGTGCTCCTGCTTGGCGGCAAGCGCCTCGCGCATGGCCTGGGAGCCCCAGGTGATGGAGTACTGGTGGTAAAGCGGCTTGGGGTCGGTGGCAATGGTGCTGAGGCTATCGAGCAGCTGCGCCGGGGGATCGAAATCGGGGAAGCCCTGCGACAGGTTGACGGCACCATACTTGTTGGAGATGCGCGTCATGCGGCGGATGACCGAATCGGTAAACGCCGCCGTGCGGTTGGAGAGTTCTTTCATGCCTATCCTTTCGAGCATTGGGTGGAGCAAGTTTACTCCTATGGAACCGGTGGGATTTGCTCGAAACGGGCTCGAAAAACTCTTTTCAAAATTCTTGAAAATTGGGGCTTGCATCGCGTGGCGTTCCTTGCAATAATAGTCGAGCGCGAAGCGCACAGGACACGGTGGGTGTAGCTCAGTTGGCTAGAGCGACGGGTTGTGGTCCCGTAGGTCGAGGGTTCGAGTCCCTTTACCCACCCCAGTTCTTGCTTCGTGTCGATATCGGGTCGTTAGCTCAGTTGGTAGAGCAGGGGACTCTTAATCCCAAGGTCCAGGGTTCGACCCCCTGACGGCCCACCACACGATATCTCCTCTAAAGTCCGCCACCACGGACTTTAGCTTTGGGTCGTTAGCTCAGTTGGTAGAGCAGGGGACTCTTAATCCCAAGGTCCAGGGTTCGACCCCCTGACGGCCCACCCAAAGATGATTAAGACGGTCAACGAAGGTTGGCCGTCTTTTTTTGTTGACCTTTCATGGGGTCGAACCCGTCGGGGCGCGGAGCTGAGGAAATGCGTGAGCATTTACCAGCGCAGCGCGCAAGGCGCGAAGCGCCGCAGCGGCCGCCTGCAAAGCAGGCTGACCCCCTGACGGCCCACCAAAGCAAGTTAAGACGGTCAACGAAAGTTGGCCGTCTTTTTTGTTGACCTCGCTTGGGGTCGAACCCGAAAGGGCACAGCCGCTTTCACAGATCGAGTCTACCCTGGGGATCAGTAAAACCGGCGCGTCTGCACGGAAAAGTATGCCTGGGCGAGCGCGATCTCTGGCTTGTTTGAATCTCCGTTTTGGGCGATTAAATAGCATGCATAGCGCGTAAGCTTGTAGTCTTTAACCGCGCGAGCGGCGACACCGGCAGTTATCATTTTCGTGGTGTCACGAAAATGGGAATCAACTGGAGTTTTATTTGTTTCGCACGAGACTTTTGCCCTCTTAACAACTTCGGCGAAGTTCTCCCATCGAGTGTATCCCATGGGTTCCATTAAATCGCGTGCGAGCCAATACTCAACGCCGTCTTCTACATTGGCGTAGCTATCAAGTTCGACACGCCACTTCTCGATATCTCTACTGTCCATATCTCCTCCTCGCTGGCCTATTGTCTATGCGGGCTTTGCCCGCTCCGTATTCAGAATAAGGATACGCTGCCGTACGGACACGAATGGGCCCCGTGCCACTTCGAGCTCACGGGGCCCATAGATATCGATTAGTTGTGTTCTGCTTTAGATGGGTGTTCGAATTAGTCCGCTCGATAGTGCGATCCGAGGCTTTCGGTTCGTTTGCGCATGGCTTTGACCATTTCCTGTGCTAGTTGAATCTGCGACTGTATGCGGGCGAGCGCAGCGATTTCGCTGTCGTTGGCATGCGGCTTATTTAGAGCTGTGGCATCATCTTGAATGTTTTCAAGCTCGTGTAGTGCCTCGGATAGGCCTGTTTCGGTCCTGTTGATCATGCAATAGGTGCTCATCGTGTGCCTTAGGCTGTGTGTCAGGCGTTCGGCATCTGTTGCGGCTATGCCGTACTGGGGGAGGGCGATATCCGCCTTCAGGGCTGTCTCGGGCTCTTTCTGTGCTGCTTGGGCTGCCGATGCGCCCGCGATGCGCCCGAACACGATGCCGTTGGCGCTTGACAAGCCACCAATGCGGTCGGCGCCGTGCATGCCGCCTGTCGCCTCACCGCAAGCGTAGAGGCCCTCAACGCCCGTTTGCGCGGTCTTATCGATCTTGATGCCGCCGTTAGCGGCGTGGGCATACATCGCAACGCGCATCTCGTCAGTCGGGGCGATGCCGTGCTCGTCTTGCAGCCAGGTGGCAAAGGTCTGCACAAACTCTGGGACATCCTCGCGGGGAAAGTCGTAGTGGAGTGCCAGGCCTTCGACACCTGCCTGATCGATGACGAGATCGATAGCGCGGGAGGCCAAGCGTGACGTGAAGGGACCATATCCAGAGCGCTGCTCGAGCAGGTCGTCCAGCTTGTCGTCGGCAATATCTACCGGCTGGTCTACATGTACGTAGCGCCAGGTTTTCTCGTTGAAGACCAGGTTGCGCTTGGGCTCGATGAAGCCGGGCATCATCTGCATGAACTCTATATTAGTAAGTGTTGCGCCGTGCGCCAGCGCGATGGCCTGCGAGGAGCTGAGCACATCAGCCGACGTAAGGCTGCGCTCGAACAGGCCGCCTGTGCCACCGGTTGCGATGATCGTGGCCTTGGCAGCAAAGGGCACGATTCGATTTTCGGTGAGGTCGTAGAGCATGGTTCCGGTTATTCTGCCGTTCGTGTCCTCAACAAGGTCGATAAGCTCATGGCGGGGGAGCAGGCGAATGCCGAGCGACTCGATCCGGGTCGTCAGAGCGTCCTCAAGGGGCTTGCGGGTGAGGCCGCGCCACATGCGCGTCTTGTGGTCAAAGCAGGGGATAAATTGCTTTTGCTGAGCGCTTTCAGCGCTTTGCGGACGCTGGAGCTCAACACCCAGGTCTTGCTCGAGCCATTCAATTGCCTGGGGAATGCTGTGGACAAACGTCTGGACAAGATCGGGGTCGGCGACGCCGCCACCAACGGTCTGGATGGTATCGATAAGGTCTTGTTCGTCGTCTTCGTTAACGGGTCCGATAAGCCCCAAGCCCCAGGTTCCGGGGAAGAAGCTTGATCCACTCATAGTCTTGCCGGCGCTTGCCACAGTGACGGTCACGCCCGCGCGCGCCGCTTCGATGGCGGCGCAAAGGCCCGCAATGCCAGATCCAATTACCAGTACATCAGTCGATTCCATCGGATTCCTTTCTCGTCCGGCGCATTGTCGCACGGGTGATCGGCAATGGGGCCGCAAAGACTCGGCAAATCGGTAAAGGGCAATTATGGCAGGTGGGTGTCATGGACACTTTGACGTTCCATCTCGTCTCATCTCGTATTTCGCCCCAACTGGTATATCGGCATTAGCCACCCTGCAGCAGCGCAAACAAAAAGAGCCGCTACCTCGAAAGGTAGCGGCTCCAAAACTCAACTATATGAGCATCGCGCGGGCGCGATTAGGCCTTGAGGGCCTCCTCGACGGCGACAGCGCAGGCGACGGTGGCACCGACCATGGGGTTGTTGCCCATGCCGATGAGACCCATCATGTCGACGTGCGCAGGCACGGAGGAAGAACCGGCGAACTGGGCGTCGGAGTGCATGCGACCCATGGTGTCGGTCATGCCGTAAGAGGCAGGGCCGGCGCCCATGTTGTCCGGGTGCAGGGTACGGCCAGTGCCGCCACCAGAAGCGACGGAGAAGTACTTCTTGCCAGCCTCGAGGCGCTCCTTCTTGTAGGTGCCAGCGACGGGGTGCTGGAAGCGCGTGGGGTTGGTGGAGTTACCGGTGATCGAGATGTCGACGTTCTCGTGCCACATGATGGCAACGCCCTCGCGGACGTCGTCGGAGCCGTAGCAGTTAACGGCAGCGCGGGGACCATCGGAGTAGGGGATGGTCTCGACGACCTTGAGCTCGCCCGTGTAGTAGTCGAACTGGGTCTTCACGTAGGTGAAGCCGTTGATGCGGGCGATGATCTGAGCAGCGTCCTTGCCCAGACCGTTGAGGATGACGCGCAGCGGCTTCTTGCGAGCCTTGTTGGCGTTCAGAGCCAGGCCGATAGCACCCTCAGCGGCAGCGAAGGACTCGTGGCCAGCCAGGAAGGCGAAGCACTCGGTGTCGTCGGAGAGCAGCATAGCGCCCAGGTTGCCGTGGCCCAGACCGACCTTGCGGTCCTCGGCGACGGAGCCGGGAACGGTGAAGGCCTGGATGCCCTCGCCGATGATGGCGGCAGCCTCAGAAGCGGTCTTGGCGCCACGCTTGACAGCGAGAGCGCAACCGAGGGTGTAGGCCCACTCGGCGTTCTGGAAGGCGATGGACTGGGTGTTGTTGACGATCTCACGCGGGTTGAAGCCCTTGTCGGTGCAGATCTGCAGAGCTTCCTCGAGGGAGGCGATGCCGTTGTCGGCGAGGCACTTGTTGATCTTGTCAGCGCGGCGCTCGTAACCTTCGAACGTAACAGTCATAGTTATTTCCCTCCCTTTCTACTCGTGAACCGGGAACACGCTGGCGACGGAGTGAGTCTCCTCGTCGGTGCGCGGGTCGATGTACTTGGCAGCGTTCTCCCACTGACCATAGTGGCCCATAGCGCCAGCGATGGCCTCCTCGGGGGTCTTGCCGGCCTTGACGGCGTCGGTGAACTTGCCGAGGTTCAGGAACTCGAATGCGATGATCTCGTTCTTGTCGTTGAGAGCCATGCGGGTGACGTAGCCCTGAGCGAGCTCAAGGTAACGAGCGCCCTTGGCCTTGGTGCCGAACATGGTGCCGACCTGAGAGCGAAGGCCCTTGCCGAGGTCGTCGAGGGAGGCGCCCACGGGCAGGCCGCCCTCGGAGAACGCGGTCTGGCTGCGGCCGTAAACGATCTGCAGGAAGATCTCGCGCATAGCAACGTTGATGGCGTCGCAGACGAGGTCGGTGTTGAGGGCCTCGAGGATGGTCTTACCGGGAAGGATCTCGGAAGCCATGGCAGCAGAGTGGGTCATGCCCGAGCAGCCGATGGTCTCAACGAGGGCCTCCTCGATGATGCCGTCCTTGACGTTCAGCGTGAGCTTGCAGGCGCCCTGCTGAGGTGCGCACCAACCCACACCGTGCGTAAGACCGGAGATGTCGGAAATCTCCTTAGCCTGGACCCACTTGCCCTCCTCGGGGATGGGTGCGGGGCCGTGGTATGCACCCTTGGCAACGGGGCACATGTTCTCCACTTCCTGTGAGTACTGCATGCCTCTCCTCTCTATCGTGTTGGCGTCCCGTCTGGGGGTCGTGGCTGGCGATTGCCGGGCGACCCTTCGAAAGGGACATGACATGCAACCCCTATAATACCGCGAAATGCACGGAATATTCGGCGAACGGCTCAGTTTTCGTAGCGAGAAGTCCGGAAGTTTTAATTGAAACGGTTTAACTATATGTTCTGTGGTCGCGAACTTCCGTAGAGGGGGTTCGTCTTGGGCAAGCTTTTGGTCAGCTCTTGTAAGCGTTGCAGGGGTTGACCTGTTGCAACGGTGCCGTTCGCCGCCCGTTTACTGCCTTTGGCCGCGCGAGTGTATTGTTTTGCGTGAATGTTTTGATGGCACGCTTCAATCGTGCTGTATTGGATGGCAATCAGATCCCGGCGAAGGGAGCGCCATGCAGCGCGTTTGGAGAACGGTTACCGGCTTTTACCATGTCTGTGCCCGCGGTGTGGGCAAGCAGCTCATCTTTGAGGGCGATGAAGACCGGTGGGAGTTTTTGGAGCTGATGCGCGAGTGCTGCCGCGAGGCGGGCGTGACGGTTATCGCCTGGTGCCTTATGGGCAATCACGTGCATCTGGTGCTTGCAGATTACGAGGACGCGATGAGCGCGGCGATGCACCGGCTGCTTTTGACGTACGCGCGGCGGTTCAATAAGCGCACGGGGCGCACGGGTCATCTGTTCCAGAACCGTTTTGACCGGCGCTCGCTCGATACCGACCGTTATCTAATGGCTGCCATTCGCTATGTTCACGCTAATCCGCAGGAGGCGGGTATCGCCCTGATCGAGCGTTATCCCTGGAGCAGCTTTGCCGAGTATCTGAGAGCGTATGACAACGATACGACGAGGGGATTTTCGGACCCTTCTTGTGTGCTTGAGCTCTTTGAGTCTGCCAAGGGGTTTCTGGATTATTCTCTGTCGATGCCCGATGGTTCCGATCCGGTGATTCACGATATGGATGAGACAGAGTGGGAGCGGCGTGCGTTTGCCGACAAGATGGCGAAGCGCCTGGGCGTGCCGCTCAACGAACTCAAGACCGTAGCGCCCTCGCGGCGAGATGGAATCATTTTCGCCCTGCACGATGTCGGCTACACGGTGCGCGAGATCGAACGATATACGGGAATCAGCAAGAGTACCGTCTCTCGTATCGTGCGCGCTTATGTTCGGGTGAATGCTCAGGCTGAGGGCTCGGAATAGAAAATGGCCGAACCACTCTTGTCAAGCGATTCGGCCAACAAAATTCTTAAGATTTGGGACAAATACTACTGATTATTTTGTCCCGTGAGCATGCCGTCGAGGGTGCGCCAGGCTAACTCGGCGCATTTGACGCGGGCGGGCATGTGCGAGATGTCCTGGAGCTGGGCGGCCTCGTCCAGGTCTTCCAGGTCTTCCTCGGAGAGCTGCTCGCCACGGATCATGGCGAGGAAAAGCCCTGCCAGACGACGTGCTTCCTCGACCGTCTCGCCGGTGATGAGGTCGGCCATGATATCGGCGCTGGCCTGGCTGATGGCGCAGCCGTGACCGGTAAAGGAGGCCTCCTCGATCACGTTGTTCTCGACACGCAGCTGCAGAGTGAGCTCATCGCCGCAGCTGGGGTTGATGCCGTCGTGCTCGTGCGTGGGGGCATCCATCTCGTACTTGTAGTCGGGGTGCGAGTTGTGCTCCATAAACGTGGTGGAGGTGTACAGATTACCCATTGAACGTACTCCAAACGTGATGCAGGCCGGCGATGAACTTGTCGATATCGGCCTTGTCGTTGTAGAAGGCGACGCTGGCGCGGCAGCAGGCAAGGTTCTCGACGCCCAGCCAGGTGAGCAGCGGCTGTGCGCAATGGTGACCGGCGCGGATGCACACACCGTCCATGTCCATGATGCTCGCGACGTCGTGCGGGTGGATGCCCTTGACGTTAAAGCTCACGACACCGTGGTGGTTGTCCCAATAGATGGAGCCGATGATCTGGACAAAGTCGAGCTGCATGAGCTCGCCCATCAGGTAGTGGACGAGTGCCTTCTCACGGGTCTGGATGTTTTCGTAGCCTACCGTGTTGACCAGGTAGTCAAGCGCCGCGCCCGTGGCGAAGATGCCGGCGGCGTCCTGCGTGCCGGCCTCGAACTTCTCGGGGACGGGAGCCCAGACGGCGTCCTGCTCGGTGACCGAGTCGATCATCTCGCCACCGGTAAGCATGGGCGGCATGGCGTTGAGCAGGTCCATCTTGCCCCACAGCACGCCGATGCCCATGGGGCCCATGGCCTTGTGCGCGCTAAAGGCAAAGAAATCGGCGCCCAGATCGGCCACGTTGACCGGCATGTGCGGCAGCGACTGTGCACCATCGACGACCAGATAGCCACCGTACTTGTGCACGAGCTTGCCGAGGTTCTTGACCGGGTTCTCGACGCCCAGGACGTTAGAGACCTGACCCACAGCCAAGATCTTGGTCTTGGGGCCCACCTTGGACAGAACCTCCTCGGTCGTGAGCTGACCGGTCTTGGTGGGGTAGAGGTAGACGAGCTTGGCGCCGGTCTCGCGGCAGACCTGCTGCCACGGGATCAGGTTAGAGTGGTGCTCCATGATGGTGATGACGACCTCGTCGCCCGGCTCGAGGACCGTGGGCGCAAAGCTCTTGGCGACCAGGTTGAGCGACTCGCTCGTGTTGCGGGTGAAGACGACCTCGTTGGCCTGGGGGGCGCCGATGAGGTCGGCGATCTGCTGGCGCACCTTCGCGATGGCCTCGGTGGCCTCGACGGACAGCGAGTACAGGCCACGCAGGGGGTTGGCGTTCATGCGCCGGTAGAAGTCGCGCTCGGCGTCGAGCACGCAGGCGGGACGCTGCGCGGTGGCGGCGCTATCGAGGAAGGCGATCTCGGGGTGCTGCTGGAACAGCGGGAACTGCGCCTTGTAGGGGTTGGTCTCGATGTCGACGGTAGGCCAGCCGCGCGAGGCCTCGTCGCTGGCGTCGAGCTCCATAGGCTCCGGTGCGGTACAGGTGTCGCATTTAACGTGCTCGGTGTCGATCATGCGAGCTCCTCCTCAAAGTTGTCGATCAGGTTATTGCCCAAGCGGACGACGGCAGCGCGGGTGCGCTCGTCAGTGGCGGAAAGCGCGGCGTCCTCCAGCTTGGCGCGGATGAACAGGTCCTCGGCGGCGTTTTGGTCAAGGCCGTGGCAGGCGAGATAGAACAGCTGTTCGTCACGGACGTGACCGATGGTGGCGCCGTGGTTGCCGGCGACGTCGTCCTCGTCGCAGAGGATGACGGGAACGGTCTTGTTGTCGACGCCCTTGTTGGCCAAGAGCACGGTTTCGCGCTCGGTGCCGACGGCACCCTTGCAGCCGTGCACGAGGTCGATGGTGCCGCGGTAGACCTTCTTGGACGTACCGGTCAGCACGCCGTTGGCGTCGATCTCACACTCGGTCTTGCGGCCGCGGTGGCGCAGCTCGTAGTTAAAGTCGCGCACCTGCTCGCGGGCACCCAGGTAATCGGTATCGATGGTCACCTTGGCGGTGTCGCCCAGCAGGTCGCCGGCAAGGCCGGTGGCGCTGGCACCGGCACCCAGGACGGTGTGCTGCACGTTGACGCGCGCGCCCTCGTCCAGGAACAGGCCGGTGTCGTCGAGCGCGATCCAGCTATCGTCGAGCGTCTGCGTGCAGGTCACGTTGACGGTGGCGTACTCGTGGGCGCACACGCGTAGCACGGAGCCCACGACACCCTCGCCCTCGGCGGGCGAGTCTAAGGCGATATGCAGGTCAAGCGTTGCCTGCGGGCGGGCGACGACGTCGACAGCGGCGATGGCCGCGGCGGCATCGACGCCACTCACGCGCACGGTAACCGTGGCGTGCTGGTATGCGGGCACATCGATGACGAAGCGCTTGGTAGCGTGCTCGGCCAAGTAGGCGTAGGCAGCCTCGCCCATGCCGGTTTCGAAGGCCTCAGCGGGGGAGAGCTCCTCCTCCAGCTTAATGGCACCGGCCTGGTAGACGGAGGTGGCGGGCACGTCAAGCTCGGTTTCGGGCGTGATGCGGGCGCGGTCGGCGGCATCACCGGGGGCGGAGGCGCGGCGCTCGGGGAAACGCTCGGCCATGGCTTCCATGGCGGCGTCGAACGCGTCTGTCACGCCAGTAAACTGCTCGTCCAAGCCCTCGACCTCAATGGTCTCGGCGGGAGCGGCGGCAAGCTCGTCAGAGAGCTCGAGCTTGGTCTGATTCATCTTCAGCCAGCCCCAAGTTGCAGCCGGCATCGCATTGACCTGCTCAAGGGTGGTAGCAGCGGTGTTGGTGGTCTGTTTCATTATCCGATCGCTCCTTCCATCTCGAGCTTGATCAGGTTGTTCATCTCGACGGCGTACTCAAGCGGCAGCTCCTTGGAGACCGGGTTGGCAAAGCCGTTGACGATCATGGTGCGGGCCTCTTCCTCCGAGATACCGCGGCTCATCAGGTAGAACACCTTGTCGTCGCCGATGCGGCCGATGGTGGCCTCGTGGCCGATGTCGACGTTCTTGGCGCGGATGTCCATGGCGGGGATGGTGTCGGAGCGGCTCTGGTCATCGAGCATGAGCGACTGGCAGCTCACGGTTGCCTTGGAACCCTCTGCCTTGGGCGTGGCCACGATAGAGCTGCGGAAGGTCTGAATGCCGCCGCTCTTGGAGATACCTTTGGTCTCGACCGTTGCCGAGGTATCGGGCGCGTTAAGTACGACCTTGCAGCCGGTATCAAGGTTCTGGCCGGCGCCGGCAAAGGTGATACCGGTAAAGCTCGAGCGAGCCCGGCGGCCGTTGAGCACGCTCATGGGGTAGAGGTAGCCCACGTGGCTGCCGAAGGAGCCGCTGATCCACTCGATGTCGCCGTCCTCGTCCACGCGCGCACGCTTGGTGTTGAGGTTGTACATGTTCTTGGACCAGTTCTCGATGGTCGAGTAGCGCAGGTGCGCACGCTTGCCAACAAAGAGCTCGACGGCGCCGGCGTGGAGGTTGGCCACGTTGTACTTGGGCGCGGAGCAGCCCTCAATAAAGTGCAGGTCGGCATCGTCCTCGACGATGATGAGCGTGTGCTCAAACTGGCCGGCACCCTTGGCATTGAGGCGGAAGTAGCTCTGCAACGGGAAGTCGAGCTTGGTGCCCTTGGGCACGTAGACAAACGAGCCGCCCGACCATACGGCACCGTGCAGGGCCGCAAACTTGTGGTCGGTGGGCGGGATGAGCGTCATAAACTTCTCGTGGATGAGCGGCTCCCACTGCGGATCGTGCAGGGCCTCCTCGATGCCGGAGTAGACGATGCCCATCTTGGACGCCGTATCCTGCATGTTGTGGTAGACCAGCTCGGAGTCGTACTGCGCGCCGACGCCCGCCAGATAGCTGCGCTCGGCCTCGGGGATGCCCAGGCGCTCAAAGGTGTTCTTGATGTCGTCGGGCACCGACTCCCAGTCGTGCTTTTGGTCGGTGTTGGGCTTGACATAGGTGACGATGTTGTCCATGTCCAGGCCCTCGATGGAGGGGCCCCACGTCGGATCGGGGAAGCGGTTGAAGATCTTGAGGGACTTGAGGCGCAGGTCAAGCATCCACTGTGGCTCGTCCTTCTTGGCGCTGATCTCGCGCACGATGTCGGGCGTAATGCCGGCGTCCAGGCGCTCGAATCCCTCCTCGCCATAGGTGAAGTCGTAGAGGCTGCGGTCGATGTCCGCGACCTCGGTGCGGTTCTTGGTCATTGCGTCGCCCCTTTACGCCTGCTGCCCGGCAGCGGCGGCCTCGGCCTGGGCGCGCTGCTCGGCGGCCTCGCGCTCGAAGGTCTCAAAACCGTTCTTGTCGATCCAGGGGATGAGCGAGGCGTCGTCCTCGCGCACGATATGACCCTTGACCATAACGTGGACGCGGTCGACATCCAAGTGCTCCAGGATGCGCGTGTTGTGCGTGATGATGAGCATGGAGCCGTCGCAGCTCTTGCGGTAGGCGTCCATGCCGTGGCTGACGGTGGAAAGCGCGTCGACGTCCAGGCCGGAGTCGGTCTCGTCCAAGATGGCGAGCTTGGGCTGCAGCAGCAGAAGCTGGAGCATCTCGACCTTCTTTTTCTCGCCGCCCGAGAAGCCCACGCCCAGCTCACGGTTGAGGTAGGCGGTATCCATGTTAAGCTCGGCCGCGAGCTCCTTGACGCGACGACGGAATTCCTTGCCCTTCATCTCCAGGCCGGGGCGGCCGGCGATACTGGCGCGCAAAAAGCTCGACAGTGGCACGCCGGGGATCTCGACCGGGGCCTGGAAGCTCAGGAACAGGCCGGCGCGCGAACGCTTGTCGGTGCTGAGCTCGGTGATGTCCTGGCCGTCAAAGACGATACGGCCGTCGTTGACCGTGTAGACGGGGTCGCCCATGACCAGGTGACCAAGGGTGGACTTACCCGCGCCGTTGGGGCCCATCAGCACGTGGGTCTCGCCGGCGGCGACTTGCAGGTTGACGTTGTGGAGGATGGTCTTCTCGTCCACGGAGGCAGTCAGACCTTCGATGGAAAGCAGCGGATTTGCGCTCATGCTGTCCCTCTCTATGTATGGTGTACTCATGGGTGTACTAAACCCTAGGAATCTTCTCGGAATAAAGTTACTATGGGTTCGGCGTTAGTCAAGGGAAAACCCGACTAATCCACTCGACTTTTTAGATGAGGGACATAATAATCAGGTTTGTTTGTTCCGCTTGCATAGGATTTGGGACAAACAAGCCTGGTTTTGTCCCAGTAACGATGGGAGGGTAGGTATGCTCATTTCTTCCAAGGGCCGCTATGCCCTCCGACTGATGATCTATATCGCGGCGCTCGGTGACGCCGAGGGCAAGATTGCTCTGCGCGAGGTTGCCGACCGCGAGCGCATTTCGCAGAAGTATCTGGAACAGCTGGTTCGTCCGCTTATGAAGGCTGGCCTGCTTAAGAGCGTGCGCGGCAAGGGCGGCGGCTACATGATGGCCAAGGACCCGGCCGAGGTGCGTGCTGGCGACATCCTGCGCGCTGTCGAGGGCAGTACGGCTCCGGTGGCGTGCGACGGCATCGACAACAGCTGCGCCCGTAGCGATCTGTGCTCAACCGTCAAGTTCTGGCGCGGCCTGGACGACGTGATCGAAAACTACGTCGACGGCGTGACGTTGGCCGACCTTGCTGCCGTCCCCGAGATCAACTTCGACATCAAACTATAGGGCTGCAAATGACATCTCTCGACAAGGTGTATAAGCAAATTGAAGTTTTTGCTCGGGAATGTGACGCCGAGAAGGTTGTGCTGTTTGGTTCCCGCGCTCGAGGTGACAACTTGCCTAAGAGCGATATTGACATCGCCGTAGCAGGTTGCCGGGATTTCGGCCGGTTGTCATATTTGATCGAGGAGCGTCTTGATACTCTTTTAGATGTAGATGTCGTCAATCTCGACGAGTCCTTATCGCGTCAATTGCTCGATGAAATTGCCAGGGATGGTGTGATTCTGTATGAAAAAATATGAGAACTTTGTCAGCGCCTTGGCGAATCATGAGGATGCGCCCAATCAGGATCTCAACAATGATTTTGTTCAGAGTGGTTTGATTAATAAGTTCAATCTTCAATTTGAACTGAGCTGGAAGCTCCTTAAGCGTCTGCTCGAGTATGAGGGCGCCACGCTTGCCGCGTCGGGGTCTCCTCGTGCCATCTTGAAGGAGTCCTACCGATTCTACGACTTTATTGATGAGGCGGCCTGGCTAGATATGCTCAAAGACCGCAATACGAACGTCCATATCTATGACAACAAGCTCGCTCAAGATTTGATTCAGCGCATCTTGAACGTATATATTCCCGCTTTTTGTCAGTTGAGGGACGGGCTGATGGAGCGATACGGCGAGCTTCTGATGGCGCCCGACGACCAGTTTGTTTAATTCCTTAAGTTTTCGCGGAGGGTTGTTGCCGTTTACCGAGGGGTTGTTGTGCAACAACGGGCGAGCTGCAATACTTACTTTTATCTTTGCAAACTGCACTTTAACTACACCAATGCAGGGAGGATTTTATGCAGCCCAAGCATTCTGCGATTGTCGCGGGCCTGACGCTGGCGCTTTCGTTTGGCGCCGTTACCGCACCCGCGCCCGCTGCCGCCGAGGAGCCCACGCCGGGCGTTGCCTCGGGTGCCACCGATATCGATAAGGGTCTCTATACCCAGCAGTCCTTCTCGGGCGTGCTGAGGTCGGTCCAGGGCGTTTCGTTTGTTAACGTTACCCCCGAGATGAAGTACTTTACCAAGTACGAGAGCCATGGCAACTATAACCAGGGCTTTTCGTATGGCGACGGCTATAACGCGCTGGGTTATTACCAGTTCGACCGTTGATGGTCGCTCATTCCGTTTATGAAGCAGGCCTACAACTACAACCCCGAAAAATACAGCATGCTCAAGGATGCGATTGATCGCGGCAGCGAGATTTCCAACACGAGCAATGCCATGTACGAGAACGGCCAGCTCACCGAGTTGGGCCGTATTGCGCAGGAGGCTTTCCAAGGTGCTTATAACACCGACCCTGTTGAGTTCTCGGCTCTGCAGGATGCGTATGCGTACAACTCGTACTATGCGGTGACCGAGGCGTGGCTCAAGAGCGGCCTGGGCATTGATATTTCGGGCCGTGCCGATTGCGTTAAGGGCATGGTGTGGAGCATCACCAACATGTGCGGCACCGGTGGCTGCAGGGACTTCTTCCGTTGGGCAAACCTTTCTAACAGTATGACTGATCGCGAGTTTGTGACGGCGCTTTCCAACAGTGTGGTCAATAACGTGGCGACCAAGTATTCGAGCCAGCCCCAGTATCATGAGGGCTGGAAGAACCGCTACCGCAACGAGCTGAAGGACTGCTTGGTTTATATCGCCGAGGACGAGGCCGCTGCCGCTGCGACGCCCGTGCAGCCCGAGCCCACGCCGACGCCTGATTCGAATGACGACTCGAGCGACGATGCCAACGATGACAGGATGGATTCGCCCTCGACCGATGCTGACGGTGATGGCTCTGCTGGTGGCACTACCAACAACGGCTCTACCTCGAACGGCTCCGTTTCGAACGGCTCTGCTGCGGGCGATTCGTCTTCAAGCTCTGCAGGCAATACGGACAGCGACGCTTCTGGTTCGACCGGCGCTGGCACCTCTAACTCATCCACCGGCTCGAGCGATTCGTCCGTTGGCACCGGCTCTAACAACGGCTCCGGCTCTGACGCAACCCCTGGTTCCGATGCTTCCAAGGATGACTCGAATAAGGCGCCGGACGTTCCCGTTGCTTCGCCGGACAAGAAGCCTTCTTTCTCCGAGCAGCTTGGTTCTACGCTGGGCTCTTCGCTGATGGCTGGCGTCAATAACGGCTCGACCCAGAACAAGGGCAACTCTGATCAGGTTTCCACGGAAAAGATCGAAGCCGCAAAGGGCGACTCCAAGGACAAGGCTTCCGAGAAGACCGAATCCGATAAGGGTTCTAGCTCTGAGGAGAAGAGCGACAAGTCCGAACAGAAGAAGGACGAGGATAAGAAGTCTGAATCTGAGGAGAAGGACAAGAGCAAGGCCGAGGGCGAAAAGAAACAGTCCGAAGACGACGACAAGAGCGGTGCTGACAACCAGGTCCAAGAGCAAAATGACTCCAAAACGGTGACCACCACGACCACGACGACTACAACTACCAAGTCCTCGGGCGGCAACATGCCCAAGACGGGCGATCTGATTGTGATGGCGAGCCTTGCCAGTGCAAGCTTGGCCACACTGGGCGCTACGTCTATCGTAAGTGGTAAGCATAAGCTCGATCAGCAGAAGAAGGCTTCTGGGGAGGACGGCTTGGAGGAGTAATCTTCCAGATCGTTTTCTATAAGAGTTTGGGACGGGGTCCGGTGCGGCGGCATCGGCCCCCCCTTTTTTTGTTGTGCAACGATTTGTTATGCCCCCTCGGGGGTCTGTTGCTACCGCTGCCCGAAACGTTTGCATGTCGATATTGTTGCGCTCTACCCGCTCGCTACAATGGGCATCGTGCTGCGTTAGAAGGAGAGTTTACGGTGTCTGAGCAGGTGAATTGTGGTTTTACTCATGCGTTTGGTGCACGGTTGCTCAATCATGCGGATAGCGCAGCTCTACCGGTTGATGCACGCGACTTTTCCGATGCAATCAATCGGTGTTTACTCGTCGATAAGACTATGTTTATTGCCGATATATTGGACAGTGAAGCACCTGTTGCGCTTTGCTGTCGGCCCAAGGGTTTTGGCAAGAGCATGAATTTATCGATGCTCAAGTGCTATTTGGAACGACCTGATCGCCGGCTGCCGGATCGAAGCCTGTTCGCTGGTACCCAGATTTGGCAGGCGGGCGGCGGTCGCTATCGTGATGAGTACGCGAGTTATCCGGTCATCATGCTCGACTTTACAGCTGCCGCTTCGAGGCATGGTGCTGGTGCTGCGGCAGCAATTCGCGGGGCTGTCGTGCGCGAGTGCGCCCGATTACTGCCGCTGCTTGCCGCGCCTGATCTGTCAAGACGTGAGGTTCGTCTTATCGAGAGGGCGGCGCGTGGGGTGGCCAGCGATAAGGAGATCGATGCGGCGCTTGGCGTGCTTATCAAGCTGCTCCAGGCAGCTTTCGATGAGCAGGTTGTTCTTCTGATAGACGACTACGACGCGGTATGTCCAAAGCGTTTGGACGCTAAGGACGACGGTAGCGTGGATTCCCTAGAGTCGCTCAGCCGAATGCTGTTCGACACCATTGCCGACGCCGGCGACTCGTTGCGATTGACGTGTCTTATGGGCGAGCGCCCCGGTCCTGCCGAGCTTGCGTTGTCCCAACGTGGGGTTTCCTATCGGTCGGCGACAGCGTTGTCGAGTTGGTGTGATCGATGGTTCGGTTTTTCGGACGACGAAGTCCAAGTGCTGTTGGATTGCATCGGTCGCAACGGCTGTCTGGATGACGCGCGTGAGTGGCTCGAGGGCTATCTGTTTGGTGGTTTTTATTGCTCGAGCCCGGAGCGCGTGGTGGACTACGCACATCGCGATTGCGTCGCGCCCGTTCGGGCGGATCTGTATTGTTACGCCGACCGTCTGGGCGCATGCGTCGGCGACTGGAATCTCATTCGCCTGTCCACATTGTTCGATTTGGTTGAGCCGCATGGGTTTATTGAGGCGCCAGTGCATATGCATGCCGAGGAGGTCGATGCCGCCAAGCCCGAAGATATCTGGACTGCGCTGTATCTGTCTGGATTCCTTACGACGGATATGACGGGGCATTCGGAGGACGGCGCGTGCCTTCGTTCCCTGCGTCTGCCTAATAACGAAGTGCGTCAGGCGCTCCGTCTTGTAATTCTGGAATGGTTTGAGTGCGCCGTTGAGGACGTTGGAGTTATCGACTCGTTCCATGACGGGCTGTGTCGAGGAGACGAGGACACTGTAAAGCAAGCTTTGAGCTGTGCTATCGGCGATCTGGGCATCGATGTGGGCCAATCAGATATGCCGACAGCCTATCATCTGGCGCTTCAGGGGCTCTGCTTTGGACTGCCCGGCTATTGCAATCCCAGCTCCAAGCGAAGTGGCGTCTCGGATCGCTGGGATATCCAGGTGATTCCCACCGGTCGGGTGTTTGACGTGGCCGACACGCTCGGCATGCTCGATGAGCGACCGCTCATTACGGTCAACATGTTGTACGACCCTGGCGTCGATGCCCTGGGCCTGGAACTGTTGGCGGTTCAGGCGCTGCTCGACATAGAGCGCGACGGCATCGATGATATCCGCGTGCCGCGCCCCGCCGTCGGGCGCATGCGTTGGGGTTTTGGCTTTGACGGTCAGCGTGTGTCCGTGGTGTGCCAACGACTGTAGCGGCGGGCGAAAGCCCTTTACTACTCGGCGTCCTTCAGGGGCGGCATGGGCTTCCAGTTGGGATCCTTAACGATCTTGCGGGCGTCCTTCATGCCGCGGCGCAGCGCCGGAATGCCGGTCTTAAAGCATTTGTCGACTGCTGCCAGACGAATGAACTCCTTGCAGAAGGTCGCGGCATTGCCCAGACGGAACAGCATGGGGTGGTAGTCACCGTAGATCTGCATATAGCGAGCGAGGAAGCCTCGGTTGCGCATGATGTAGTAGCGGTTGGTGTCGCTCGTGGAGTTGAGCTGTCGTTTGCCGGCGATATCCCAGTTGGAGACGGCGCGGGCGCGCTTGAGCACCACGTCGGCAACCACGGCGGCGGGGAAGTGCTGGCTGGCCACGTAGCCGTAGCAGGCATCGTCGCCGTAGATAAAGAAGCGCGCGTCGGGCAGGCCAATCTTGTCGACCACGCGGCGCGAGAACATGCCGCCCTCAAAGCACAGTTGGTTCATGGTGCGGTAGCCCTCGGGCCCCAAGTCCCACTTGGCGATGGGGTTAGGGATGCCGAGCGAAAGGATGAGCTGGTACTGCCAAAAGAAAGCGCCGCCGTCAAAGTCCAGGCGCGAACCCTGGATGACATCGTAGCGGTCGGTCCACTTGGCAAGACGCTCGATGCCTTCGGGGATGACGAGCACGTCGTCGTCCATCACCCAGAACCACTGGGCCCCCAGATCGTAGGCGCATTTAGTGCCAGCGGAGAAGCCGCCCGCACCGCCGCCGTTTTCGAGCTGCGGGGCGTAGATGACACGGTCGGTGCCGCCCTGCGCGTCGGGCTGCTCGGTGTCGATGCCCCACAGGCTGGCCAGGCGCTCGTTGAATGCGGTGCACATGGCCTCGGTCTCGCGCGAATTCTCGTTATCGACAATCACGATGCGCCAGGGCGTTGCCGTGAGCTCGGTCATGGAGTCGAACAGGTTGGCCAGGAGTTCCTGGCGCTTGTACGTAACGACAACGATGGCGAGCTTATCGATGGGAGCGGGAAGGGTTGAAGGCATGGGGCAATATATCCTTTCACGCGCGGCGGGCGAGCGCTGCGCGGAAGCTATCGAATACGTCCTTGGGACTGTTCTATTGTAAAGGCTCACCGCACCTTGTCGGCAAGCTTTGAATAAAACGCAGGAACCTGCCATGGGCCCGCCGCATGACGTGCGGCTACTTTGCCCGCAAGAGGCTCCATAGATTATATAAACGCCCGCTGGCGCGCTGACCCTTTGATACCATGAAACGACAGGTATTTCCTAAGGAGCACATTTGTCTACTAACGCCTCTGGCAGCCCTGTTCTGTCGCTGCTTATCCCCATTTACAATGTTCAGCGCTACCTGCGCGAGTGTCTCGATTCCGCCCTGACGCAGACGCTCAAGGATATTGAGATCATCTGCATTAACGACGGGTCGACCGACAACTCGCCGGCGATTATCCGCGAGTATATGGAGCGCGATGGGCGCGTCAAGATGATCGACAAGGTCAACAGCGGCTACGGCGACTCGATGAACCACGGTCTGGAGATGGCGCGTGGCAAGTACGTTGGCATCTTGGAGTCCGATGACTTTATGGCGCCCGACGCACTCGAAAAGCTTGTCTCGGCCGCCGATAGCAATAATGCCGACTTTGCGAAGGCTAACTTTGATTTCTACTGGTCTAAGCCCGAGGAGCGCCGTTCGCTGCACGAGATGTTTAAGGCCAAGGACTGCGACAAGCCGGTGCACCCGAGCGACACGACGCAGTTCTTTAAGCAAAAGCCGTCGATTTGGTCGGCCGTGTACCGTCGCGATTTTCTTGAGCGCAACGGCATCAAGTTCTTGCCGACTCCAGGGGCATCCTTTCAGGACACGTCATTCGCCTTTAAGGTTATCGCGTGTGCCGATAAGGCTGTTTACCTGCATGATGCCGTGTTGTCGTATCGCCAGGACAACGAGAATTCCTCGGTCAATTCTTCGGCTAAGGTTTTTTGCGTCAATTCCGAGTATGCCGAGATTGAGCGTTGGATTCGAGAGGATTATGCCCGCGACCACGCAAGTGATGACGTCGCGCGCATGCTCAAGTTCAGTCAGCTCATTAAGTACGATTCGTACATGTGGAACTACGTGCGCCTGGCGCCTAAGTTCTATAAGGAGTTCCTGGCGCAGATGGCCAAGGAATTTCAGGCGGCCTTGGACGCGGGGGAGTTTTCGCTTGACGACCTCAAGCCGTGGAAGCGCGCGAATCTCGCTGCCATCCTCAAAGATCCTGAGGGCTGGGTTGACGAGCATCCGAGTTTTGCGACGGATGGTGCCTTGGGGCGTGCTAAGTATTACGCCTCGGTTGGAGGCCCAGGCGTGGTCGCCGCCTTCCTCATCGAATCGCTGAGGGGGTAGGTCGGCATGGGAGAGGCCTCGTGTCCTAAAGCGACCATTGTCGTTCCCGTTTACAATTCTGAGCGCTCCATTCAACGATGCCTCGATTCGCTGTTGGCCCAGTCCGAGCGCTCGATTCAGGTTGTCTGCGTCAACGACGGTTCGACCGATGATTCGTTGAACGTGTTGCGCCAGACCGTGCAGGCCGACGATCGCGTACTGGTGATTGACCAGGAAAACGCGGGCGTCTCGTGTGCTCGAAATGCCGGTATCGATACCGCCGAGGGCGAGACCGTCTTTTTTGTTGATGCCGACGATTACATCGATGCCCAGACGGTCGAGCGCGTGCTGCATGCCATGAAGTCTGCAGATGCCGAGGCCGCCGTTTTTGGCGGCGTCTGTGAACCTGCCGATGCTGCCCCCAAACGAGTCCAGCAACTCATGAGCCCCAAAGCTGGTACCTTCGGCGCCCGTGATCCCCAACTGCTGTTCCATTCGAATGCGCAGCCCTATGCCTGCCGTGCGGCTTTTTCGCGCGAGCTGCTCAATCGCGAAGGCATTCGCTTCGCCCCCGGTTTGGCTTTGGGCGAGGACGTCGTCTTCCAATTTGCGGCTTATGCGCTTGCCCGCAAGACCGTCGTCATGCCGGACAAGTTCTACCACTACGTGATGGAGAGCGAATCGGCGACGCACGAGTTCAACAGCGCCGATGCCCGCGCCAAAAAACTCGATGCCCATATGATGATGCTCGAGGAAGTCTTGCAGGATTGGGCGGTCTACCGTCTTTTGGATTTGTGTCCCGGCGAGCTGATCACCTGGTTCTTGGACCTTATCGTTTTCGATTTGGCGCGCTTGGATGCCGATTGCTTCCGCGGCGTGGCCAGTCGCGTCAACAGGGCATTCACGACGTATCTGGGAGCGGAGTGGGCGGATTCGCCCGGCAAAGGCGCCGTTCGTCGTGTTGCCCACAAGCTCGTTGCGGCGACCTCGGGCGTTACGATGGCAGACGCCACGCTGTTCTATCTTTCGACTCGCGGTCTCAAAGCCTGCCTGGAGCGCTTTATCTAATTCCAAGCGCTGCCGCCCGCCGCAACTCGGCTGCTAAAATAACCCTGTTACACGCTATTCAACAGGAGGTTCTCTTGCAGAACTCTGATACCCCTAAAGTTTCGCTGCTTGTCCCCATTTGCAATGTCGAGCGCTACCTGCGCGAGTGCCTCGATTCCGCCGTGGCGCAGACGCTCAAGGACATCGAGATCATCTGTATCAACGACGGCTCCACCGATAGCTCGCCGGATATCATCCGCGAGTACATGGAGCGCGATTCCCGTGTGAAGATGATCGACAAGGCCAACAGCGGCTACGGTGACTCGATGAACCGCGGCCTGGAGATGGCGCGCGGCGAGTACGTGGGCATCCTTGAGTCCGACGACTTTATGTTTGAGGATTCGCTCCAAAAGCTGGTCGCCAAGGCCGATGCTGAGCATGCCGATGTGGTGAAGGGCGACTTTTACCTGTATTGGTCCACGCCCAGCGAGCGCCGTGAGCTGTTTGGGATTATCGACGAGCATATGACGGGCGCCGCGTATCGCCCCGTCGATCGCCCGGGCATCTTCTACCGCAAACCTTCCATTTGGTCGGCTATCTATCGGCGCGAGTTCCTCAACGATAATCAGATTCGGTTCCTTCCCACGCCGGGAGCTTCGTATCAGGACGCAGGCTTTAACTTTAAGGTTTGGGCTTGCGCCGAGCGTGCCGCGTTTATTGCGGCTCCCATTTTGTGCTATCGCCAGGATAACGAGAAGAGCTCCGTTAATTCGCCCAACAAAGTGTTTTGCGTGTGCGACGAATATGCCGAGATGCAGCGCTTTTTGGACGAGCGTCCCGAGCTCAAGGCTCAGCTCCAGGGCATTTTAATGCGCATGAAGGTCGATACGTACCGTTGGAATGATGAGCGTCTGGTCGATGAGCTACGCGAGCAGTTTTGGGAGAAGGCTTCACCCGAGCTGAAGGCCGATTGGGATGCCGGTTGCTTTGACCTGTCGCTGTTCGACCCGCGTGGCGAGACCGACTTGCGCTTGATGGTCAAGTCGCCCCGCGCCTATATCGATTCGCGCTTTGACTTTAAAAAGCCGGGCAAGCTCAATACGTTTAAGCATTACTTTAAGATCGGCGGCCTGCCGCTGGTCTGGCGCGTGCTGACGTATCAGCGCACCTACGGTGATAATCCGCATCCCGATGACGTTCCGGTCGCACAGTAGGAGCACTTGACTATGGCTACCCCCAAGATTTCCGTTGTCGTTCCCATCTATAACGTGGAGGAGTGCCTGGCCTGGTGCCTGGACTCCCTGCTTGCGCAGGACATGCCCGATTGGGAAGGCGTGCTGGTCAACGACGGCTCGCCGGACGGTTCGCGCGATATTGCGGCTGCCTATTGCGAAAAGGACGCGCGCTTTACGCTGGTCGATAAGGAGAACGGCGGTCTGTCGAGCGCGCGTAATGCAGGCATCGCTGCGTCCACGGCGCCTATCGTCGCGTTCTTGGATTCCGACGACCGCTTTACGCCCGATGCATGCCGTGTGATCGTCGATGCCTTTGAGCGCGAGAGCTGCGACGTTTTGACCTTTGGCGCGAACCCGTATCCGCTGGAGGCGGGGTATCCGTGGCTTAACTATGTGCTGAGCCCGCGTGATGTGTCGTTTGTGGGCTATAGCTCTGACCTGCTGTTTAAGGAAGCGTCTCGCCCCTTTGCATGGCGCACCGCCTGCAAGCGTGAGTTTTTGCTGGGCAACGGGATCGTGTTCGACGAAACCGTTAAGTATGGCGAGGACCAGGTCTTCGATTTTGCCGTGTACGGTCGTTCGCATAAGACCGCGCTTATCTCGAACAAGCTGTATGACTACCGCGTGGCGCGCAAGGGTTCGCTCATGGACACCATGCGCTACGACGACGAGACACGTCTGCTGGAGCACGTGAAGATTTACTCCGCGGTGCTGGCTGACTGGCAGCGCGACGGTCTCGATGCTCAGCACGCCGATGACCTGGCATATTTCCTGTGCGATCTTGTGCTGTACGATGCGCTCAGGCTTCTGGGTACGGGCTGCGGCAAGGTGTTTGCTGCCGTTGCCACAGCGCTTGCCGGTTCTGCCGTGGGCAACGATGCTGCGCTCGCACAATGCGCTTCTTCTGTTGCTGCTATGGTGCGTGCGGCGCTTACCAGCAAGGCCACCAATGCCCGTGAGTGCAAAAAGCTCATGTTCGATTACGACGTCTTGAGGTTTGGGCGCCTGGGTGCCTGCAAACGCATGGCAGCGAACGCCCTGGGAAAGCGAGAAGTGTAGATGAGTATCAAGCGTTTGGCACTTTGCCGCAGTCAGGGCCGTCTGTTTGTGCTGCTTCGTTTTGCCGGTCAGGATGTCGCCGCGCTTATTGAGCGGGAGGGTTCTCAAGCGTTTGCCCATGCGACGGCGAGTGGTTCTTGTGTGCCGTCGCTGGTGCTCCCGGTCGATCATGGCCGTGTGCTGGCGCTTTGCCCTTCCGTTTCCGATTACGAGCGCGAGCTCGCCATTTTGGTGCTTCCGTTTTTGGATGGCGCGTCGATGGATGTCGTTTTTGCATCCGGTGGCCAAAAGCTTGGCTCCATTCGCCTCGATAGCCGCGTGGCCAAGCTGGAATCCAAGATTAACTACAAAGCAAAGCCTGCGATGTGTGCGCTCGTTCGCGATGCACAGCGCAGCGAGTGCTGCGGTCGCTATGAGATCGATGCCGTTCGTTATTTACCGGCAGACGCCGGCGCGGTGTGGCGCTATGAGGTTACCTGGGCGGGAGACCCCCAGTGCGCACCTGAGCTCCAGATCTTCGATACGCATATGAATGCCATCGATGTCACTGTGCATGTGTTTGAATCGCAGGTCGATGTGCCGCAGCGCAACGGTTGCCGCGTCAATAAAACGTATCTGAGCGTTGAGATGCCTCAGGATATACGAGATTTTGTCGCGATTGTGAGCGATCCCACGGAGCAGATCCAGAGCGGGTTTTGCGCCATGGATGGTCGCCTGTACAACGGCATGTTCGATGACAGCTGGAACCGCATGAAGGACGCGCGTGCAGACGACGCAGCTTATCGACGTTGGTTTGAGCAACATCGCGCAAAGCCGGGCGATTTGGCGTGCCAGCGTGTCGCTTCGGCGGCCTTTGCCTATAGACCGCTCGTGAGCATTGTGGTGCCGTGCTACAAGACTGATCGGGTCTACCTGCGCGAGCTGCTGGACTCGGTGCAAGCCCAGAGCTATGACAACTGGGAACTGCTCCTTATGGACGCCTCGCCCGAATGGGACGCGGTGGCCAATCTTGCGGCAGGTGTCAACGACGAGCGGGTTCGTCGTATTGAGCTGCCTGGCAACGGCGGCATTGTGCTCAACACCAACGCAGGTATTGAGCAGGCGATGGGCGACTACATCGCGTTCTTGGACCATGACGACATTCTGGAACCGGACGCGTTATTCCACTATGTTTCCGCGCTGAATAAGGCGGCCGAGGGCGAGCGCCCCCAGGTCCTGTTCTGCGACGAGGACATGTTTCAGAAAACGGGGGAGTGGGGTCAGCCGGTCTTTAAGATGCGGCTCAATGTCGATCTGCTCTATAGCCATAACTGCGTGACGCATTTTCTGATGGTGGAGAAGGCGCTCATCGATCACATTGGCACGTCTCCAGAAGACGTTGCGGGTGCCCAGGATTACGACCTGACGCTTCGCTGCCTTGCAGCCGGCGCGCGGTTTGAGCACGTTGCGCATGTGCTGTATCACTGGCGCGTGCATCCGGGATCGACCGCCGACGGTTCTGCTGATAGCAAGCCGTATGCTATTGAAGCCGGGCGCCTTGCGCTTCAGCGCCACTTTAACGCGCTGGGCATTTGCGGAACGGTCGAGGAGACCGAGACGCCGTTTGTCTACCGCATGCACTATGCGCTGCCGAAGCCTGCGCCGCTGGTGAGCATTGTGATTCCGACCAAGGATCACATTGAGACGCTCGACGCCTGCGTGATGTCGATTGCCCAGAAGGCAACGTATACCAACTACGAGATCGTTTTGGTGGAGAACAACAGCGAAGACCCGGAGACGTTTGCGTATTACGAGGCCCTGCCGGAACGCGTGGCTGCGGCATCCGAAGGCAAGGGTATCGCGCGCGTTGTGTACTGGCCGGGTGAGTTCAATTACTCCCAGATCATTAACTTTGGCGTGGAGCATGCCAAGGGCGACTATCTGCTGCTGCTCAACAACGATACCGAGGTCATAAGCCCCGACTTTATCGAAGAGATGATGAGCTATCTGCAGCGTCCCGATGCGGGCGTGGTGGGCGCCAAACTCTACTTTGCCGATCATCTGGTGCAGCATGCCGGCATTTTGGTTGGCGTGCGTGGCGCACTTGCCCATGCCAACCAGGACTTCTCGGCAAAGCGCGAGGGCTATCTTGCCCGCGCTGTGCGCCCCGGTAACTTCAGCGCCGTAACGGGTGCCTGCCAGATGGTCCGACGCGACGTATTTGAGCGGGTCGGCGGCTACAACGAGGAATTCGCCGTCGGTTTTAAC
Organism: uncultured Collinsella sp.; assembly: GCA_902406375.1. Classification (GTDB taxonomy): domain Bacteria; phylum Actinomycetota; class Coriobacteriia; order Coriobacteriales; family Coriobacteriaceae; genus Collinsella. Next base: position 53,158 of record CABPDL010000007.1, read on the forward strand.
GACGCTGACTTTTGCCTGCGCGTGTGGGAGGCCGGCTACCGCACCATCTTTACGCCCTATGCAGAGCTGTACCACTACGAGTTCACCTCGCGCGGCAGGGAAGAGGCCAACGAGGAAAAGCTGCGCCGTTGGAAACGCGAACAGGCACTGTTCACGCAGCGCTGGCCGGAGTTTTTCTTGACGGGTGATCCATGGTTGGGGCCTAACTTGTCTTCCGAGAGTGAGTACTTCTCGCTTTAGACAATGGTTGTTAGAAGGCCCTCAGCTTGACTTCGCCATGAGTTGGGAAGAAGGCAGCGTTTAGGCTATTTGTTAGTTTACATTACGATAGCTCGATACTTCTACGATAAGTTTGTACAGGCTTATACAACTCGATATAATCCGATATAGTTGCGATAAACTAATAAAGCTAAGATTGACCGATAATCGATTTCCTTGAGAGGCAAACAAGTGAGCGCCACAATATTCCATAACCCGTTTCGTCCCACTGCCGGCGCTGAGCCTCCGCGCATAATTGGTCGTGATGATATTGCCCTTGAGTTTACCGAGAGTTTGAATTCGGGAATTGGTGCACCTGCGAGGCTCATGCGCGTTGCCGGGCCAAGGGGTTCCGGAAAAACTGTTTTGCTCTGTGATCTTAGAGATCGTGCACGAGAGCTTGGCTGGAAGACGGCTATTGTTTCTGCTGGTCCCAACCTATTGCTGGACCTGAAGGATCAGATTGCAGAATCCTCCCTTGCGACCAATGCTTCAGTCGGCGTAAATGCCGGCTTTGTTTCCGCTAAATTCGACGTTGTGCCAAAAGAGTCGAGTCTTAGAAAGTTGCTTGGCTCGGCCGCAAAGTCTTCCAAGGGCCTGTTTATTGCAATAGATGAGGTGCAGGATGCCCCGATTGACGATATGCGCGCTATTGCTTCTGCTGTGCAGCTTCTAATAGGGGAGAAAGTCGATATTGCTCTCGCATTTGCCGGATTGCCCGCTGGTGTTATGGATCTTATTAACGGCAAGGCACTTACATTCTTGCGTCGTGCCCTCCCCGAAGATCTGGCGCCTATCAACCAGGTGGAGGTAGCGCTCTCTATGGGCGATAGCTTTATAGCGACTGGTTTGACCATAGAGGACGATCTGCTGTCGAGAGCCGCTAAGGCCACGAAGGGCTATGCCTATTTGGTGCAACTGGTCGGTTACTCCATTTGGCAGCGCGCCAACTTGCATCGTGTCAAAAGTGCCAACGTGAGCGAGCGCGATGTTATCGAAGGCATTGCGCTGGCAGAGGCTCGTTTTCACGATGTTGTTCACGAGCCCGCGATTTCTGGACTTGGACTCAACGATATCAAATATCTTTTGGCCATGTGCGAGGATAAGCAGCAGTCCAAATCATCTGAGATTGCTAAACGTATGGGTAAAAAGACCAATGAGGTCAGCTCTATTAGGGCTAAGCTGCTACAAAGAGAGGTTATTCAGGCTCCACAGAGGGGCTACGTGCAGTTTGCCGTGCCGGACCTAGATATCTATCTGCGAGAGAATGCCGCGGAGATTCTCGAGCGGTTCTAAATCAAGGCATGAATAGCCGCCGGTTAACTGCCTTTTTCGACTTGGCTCGCGTCCCCCCCCCCCCCCGCGAGGACGTGCCCAAAGCGGCAATACTGATTGATTACGGAAGGGCATCTCAGGGTGCAATCGATATACTATTTGTCCAAATGAAAGGAAACCCATGCAGCTATCTGAGCAGCTTCTGCACACGACGATTCGCATCGAAGCTTCGTTGGCCTCGGGAGGTTGCTCAGTTGGAACGGGTTTCTTTTTCAAGTTCTGCGACGACGGAAAGACCTATGTGCCGGCAATCGTGACCAACAGGCACGTGGTCGAGGGCGCGTACGAGTATCGCGTCATCTTTTCGAGATCTGACGAGAACGGAAACCTGCTCAATATAAACGAGCAACTTACCATGCGGGGCTCCGAGAGCGACTGGATCGCACACCCTGACGAAAGTGTTGACCTGTGCGTCTTACCCATCGGTCCCGCACTGAATGGTTTTATCCGGGCGGGGAAGCATCTGCTTACCATACCGCTCAGCTTGGAGCTTCTGCCGACGGATAAGCAGATTCAAGACATGGGCTGTATGGACGAGGTGACCATGGTCGGATACCCCAACGGCATTTGGGATGAGGCCAACAACCTGCCGATCGTCCGTCGGGGTATCACGGCGACGCCCTATAGGTACGACTATCAGGGGCAGAAAGAGTTCCTGGTTGACATGGCGTGCTACCCGGGATCGAGCGGTTCCCCGGTCTTTCTCTACAACGAGGGTACTTATTTGGAGAACGATGCTGTGGTCATGGGCAAGAGGCTCTATCTACTTGGCATCCTTCGGGCTGTGCCCATCAGAACTCTTCTCGGAGACATCACCGTATCCACGATTGCCCACGTGAGCGTTCAGGACATGTTGAATCTCGGCATCGTCATCAAATCCGAGCGTCTGAGGGACTTCGATCCCATCGTGAGGGAACGCTTGAGCGTTTCTGGAAATTAGTATTTATTTGGCTCGCCCGCTCTGATGCCGCCCCCGCACAGCTGGTCGGCCTCGGCGTCCATCACCGCGTTCACGACCTGCTCGGCGAGGCGCCTGAGCAGCTCCTGCATGTCGATGGCGCCGTCGTCGAAACGGGGCATGGCGAGCATGTCCGGCGTCGGGTCTGATAAGATTTCCATAGCGGTCCTCGTCCTTTCCTAGAACCTGTTGTTGTGGTGATTTCAGATTCTAGGACGAGGGCCGCTCTTCGTTAAGCGGCCGCTGGGGCGTCACCCTTACACCAACATTTTCGACGCGATCGGCCGCTTCGTGGACTTCGTGCGCGACGTGTGTGCTGAGGATGCTCTGGAAGAGAATCTCCGTTTTGTGTCTGATGCCCTGGACGGTAAGTGCACGCCGCGTGAGATTATTCGCAACTACTTCCTCAAAGATTTCTACAAGGATCACTGCTCAACCTACCAGAAGCGCCCCATCTACTGGATGCTTGATTTCGGTAAGAAAAACGGCTTCAAGTGCCTTATTTACATGCATCGCTACCAGCCAGACCTGCTGGTCCGCGTACGCACTAATTATGTCCATGAACAGCAAGAACGGTACCGCACGCAGCTCGCTCACCTAGAGGAAGCCGTGGCACAAGTTGATATCTCGCAACGCGTAAAGTTGAACAAGCAGATCAAGAAGCTCAACGATCAGCTCGCTGAGACTATAACCTTTGGGGAGAAGATTCACCATTTAGCAGAACAAATGATTGCGATCGGACTGAGGGATAAGCGTGATCGATTTCGGCATCTTTACCATTGACGGGGTGAAGAGGTTCTTGTTCGACGCCCTGCGCATCGATGGGTGCGAGTTCGGAGATATGCAGCTGCGTTTTCGCAGCGACGAGGTTGGGACGTACGCCGATGTCCGGGAGAGGCTGGGGGAGTCCCTCGCCCCCGACGACCTGCTGCTGCACCTCAGGCACGTCACGGCCAACACGGATGGCTGCGCGTCCATTCGCGAGAGCGGGATTCTCGGAATCGGGGACGTGCTCTCGCGTCCTAGTGCGCTTACGCGTCTTTTCGAGGGCTGCGGGGTTCATTTCGACAAGGCGAGCCGAACCGTGTCTGTCGACGGGAGAAGGCTCAGCCTGGACCTGGTCGATGATGCCTTCCTCGGACGGGAGTCCTCGGAGCCGATAGATGGACTTCTGTACATTCTGGCGGAAGACTCCCTCGTGAACTCCTTCATCCACAAGTCGTGCATCCGGGAGTACTCCACGCTTTCGCGGTATCCCGAGGCCATATGGGCTCTGGAAGAGGTCGTCGGGCATGGGAACGAGGCGGTTTGGAGATGGAAGGACGCCGCGCGCCCATATGTTGTCGAGTTCACCGCGACTTTGAAGGAGCTCGATCTGTGTCGACTCCAGCCGGACGATGGGATGGGTTTTTGCAGGGCGGCGGTTTGAAGGAGTCCGTATTCAATAATCTGGTTTACCAGGCGCTCGGGGTCTGCGTGCGGGGTGCCCGCGAGGTTATCGCCTCCCTGCCTGCTGGCGGCGGGGTGCCCCGTCGTCGATCGTTCGGATAACCCCTCTGGATGAGTTCTGCGGCGACCCCGAAGCTGGCTTGGATTCCATGTGCGATAGGGAGGGGCGTTGTCGGATTTGCGACGAAGACGCTGTGGAGTCCCTGTCGGCGTTCCTTATCGCTAATGGGTATCTAGGGGAGGGCTTCTCGGGATAAAACGGGTTTCGCTTGGTCTAATGCGTAGGATGACCAGTTTCGTGTTGTCCCAGCAGGGAATCGCCCGACGGATCAGATTGCGGAAACATGGGGTTCCGATGCATGGGGTAGGCGAGGGGTCGTCGCCCTGATGTGCGAATGAGCTTCACCCTGCTGTCGCATTCTGTCCGTATGGATAATGGCCGGCTTAAGGTGCCGGCCTCCTACCGGAGGAGGTTGCGACGCGCGCGCGATGATCGAGATTGAGTGGATGGACGGGCTTGTGACGAAGGTGCCGGAGTTCGCTCTGGGCGACGTATTCGGTGAAAGCGTTCAGGTAGAGCTCGATTTCAAGTTCGACGACGTGTCGGAGGGCCTCTGGGTCGAGGTGCGCCATCATAAACCGGACGAGGGCTCGGATGGCGACCCGCGCGAAAGGGCCTGTACGCTGCATGCGGACTGTCACTACGGTTTGGTCGACGCGGTCGACCTCGACCGTATCTTCTGCGTTCTCTTTGAGGGGCAGCCGAGGATCTGCCGCATCGCGGGGGAGCTCGTGAACCTCTCAAGGGCCTGTGCTATGGCTCAAGGTTGACGCGCTACTGAACGTTGTCGGTGCGCAGCCTCGCGTGGCGCTCGTAGGGGAAGTCCAGGTAGGTCAGCGCGTCGGCCTCTGCCTCCTGTTACCGTTCATGGGAAATCGGTCAATTGGGAGCGCGGTGGAAATCCTGGACCGTGTTCCTACGCTACAAGACCTAGGCTTCTTCGGTACTGCATCGGGCTCATATAGCCCAGGTCGCTCTTGCAGCGCTTGTCGCGATACCAGACCAGATAGGCGTACAGCATCTTCATGAATTCCCCCATGCCAACATCGTCCCAGCCCCTTCCGTAGAAGAGCTCCACCTTCAGCCTGCCGAAGCCCTCCGTCCTTGAATTGTCGGGTGAGCACCCCTTTCTCGACATCGAGCGCGCGAGGTCCTGGGCGGCGCATAGCCGATCCGGCCCTGCCACCGGTAGTGGCCGCCGCGGTCGCTGGCTTACGCCTTGAGGAAGCGCGCCCGGGATCTCGGCCCCTACGAGGCATCGGCATTGTGCCAGCTTCGATCGGAGGCGGGCTGCTCGAGCCTCATGACCGCATACGACCTCAAAGAGGACTTCTTCGACATCTACGACGAGCACCCGCTCTCGCGGGAGGATGCCGAGGATGCATTCGATGCGTGGAAGGCATCCATCCCCGATGACAAGGCCTACGATCCCTTCCGGGGGCTTGCGAAGGCCGTGGAGAACCACCGCGAGTTCATATTTAACTACCGGGATTGTCCGAGCCGCATCTCGAACGGTTACACGGAATGCGCGAACCGCCTCATCAACGAGACTAACATGATGGGGCGTGGCCACTCCTTCGAGACGCTGCGCGCGCATACGCTCTATCGCAGTTTGTCCCGTCACAGAGGTATGGCCCTACGCCTGTCATCTCGGCTGTCGGAACAGGAGTGGGTGCGGTTACCCCAAGTGTCGCTACGACGCTGCCTATCGCACCCGCCTGTCCGCGGCCCGTGAAGGGTTATGTCTCACCGCTGACGAGCTCGCCGCCATGGTCGCGATTGCGGTCCCTTTGTTTAGGCGGGGGCAGAGTTACGAGACCATATGGGCCACACATGCTGACGAGCTTCCTGTGTGCGTGCGCAGTGCCTGCTCCTATCAGGAGAGGGACAGGCGCGCCTTACCTGCTTCTCCCGCGAAAGGACCGTATGAGGAAGCGTAAGCGCAGGGATGTCGAAGGTGCTGGGCGCGACGGGGTTGACCGCACTGGCCGTACCTACGCCGAATTCGAGGCGCTCTCGCTTGCCGACAGGTCGCGCGTGGTCCAATGTGACTCCGTTGAGGGCTACGAGCGCAACACCTACGACATCCTGAGCGCACACATCGTGGCCCGGGCGTTCCAAATCTATTTGCGCAAGCGTCATGCCAGCTCCGGCAGCCATCGTTGCCTGCCTCGACCATATAGAGAGTCTCATAGGCTCTGTTGCTGCCTTCGAGGCTATCTTCGGCATCCTGCTAGTCGATTGAGGAGTCGAGTTCGATGATTGGAAGGGCCTGGAGCGCTGGTGTCTCGAAAGCGGAGCTCGGCGCTGCCGCGTGTTCTGCTGCGACGCGATGAGATCCAACCAGTAGTCGGCATGTGAGCGCAACCACGAGCAGCTCAGGCGCATTCTGCCCAAAAGCCGTAGTGGCGGTGCTCTGAGCCCCTACGACGTTGTAGTATGCTGCAGCCACGTAAACTCTTGCCCGCTTGCTGGACTCGCTGGCAGGTGTCCATTCGAGCTCCTCGGAGACCTGTTGCTGTGCGGCATCGGATGATCGCTTCGGGCTGTCCCTCGACAGCGAGCTCGCCGTCTCGCCCGATAAGGGGTCATCCCCGACGGGGTGGTACCAGGCCTACGAGCGGGGCGAAGGCTCTTGGGCCGCCGGGTGTCAGTGGTAGCGTGAAACTGAACACTTGTTCAGTTTCACGCTACCACTGACAGTTCGCAAGCTTCATTATGAATCCAGGGTACCTCATCTTGTCGATGCGGGATTGGCGCCCAGAGCCGGGGTCCCGCCAGAGTGCGATACGCCGTGTGCCGAACATGCAGGCGCGACCGTTGACGCCTTCTTCTCTTCTGCCGGAATCCACGCAGAAAGCATTCTGTACGACAGGCTATGCCAGGTGTTCTACCAAATGGTCATTTTATCTTTCTATAATGAGGCGAGATTCTATCCAAGAATCCGACATGTCGCTCTTCATCGATGCCGAGGACCGTTAAGTCGACTACTCTACCGGTCTCGTTACCTAACTTTTGGGATATCTGTTCGCATCCGGAGACAAGTTGATCGGAATATTTCGAGTACAGTAGCAGCAAATCAATATCACTGTCTGCACTGAGCTCTGAACCACTCAGCGCAGATCCGAACAGATAGACATGATCAAACTGAGAAAACAGTTCTAGGTTGCTGTCGAGAATGTCTATGAGTCTCAAATAGTTCATAGTTTGCGAACGAATGGGAAGAAGCTATCCATATCGAGGAGCTTCACGTTAATTTGCCCCGCAAACACCTGGGCTTCTTCGGAGATGCATTGCTTACCGTTCCATCTATGCAAGTTGACGACAACGGTATGTTCTGCCGGTGCTAAACGGGCCAACTCTGCATAGCTCAGACAGTATTCGTATACGAATAAGAAGCATTTTCCTTTCGCTATATATTCTCTAAGGTTTGTCTTCGACTTGCGAGTTGCTTTCTTTCCGCACAGGCGGAAGTACTTTAGGGCAAAAATCAAGCTGTCTAGCCTCATCTCGGCACGCCTGAAGCAGCGGGCGTCATAGTACATCTGTCGGATACGCGGCGTATCGTCAAGATAAACTACCGCCTCTTTCCCGTTTTCTATTATTTGCAACAATGGATGTTCTGCATCTAGAGAAACATCTATAAATCGCCCCTGTTCGTCAAGCTTTTTGATTAGCAGCTCTAGGGATTCTGCAGAGGGGAGCAGGTCACCTTCTATGGGCTGGATTCCGAAGATGGAGTTGATGACCTCGGGGAAAAGAATAGACCTTTGTCTTTCCGTATTATCTCTGGTGGCTTCGAACTCCTTAGCATGGTCGATAAAATCGCGGACAGCGGCCTGGTTGGAGAAGGAATTGTCCTTGTGGTTCTGGAACAGGCACAAGTTCGATTCGAACAGCGTGCAAAGTTTTCGGTTGTTGACGATTATTTCCTTTTCAAAAACATCCCACAGTCTTCGCTTGTCCTTCATGTAGTAATTCTCATATATCGACTTGTTTCGGGCGAGCAGAGGTGCGGCCTCTTTGCGCAGGTCGTCGAAGGAACTGAACGTCTTTCCGAAAACGCGATCAATTTCTGCGTGACGAATCGACTTCCATTTCCTCACTTCATCTGCCGTGAAAGCGGAGTTTTTGTCGAAATTCGTATGGCAGTTTGGACAGATGAGAATAAGGTTGTCGAACGTGTTCTCTGCGCTTTTGCAATATGGGACGATATGGGCTCGTTCAGCAATGTCTCCATTGCTGATGAATAGATCGGCCCGACAATCTGGATTCATGCATTTGCCGGCAGACTCCGCCCAGAGTCTTCGCTCGACATATGCTGAGATTGGCTTTCTGCTTGTCTTCGACACTTTCCGTCCCCGCTTTGACCTCTTCGATTGACGATTAACTGTCATTTAAGAATATGTTATCCAATGATTGGGCCACCGTCAGGCTTCAAGTGAAGATTATTGAACGGGGAGGTAAATGGAGCACTAAAGAAGTAGACATTCGGCAGCTTTAAGCCCCAGGGTTAACGAATCGCGTGCCGAATGACGCTGCTATAGGCTGTCAAGTCCTTTATCGGACGACATTTTAGCATTCAAGTAGCGGTCGTATTCGCGTCTGATTTCCTCGTGGGGGCATACTTCTCTTTCTATTTCGCTGAGCCTTACATTCGGCACGTTAAGCTCTCGGGCAACCTGCTTTTGGGTCAATCCGAGCGATTTTCGCATGTCCGCCAGTATCGAGCCCCGGGCGTACTTCAACCTCATGGGGCGCCGCAACGTTGGGTAAACCTCCCTGGCTGTGAACCTCTTAAGGCAGCGCATGATCTCTCGCTTTGTCTTGCCGTCGGACTTGCGCTTCGCCATGTAGGCGAGCGTTCTCTCGTCCCCGCGCATCCTGTGTTAGTCATGCCGTCGTAGCCCGCCGAGACCCAGCGGTAGATGGTCGAGGGCGACAGGTCCACCGGCCCGCCGTTGCGCGCCGCCATCTGCTCGGGCGACAGCCCCCGGCGCAGGCAGTCCCTGATGGCCTCAAGCCTCGCCGTCGCGGCGGGCTCGTCGGCGTCGATCCCGCGCCTGGACGAGACGAGCACCGAGTCCGCGCACAGCTGCGCGGCGCGGGCCTCGTAGAAGACGTGCGGGCAGCGCATGCAGCCCACCGCGCGGTAGCGGCCGCAGCCGTCGCGGCAGCGCGGCCACGCCGCCAGCCGACTTATTATGATGAAAATGAACTTCATT
>CABPDL010000008.1:0-58425 GCA_902406375.1 uncultured Collinsella sp.
TCTCGCCCGCCTGCAAGTTCATGATGATGGGCGTCATCGCGTCCAACTCCACCGCTATGAGCGAGTACGTGCTACACATAAACGCGGTGCGCCTGGAAGTCGCCCTCTTTATTTTGGTCTTCGCCATCAGCGGCTTTGTCGTCGGTTTTCTGGTCGCACGTGCGCTGCATCTGCCATATAGCGAGACGACTACCATGTGCTTTACCTGCGGCATGCGCAACATCTCTTCGGGTGCCGTCATCGCCACGCAGTACTTTCCGGGCGAGGTCGTGTTCCCCGTCATGTGCGGCACGCTGTTTCAGCAGGTGCTGGCCTCGATTATCGGGCATCTCTTTGAGCGCCTGACCGGCGAGGAGCGCGCCGCCCAGCGCAAGCGGGTCAAGGCTGGCCGCGATGCCATGGCGCGCTAGGCTGTCCGCATTACGTGGGTGTTAGTCTTGCTATACGAGCGTTTCCAGATGCGCACGCAGACGCTCAGCATCGATATCGAGCGTCGTCTCGGCATTGACTTGGGCCAAACGATAGCCGACAAAGTAGGGCGAAACCACCCAACGCGGCAGCGCCTTGGCAATGGTCCGACCGCCCAGGTGATAGAAGAACAAGTTGTACGACTCTGCGCGACCACCGTGGTGCTCGTTTAGGATATAGCGCAGAGCTACCTGGATCGCATCGGCAAAGAGATCCGCCTCGGCTTGGTCTCGTGCGTCATCGCTGGCGGCGATTCCCTGCGGGGCTGAAACGTTGATCTCAAAGAACCCCATGATCGGTTCGGTTGAGATATTGACCGAGATTCTCCCCTGTTGCCAGACATTGATGCCTTCGAAATTGGCAGAAGTCAGCGAAGTGTAGCCGTCTTCCTGCTCCAAACCCACAATCTGCATGTGCGGATGAACGAGACTACCGCCCGAGAGCGGACCCTTGTTCTTGTACATGAGAACGCTGCGATACTGCTGTGAATCGATCATCTGCTGCCAGCAACCCAGGGCAAACCGTATCACATGGTGGAGTTCATCCGGCTCATAGATCACCAGGTCGGCATCGTGATCGGCCGACTCGATCAGCACGGTTTGACGGGTGGCGCGCAGGGTCTTGAACTTATTCTCGAGCCAGATGCAGTCACCATCGCGCCGGATGATATCGGCAAGTTCCTCGGTATCGCAAAAGGGACACGCGGTGCCAGGGCGCCGGTTGTCGTCGGGCTTACCGTTCGCCTGCTGAACGTCAAATACCAGCGCCACGGGTTACGCCTCCAGCGGCACGATCTTGGTGCCATGGAGCTCGGAGACGCTCAATGCCGCCGCCACGGTATCGCGGTTGGCCGTAGAAATGCCGCCGCCGGGAAGAATGGTCAGGCGGTCGCCCGCATACTCGACAAGACGCGACAGGTGCTCCAGGTTGTCCTCGATCGGCGTTCCGGCAGCACCACCATGCGTCAGGATGCGCGTGATGCCGCAGTCGGCGAGTGTGTCAATGGCGTCCAGCTGAGCCTCGGGCGAGAGCTGGTCAAAGGCCATGTGGAAGGTGATATCGATGGCCCCGCGCTTGCACTCCTCGGTCGCGCAGCCCGTAGCCATCACGAGGGCGCCGAGGGTGAGCTCGTCGAGCGCCCAGCCGCCGGCACAGGGCTTGCAGCAGCCAAAGACCAGGCCGTCAACGCCGGCGCTCACGGCAAGACCCAAGTCCATCTCCATCATGCGCAGCTCGTCCTGGTTGTAGTGAAAGTCACCGCCACGCGGGCGAATCATGCACATCACTCGCGCGTCATGCTCGTGAGCATAGCTGACCGTAGCGCTGATAACACCAGCCGAGGGCGTAGTGCCACCGACGGCAAGGTTGTCGCACAGCTCGATGCGCTTTGCACCGGCATCGATAGCCGCCGGCACCCGCTCAAAGTTCTCGGCACAAAACTCGTACAGCATAGATAGCCCCCAGGAGACATTTCGATTTCCACACGGCATTGTCGCACGTTAAATAGCAACCCGCACGATGGAACAAAACCTTGACAAGGAGTGTCCCAAAGTGCCGGCACATAAGGAACGTCCCCAGGTGCCACCTTGAGCGATGGGTACTCATTTAAGCACGTCCCCAATGAGTACCCGCAGGGGACAGACAGACCGGACTCCCTATACGACAACTGTTGACATCATATACTATGTGTCATATAGTAGGTGTTACACAGTATACTACGAAAGGAGGTGTGCGGATGGAGGCACAGATGAAGCGCGGCTTCCTCGAGGCCTGCGTGCTCGCGGCCGTCTCGGGCGAGGAATCCTACGGCTATCAGATCGTGAAGGACGTGCCCGCGAGTATGGGGCTCACGGAATCCACGCTCTATCCGTTGCTCAAGCGCCTGGAGAAGGCGGGCTGCATCACCGCGCGCTCCGCCGAGCACAACGGGCGGCTGCGGAGGTACTACCGCATCACGGACGCCGGGCGCGAGCGTATCGCCGAGTTCCTCGCCGAATGGCCATCCGTGCAGGAGATCTACCGTTACGTGGAGGGGGCGCACCATGACGCGCGATGAGTTCTTGAACCGGCTGGGCGAGCTTCTGGCCTGCCTGCCGGCAGATCAGGTAAAGGAAACGCAGGAGTTCTACGCGGAGGCCATCGCCGACCGTATGGAGGACGGCATGACGGAGGCCGAGGCTGTGGCCGCCATGGGCACGCCCGGTGAGGTCGCCGAGGCAACGCTCGACGAACTGCCCGCCGTGCCGCGCGCGATCGCGAGGACCAAGCGCAAGAGCACGGCACTTCTATGGGCGCTCGCCATCGTGGGCTCTCCGGTATGGATTCCGCTGCTGCTCGCGTTCGTCGCCGTTGCCGCTGCAGTCTACATCTGTATTTGGGTTCTTGCGCTCTGCGTGTGGATCGTGGCCGCGGCATTCGGGGGCGCGGGCCTGGTAGGGCTCCTGTTCGCCGTGGACGGCATCATTATCGGGCATGTTCCGTACGTTTTGGCCTCGATGGGAATGGGATTCGCTTCCATCGGTGTGGCGCTCCTCACGGGAGCCGGCGCCTGGACGGCGTCCAAGCAGATCGCGCGCCTCTCTGCCCTTTGGGCGAAGAAAGCCGTTTCGCCCTTCTGGAAAGATCGAGGCAATAAGAGCCGCATGGGCGCCGAAGCGGCGCCGCTCACGGCATAGGAAGGAGTGCAAACATGTCCAGCGTAAAAAGGATTTACCTTGCCGTAGCGGGTGGGCTTGTTGCCACGGGGCTCGTCCTGGCTGCTATCGGATTTGTGGCCTCCGGCTTTAACCTCGCTGTGCTCAACACGCAGATCGACCTGCGCGATGACACCATCATTCTGGGTGGTGTTGAAATAGACGACCCGACAGGGCTTCCACTCATCGAGCAGCTTGCCGAGGTCGGCGAGATCCATATTGGATCTGCAACGACTGGTTCGTCTTCTCCTCGCAAATGATCGAGCTCGTAGCAGCCGTCCCCCCCTTCGGGCGCACCACGACGGGCATGAGCACGCCGCGCTCGGAGCCTTTTTGCGAGACCTTCCGTCACGCTCTTCCTGCGTGGTGAACCGGTCATCGACCGACGAGAGGCTGATGGGAATCTCTCGACTTCGGGCCAATCCCGCTCACCGATCTGGTCTTCCTTCGTGATGCGCACATAAGCGAGCAGACACCGCGCAGTGCTTCAGCGCGGCCGCACTTCCACGTCTATGACGGAGGTGCCCGGCGGCGTCTTGGCAATCCCCTTGTTTGCAGGCGTTAGCGCGTGGGGATCGCCCACTCGGGGGTCGAGGCCGCCGAGGACGGCGGCGAACCTCGCGGTGTCATTCGACATCGCGAGGTTCCCGGACCATGACCACCTGGCCTCGTACCGCGGCATAGCCCCAAGGGTGAGGAGCTTCGGCACGTCGATCAGGGCGCCCGCGCAGCGTCGGCCGGTCCGCCGTTCGGCAGAACGGCGGAAGTCCCTAGCCGCCCAGGTAAGCCTTGCGGACGTTGTCGTCGTGCAGGAGCTCTTGGCCGGTGCCGGTCATGGTGATCTTGCCGGTCTCGAGCACGTAGCCGCGCGTGGCGATTGAAAGCGCCATCTGGGCGTTCTGCTCGACCAGAAGCACCGTGGTACCGGCCTTGTGCAGGTCCTCGACAATCTGGAAGATCTGCTCAATCAGAATCGGCGCCAGACCCATGGAAGGCTCATCGAGCATGAGCAGCTTGGGGTTGCTCATAAGGGCGCGCCCCATAACGAGCATCTGCTGTTCGCCGCCCGAAAGGGTGCCGGCGACCTGGCGACGGCGCTCCTTAAGGCGCGGGAACTGCTCGTAGACGCGCTCAAGGCCCGGAGCCACCGTGGACTTGGGCTGCGTGTAGGCGCCCATCTCCAGGTTCTCCTCGACCGTCATCTGCAAAAAGGCGCGACGGCCCTCGGGAACCTGGGCCAGGCCCTTGCCCACCAGTTTATCGGCAGGCGTATGGGTAATGTCCTCGCCCATAAACTTGATGGAGCCGGTCTTGGAACGCAGCAGGCCCGAGACGGTTTTAAGCGTCGTGGACTTACCGGCGCCGTTCGCGCCGATCAGGGCCACGATCTCGCCCTCGTTGACGTTAAAGGAGATGTCCTTGATGGCGTGGATAGCGCCGTACCAGACGTTGATGTTGTAGACGGAAAGCATCGGCTCTGCCATTTAGTTCTCCCCCTTATCCTGCTTGCCCAGATATGCCTCAATTACGGCATCGTTGTTCTGGATCTCCTCGGCCGTGCCCTTGGCGATGACCTTACCAAAGTTGAGCACGCAGATGCCCTCGCAGATGTTCATGACGAGCGACATATCATGCTCGATAAGCATAATGGCGATGCCAAAGGTGTCGCGGATCTTGACGATGTTCGCCATGAGCTCCGCGGTCTCGGACGGGTTCATGCCGGCGGCAGGCTCGTCGAGCAGCAGTAGCTTGGGGTTGGTGGCAAGCGCGCGGACGATTTCCAGACGACGCTGAGCGCCGTAAGGAAGCGAGCCGGCCTGTTCATTTGCCAGGTGCTCCATGTCAAAAATGGACAGCAGCTCCATGGCGCGCTCGTGGGCGGCCTTCTCGTGCTTCCAATACGTAGGCAGGCGCAGCACGCCCTCAAAACCGGAGTAGCGCTCCTGGTTGTGCAGGCCGACCTTGACGTTGTCCTCCACCGTCATGGTGTTGAACAGACGGATGTTCTGGAACGTACGGGCAATACCCATGCGGTTGACCTGGTAGACCGACTTGCCCGAAGTGTCCTCACCGTCGAGCAGGATGGTGCCGTGCGTAGGCTGGTACACCTTGGTGAGCAGGTTGAAGACCGTGGTCTTGCCAGCGCCGTTGGGACCGATCAGACCGGCGATCTCGGTCTTGCCGATAGTCAGGCTAAAGTCGTCGACTGCCTTAAGACCACCGAACTCAATGCCCAGGTGGATGCACTCGAGCGCCGGGCGCTGACCCAGGTCGCGGTCGGGAACGATGGCGCCAGAAGGATACGGGACCATCTTGCCCTTGTTGAACTCAAACTTACTGGGCATCGGCTGCCACCTCCTTCTTGGAAGCAAGGCGGTCCTTAATGCGTGCGAAGAACGCCTTGAGCTGCGGGTTGTTGGTAAAGATCATGACCAGGATCAGCACGATGGCGTAGATGAGCATGCGGTAGTCCGAGAACTGACGGAGCAGCTCGGGAAGCACCGTGAGCAACGCCGCGGCGATGACGGAGCCGCGCATATTGCCCAGACCACCTAGGACCACGAACACCAGAATGAGGATCGACGTGTTGAAGTCGAACTTGGTGGCGGAGAGCTGCGAGAAGTTACCGCCGAAGAGAGCTCCGGCAGCACCGGCGAGGGCAGCGGAAACCACGAAGGCGATCATGCGGTACTCGGTGACGGAGATGCCTACGGACTCGGCTGCAATCTTGTTATCGCGCACGGCCATAATGGCACGGCCGGTACGGCTGCGGACCAGATTGAGCACGATCACGAGTGCGACCATGACCAGGATGGCACCGGCGAGGAAGGTCGAGTACGTCGACACGCCCGAGGCGCCCTGGGCGCCCTTGATGATGGCGGTGCCGTCCTCGAGCAGGTGCAGGTCATCGATCGTGGAGTTACCCGTGATGTTAAAGATCACATGCAGGCCGCGGGAATCGACGCCCACAATGAGGCAGGTGACGATCTCCTTGATAATCTCGCCAAAGGCCAGCGTCACGATAGCCAGGTAATCGCCGCTCAGACGAAGGACCGGGATGCCAATCAAGAAGCCCAGGATGGCGGCAGCGATGGCGCCGACCACGATACTGATGATAAGGCGCACCGGATCGGAGGGAACGGCGCTCTCCAGCGCGACGGCGGTGACGATGCCCGTATAGGCGCCGACACTCATAAAGCCCGCGTGGCCCAGCGACAAGTCGCCCGCGATGCCGACGACGAGGTTAAGGGAAATGGCCATGACGATATAGGCCGTGATAGGAACCAGCTGACCGGCGATCATGCGCGGAATCATGTGGTTGGACTGCATAAAGAACACGATGGCAAACGCCACAAGGCACATGGCGTACGTGACAAAGTCGTGACGCGTCTGCTTGTCTTTAAGAAACTTCATAACGCTCACCTACACCTTCTCGGGGACGTACTTGCCCAAGAGGCCGGCAGGCTTGACGAGCAGGACGATGATCAGAACACCAAAGACGATGGAGTTGGCAAGGCTCGTGGAAATGTAAGCCTGCGCCATCGCCTCGATGATGCCGATGAGAATGCCGCCGACAAAAGCGCCGGGGATGGAGCCGATGCCACCGAAGACAGCGGCGTCGAAGGCCTTGATGCCAGGCATAGCACCCGTCGTGGGCTGCAGCACCGGCGAGTAGGAGCACAGCAGCACACCGGCGATGGCGGCAAGGGCAGAGCCGATGGCAAACGTCATCGAAATGGTGCGGTTGACGTTGATGCCCATGAGCTGAGCGGCAGCCTTGTCCTCGGACACGGCGCGCATGGCCTTGCCCATCTTGGTCTTACCTGTAAAGAACATCAGGCCGGCCATGATAACCAGGCAGGCGACGATGGTGACGAGCGAGACGGCGCTTACGTTGAACTTGGCCAAGAACTCCGGCACCTGGAAGGTGACGAGCGAAGTGAAGTTCTTGGGCGTGGCGCCCCACAGAAGCTGCGCGGCGTTCTGCAGGAAGTAGGACACGCCGATAGCCGTAATCAGAACGGTCAGCGGGCCTGCTTGGCGCAGCGGCTTATAGGCCAGGCCCTCAATGAGAACACCGAGAACCGTGCAGGCCACGCAAGAGAGAACTACAGATGCCCAGCCCGGGAGGCCGAGATACGACGTGGCGCAGAACGAGACATAGGCACCGACCATGATGACATCGCCGTGAGCGAAGTTGAGCATCTTGGCGATACCGTAGACCATGGTGTAGCCCAACGCGATGATGGCGTAGACGCTGCCCATGGACAGGCCGTTGACCAGGTATTGGATAAAGACCGTCATGTTCCACATCCCCCTTTCGAATAGGTTT
Source organism: uncultured Collinsella sp. (assembly GCA_902406375.1). Lineage (GTDB taxonomy): Bacteria > Actinomycetota > Coriobacteriia > Coriobacteriales > Coriobacteriaceae > Collinsella. Next base: position 7,495 of record CABPDL010000008.1, read on the forward strand.
CCAGTTAATGTATGAAACAGGGACGTTACATCGTCCCTAGATACCAAGCAAGCAGGGAAGGCCAAAACCTCCCCTGCTTGGGATCAAAACCGCTCTATGTAAGGCGGCCTATTATGCCTGTACGTACTTGCCGTCGGTGATGACGTACGCCGTGGGCTCCTTCTGGACCTGCCCCTTATCGTTCCAGGTGAGCTTGCCGGTCAGACCGTCAACGGTAATCTTGAGCATAGCCTTGGGCAGCTTCTCGGAGACCTCGGTCGGGTCGGCGTCGACACCAAGACCGGCCTCCTTGAGGGCCTCGGCCACCGCGTGCACGCCGTCGTAGGCGTCGGCGGCAAACTGGTCGGGGGTATCGCCGTACTTATCCTTGTAAGCGTTGACGAAGTCGGCGTTCTTCTCGTCGTCGGCGGAGAACGGGGTCATGAGCAGCAGACCTTCGGCAAGAGAGGTGTCGAAGCCCTCAACGCCCAGGATGCCGTCCATGCCGTCGCAACCCATCATCTTGACGTCGTAGCCCATATCCTTGGCGTTCTTGAGCAGGACGGACGCCGGCGTGTAGTAGATCGGCGCGAAGATCATGGTAGCGCCGGCCTGCTTGGCCTTGGTCAGCTGGTTGGTAAAGCTCGTGGCAGAATCGTCCTTAAAGGTCTCCTCGTCGACAATCTCGAGCTTGGACTCAGCGGCCTGGGCCTTAAAGGAATCCGCGATACCCGAAGAATAGGCGTCGCCGGAGTTGTAGAACAGCACGAACTTCTCATCCGCATACTTCTCTGCCAGGAACTTGGCAGCGTTGACGCCCTGGTTGGGGTCGGTGAAGCAAACCTGGAAGACGCAATCCTTGCCGTCAGTGACGTCCTCGGAGGACGCGGACGGGGTGATCATGAACGTCTTGGGGTCGTTACCACACTCAGCGGCAACGGCAACCGACGCACCCGTGGTGGTCGGGCCGACGAGGGCCTGCATGCCCCAGTCGAGCAGGGTATTAAAGGCGTTGACGGCCTTCTCGCCGTCGGCCTGGTCGTCCTCGGCCTTGCTGGCAAGCGGCAGCTCCTTGGTGGAGAAGTCCTTGCAGCCAAGCTCGACGCCCTGGGTAACGGACTTGCCGTAAGACGCGGCGGCACCGGTCAGCGGGCCGATGGTGCCGATCTTAAACGAAGCGTCGCTCGAAGCGGAACCGCCGTCGCCGCCGTTGGAGGAGCAGCCAGCTAGAATGGACATCGCCCCCAGACCTGCTGCGCTCGCGATAACGCTCCTGCGATTCATAACAGGGTTCAATGACTTACCGGTGAGGCTCGACATGCGGCTCTCCTCTCAAATCTCGTCGGGTTTTGGTTACCCGACAGGCCATCCTTCGCCGTGTCCGGCGTTCGCAAAATAGTAGACGCTTTAGTTAGGAAAAGTGGCGGTTATTTCGACTTTTCTTTGGATTTGTTCATTTATCCATATTTCTGCGTATTTCTATTACTTTATGCAGTAAAGCCACTTTATTGTGTAAAAGCAATGTTTCCGTTCTGTTACAAGCGTCCCCGCCCTGAATAAAACAGCCTCACCGGTCGCGCTTTATGCGCGCTTAGGCGGCGATGTACTTGCCGTCCTGGATCACATAGGCCGTAGCGGGCTTTTCGACCTGGCCCTCGTCATTCCACGTCAGCTCACCCGTCAGGCCCTCGATCTTGATCTTGCGCATGGCCTTGGTCGGCTGGTTGATAAAGCTCGTGGAGGAGTCGTCCTTAAAGGTCTCGGTATCGACGATGTCGAGCTTGGACGCCTTGGCCTGCTCGGCAAAGGCATCGGCGATCTCGCCCGAGACGGCGACGGCGGCACCGGTGGTGACGGGGCCGACGAGCGCCTGCATGCCCCAGTCGCACAGGGCAAACCTTATGGTGCAAACGTTGACAGTTTGTTACGGAAGTTCGTTTGTAGCGAGCGTGTTTCCAATGTTTCCGCAGCGTTTCGGGGGTGCCGTTTTGTGCGACTCCTGTTGCCTGGCGAGCACGCGTCCTCGGTTCACGCTAGAATGCACTCAACCTTTAAGCGATTTATCCATCCATAAGATGCACGAAGGAGCTATCTATGAGCGAACCCCTGCGCACCGTGAACGTCGGCCTCATCGGTCTGGGAACCGTCGGCGGCGGCGTGGCCCGTCTGATCAAGAGCCACCACGATGAGTACCTGGCAGCCTACGGCATCGACCTTAAGCTGACCCGCGCCTGCGCGCTTGCCTGGGAGCAGGCCGAGGCGGCAGGCATTGAGCGCGAGGCCTTTACGAGCGACTGGCACGATGTCGTCACCGACCCCGCCGTCGACATCGTCGTCGAGCTGATCGGCGGCGAGCATCCCGCAACCGAGATCTTCACCACTGCCTTTGAGCACGGCAAGCACGTCGTCTCTGCCAACAAGGCCCTGCTGGGCCGTCACGTCGAGACGCTTGCCAAGAAGGCACGCGCGTGCGGCGTGCAGATTAAGTGCGAGGCCAGCTGCGGCGGCGGCATCCCCATCGTGAGCACGCTTGAGCACGATCTGGTGGGCAACAAGATCCTGACCATCGCCGGCATCCTCAACGGCACCACCAACTACATCCTGTCGCGCATGGACGCCGAGGGCGCCGATTACGCCGACGTGCTCGCCGATGCACAGGCCAAGGGCTATGCCGAGGCCGACCCGTCCGCCGACGTCGACGGCTTCGATGCCGCCAGCAAGACGGCGATCCTCGCCTCCATCGGCTTTGGCACCCGCGTGACCACCGATGATGTGTACCAGCAGGGTATCCGCACCATCGGCGCCGAGGACATCGCCCAGGCCCGCGAGCTCGGCTACACCATTAAGCTGCTCGGCATCGCCCGCAACACCGACGCCGGCGTCGACGTCCGCGTGCATCCCACGCTGATCCCCGCCGACCACATGCTTGCCAAGGTCAACGGCGCCATGAACGCTGTTTACGTAGTGGGCGATGCCGTGGGCGAGACCATGTTCTACGGTGCCGGCGCAGGCTCCTTCCCCACCGCGAGCGCCGTCGTGGGCGATATCCTGTCGCTCTCCGAGCAGATCAGCCGGGGCGTGGCTCCGCTGCCCGAGATTGAGCCCTATGGTCACAACCTCGCCTTTAAGCCCATGGACGAGCTCCAGACCAAGTACTATGTGCGCCTGAAGGTCGCCGACCGCGTGGGCGCCCTGTCCGAGACGGTCGACATCTTTGCCAAGCACAACATTTCGATCTCGCTCATCAACCAAGTCGAGGACGGCAAGTCGGGTGTCAGCGATGCCTGCTCGGTCATCTTCCTGACGCACCGCGCACTCGAGAAGGACGTCCAGGCTGCCGCCGCCGAGCTTGCCAGCGTCGACTGCGTGGCCGAGGTCGCCAACGTCCTGCGCATCGAGGACGTCGAGGCTTGGACCGAAGGTGTCATGGCCAACTAGTTCGGTTTACACCCCACAACGCATTTGCTCGAAGGGCTCCCGTCTGGTCTTGGACGGGAGCCCTTTTATTTGCACGCTCGGGGCGCATTGACGCGATCCGCGTTTGAACAATTTGACCGTTCGGTGTCAACCAGGGATACCGCTCACCGATAAGCAGGCACGTTTGCTTTTGTCCGCCGCTATCCTGTGCTGCGTACGTCCACCCCCGAAGAATGGAGGCACCATGTTGCTCGAGGGCAAGAAAGCAATCATCACCGGAGGCACGCGCGGTATCGGCTATGCCATCGCCTGCCGCTTTATCGAGGAGGGTGCCACCGTCACCGTCTTTGGCTCGCGCCAGGAGACTGCCGACGCGGCCGTTGAGAAGCTGACAGCCGCCTATCCCGAGGCCAAGGTCTGGGGTCGCTCCTGCGACCTCACCTCGCTCGAAGCCGTAACCGAGGCCTTTACCCAGGCTGCCGCCGATATGGGCGGCTTGGACACGGTCGTCAACAACGCCGGCATCTCCCAGCGCTCGCCCCTTTTGGATTACACGGCAGAAGAGTTTGCAAAGGTCATGGACCTCAATGTCGTCGCCGTCTTTAATGGTCACCAGGCTGCCGCCAAGATCATGACCGAGGCCGGCCACGGCGGCACCATCACCACCACGAGTTCAATGGTCGCCAAGTATGGCCAGCCCTCCGGCGTCGGCTATCCTACGTCCAAGTTTGCCGTCAACGGCATGGTCCAGTCGCTCTCGCGCGAGCTCGCCCCCATGGGTATTCGCGTCAATGCCGTCGCGCCTGGCGTAACCAAGACCGATATGGTCGCCAACCTGCCCGAAGAGGTCATCAAGCCCATCATCGCCACTATTCCGCTCGGTCGCATGGGCGAGCCCGAGGACGTTGCCAACGCCTTCGTTTTCCTTGCGAGCGACATGTCCTCCTATGTCACGGGCGCCATCCTCCCCGTCGACGGGGCAGCCCGCTCCTAAAGGTCGAAAGTTTCGGCTTCGAACCTCAACAGAGTTCAACGCAAAAGGCGCGCTGTCCGCATCAACCGCAGGCAGCGCGCCTTCTATTATTTGGACGGAACCCGTATCCCGACACTCCTTGCTACTTGCCGTCGTCGTCCTGGGCTTCATCGCGCGCGTAGAGCTCCAGCATGCGGCGGCGGTATTCGTGCACGGCGAGCTTGGCGCGCTCCAGGCGGCGGCGCTCACGCGGAGTCAGCTCGGACGGGTCAAGCTCATCACCATAGGTCTTATCGGCAAGAAGATGCGCCGCGTCCACGATGCGGGCATCGATGTGGCCGTTCGCTGCCTCGGCGGAAAGACGCTCGGCAATCGTATCGAGCGTAGGCAAGCCCTCGAATACGCGACCATGTCCATGCGAGGTCAGCAGCTCGTGCTCGCGTGCGAGCAGGCTCGCCAAATCGTGATGGGCGCGCAGGATGTCGAGCGCGTCGGAAGGATGCTCGGCAACCTCTGCCACGGCGGCGACCGGCGCGGCATCGACCACGCGGTAGAAGAGCTGCGCGAGCAGCGGCATCAAGAACACCGTGATGGCACCGGCGGCAACCATGACCGACGCAATATCTTGCGACAGCGCGCCCGCGTTGACGGCAACGCTTGTCACGGCAACGATGATCGGCAGGGCCGTGGTGCAGTAGAGCGCCACGGTAATGCGACCATACGCCGACACATCGCGCGTCGCAGGACAAATGCCCATAGAGATGAGGATGGGCACGGCACGAATAATCAGCAACGCCACGATAAAGCCCGCGAGCAAGCCCGGACGCGACGCCACGGCCGTCAGGTCAATCTTTGCGCCCGATACGGTAAAGAACACCGGAATCAAAAAGCCGTAGGCCAGGCCGTCGAGCTTGGTCTCGAGCGTATGGTTGCCCTCGGGGATGATATAGCGCAGGACAAAGCCGGCGGCAAAAGAACCCAACACGATGTCGAGATCAAAGACGGCCGAGAACGCCACGAGCGTGACCAAAATAAGCACCGTCAGGCGCACGAAGGTCTGCGACGTGGTATCGGCGCGCTCCTCGACAAACGCAAAGAAGCGGCTGCCGACGCGCTTGGAACGGCTCGGGACCACGGCCAGTAACACGCAAACCACCGCAAACAAGCCAAGGATTACGAGCGTTTGGATGCCAGTGCGAGCAGACAGCAGCACCGACATGGCGAGCACGGGACCGAGCTCGCCCCAAGTGCCATACGCGAGAATCGAGTCGCCCACACGCGTGCCGGTGAGCGAGCGCTCGCGCATGATGGGCACGAGCGTGCCGAGCGCCGTAGAAGTGAGGGCAAGCGTCACGGCGATACCGTCGAAATGACTGACCGAGAACCACGGGGTAAAGCGCACGGCAAGCCAGGCGATACCAAACGTGACGACCCACGTCGCCAAGCCGTAGCGCCCCTCGACGCCCGTGATGCTCTTGGGGTCGATCTCAAAGCCGGCGAGCAGGAACAAAAAGGCCAGACCGAGCTCGGACACCAGCGAGACCTCGGCATCTACATGGATGACGCCGAGCATATGGGGTCCCAGCACCGCACCGAACACGAGCAAAAAGACCGTCTCGGGAACGGGTTTTCCGGGAATCGCCGAGGCGATAAAAGGACTCGCAAAGGCCACGAGTGCGATGATGGCGAGCGAAATGAATGCCATGTGATGCCTTTCTCTTGTTTGCGCTTCACTGTAGCACCCTCGCCGTCCTCAACGCGCCGCGAGCTGTCGTATCATAGTGAGGTTTACAAACATGTGGCTCAAGGCGACCGCAGGGCAGACCCCGCAAACCGACCGCTGCCGCATACCGTACCGTACGCCCAACCGATCAGGAAGGCAGGAACCAATGGTCTCTCGTATCTACGTGGAGAAGAAACCCGGGTTCGACGTCGAGGCTCAGCAGCTCAAGGGCGAGCTGACCGAAATCCTCGGCATCAAGGGCATCGAGGCCCTGAGGATTATCAACCGCTACGACGTCGAGGGCATCGACAAGGAGCTTTTCCGGTCCTGCGTGCCGACCGTCTTTAGCGAGCCCCAGGTCGATGTGACCTACGACGAGCTCCCCGCAAGCGATGACGCCGTCTTTGCCGTCGAATTCCTGCCTGGCCAGTTTGACCAGCGCGCCGACTCCGCCAGCGAGTGCGTGCAGCTCATCAGCCAGGGCGAGCGCCCCGCCGTGCGCTCCGCCAAGGTCTATATGATCTCGGGCGCTCTGGACGAGGCCGCCATTGATGCCATCAAGCACTACGTGGTGAACCCCGTCGAGGCGCGTATCGCCTCGCTCGACCTGCCCGAGACGCTGTACATGGAGACCCCCGAGCCCCAGCCCGTCGAGGTGCTCGACGGTTTCCGCGAGCTCGACGAAGCCGGCCTTGCCGCCTTTATTTCCGAGCGCGGCCTTGCCATGGACGAGGCGGACATCGCCTTCTGCCAGCAGTACTTCCGCGATGAGGATCGCGACCCCACCATCACCGAGATCCGCGTGATCGACACCTACTGGTCCGATCACTGCCGCCACACCACCTTCGGCACCGTCCTGGACGACGTGACGATCGACGACGCCGTGGTGCAGCAGGCCTTCGACCGCTACATGGAGATGCGCCACGAACTCGGTCGCGACACCAAGCCCGTCTGCCTCATGGACATGGGCACCATCGGCGCCAAGTACCTCAAGAAGACCGGCGTCATGACCGATGTCGACGAGTCCGAGGAGATCAACGCCTGCACCGTCAAGGTGAAGGTCGATGTCGACGGCGAGGACCAGGACTGGCTGTTCCTCTTTAAGAACGAGACCCACAACCACCCGACCGAGATCGAGCCCTTCGGTGGTGCCGCCACCTGCGTGGGCGGTGCCATCCGCGACCCGCTGTCGGGCCGCAGCTACGTGTACCAGGCCATGCGTGTCACCGGCGCCGGCGACCCCACCGTCCCCGTGTCCGAGACGCTCGAGGGCAAGCTGCCGCAGCGTAAGCTCGTGACCACTGCTGCCGCCGGCTACTCCAGCTACGGCAACCAGATCGGCCTTGCCACCGGTCAGGTCAACGAACTCTATCACCCCGGCTACGTCGCCAAGCGCATGGAGGTCGGCGCCGTCGTGGGCGCCACCCCGGCAAACCACGTGCGTCGCGAGTGCCCCGCCCCCACCGACAAGATCATCCTGTTGGGCGGCCGCACCGGCCGTGACGGCATCGGCGGTGCCACCGGCTCCTCCAAGACCCAGAACACCGAGTCCATCGAGACATCGGGCGCCGAGGTCCAGAAGGGCAACGCCCCGGTCGAGCGCAAGCTGCAGCGCCTGTTCCGCCGCGGCGATGCCTGCCGTCTGATCAAGCGATGCAACGACTTTGGCGCCGGCGGTGTCTCGGTCGCCGTAGGCGAGCTTGCCGACGGCCTGTATGTCGACCTTGATACCGTGACCAAGAAGTACGACGGTCTTGACGGCACCGAGCTCGCCATCTCTGAATCCCAGGAGCGCATGGCCTGCGCCGTCGCCGACGGTGACGTCGAGGAGTTCATGGGCTACGCCGCCGAGGAGAACCTGGAGGCGACCGTTATCGCCGAGGTTACCGCCGAGCCGCGTATGCGCATGGCCTGGAACGGTGTGGCCATCGTCGACCTCTCCCGCGAGTTCCTCAACTCCAACGGTGCGCCCAAGCACCAGGTCGCCCACGTCTGCGCCCGCAGCGTGTGGCAACCCAGCTGGGCCGGCACCACGCTTGCCGAACGCATGACCTCGCTTGTCACCGACCTCAACGTTGCCTCCAACAAGGGCCTTTCCGAGCGCTTCGACTCCACCATCGGCGCCGCAACCGTGCTTATGCCTTTTGGCGGCAAGACGCAGCTCACCCCGAGCTCGGCCATGGTCGCCAAGTTCCCCGTGGACGGCGAGACCACCACGGCAAGCGCCATGGCATGGGGCTTCAACCCCTACCTGATGGAGGCCGACCAGTTTGCGGGCGCCTACCTGTCCGTGGTCGAGTCCATCGCCAAGCTCGTGGCTGCCGGCTTTGAGCACAAGCGCGCCTATCTCTCCTTCCAGGAGTATTTCGAGCGTCTGCGCACCGAGGCCGAGCGCTGGGGCAAGCCCACGGCAGCCGTCCTGGGCGCCCTCATGGCCCAAGTCGACCTAGGTGCCGGCGCCATCGGCGGCAAGGACTCCATGAGCGGCTCGTTTGAGGACGAGGCCGGCGAGCTCAACGTTCCGCCGACCCTCATCAGCTTCGCCGTGGCCGTGGGCCGCGCCGCTCGTGCCGTCTCGCCCGAGTTCAAGGGCCTGACGCACCGCGTCGTCCGCATCGCCCCCGCCACCTATGGCGAGGATTACCGTCCCGATGCCCAGCAGCTGCTCGCCGCGTTTGACGCCGTCGAGGCGCTCACCGCCACCGGCGACGCCCTGGCCATCTCCACGCCCGGTTACGGCTGCGGTGCCGAGAGCCTCTTTAAGATGTGCGTCGGCAACCAGATCGGCATCGAGCTTGCCGAGGACGTGGACGTGGAGAGCCTCTTCACGCCGCTCTACGGCAGCTTTATCGTCGAGCTCGCCGAGGATGCCGAGCTGCCCGAGGTCGGCGACGGCGTTGTCGTCGAGCCCCTGGGCACCACCGTCGAGGGCTATGTCATCGACACCGGCTCCGAGGTCATCGAGCTCGCTGGGCTCCAGGAGGCCTGGGAGAGCGGCATCGAGGGCGTCTTTGCCTACCGCAGCACCGGTGAGCAGCCCGAGGTCGAGACCATCGACTATCGCACCAAGGATATCCACGTGTACGGCGGCGCCAAGATCGCCCGCCCGCGCGTGATTATCCCGGTGTTCCCCGGCAACAACTGCGAGTACGACAGCGCCCGCGCCTTCCGCGCCGCCGGTGCCGAGGCCGACACCTTCGTGATCAACAACCTCACGCCCGAGGCCGTCGCCGAGAGCACCCACGAGCTTGCCCGTCGCATCCGTGCAAGCCAGATCGTCATGATCCCCGGCGGCTTCTCGGGCGGCGACGAGCCCGACGGCTCCGCCAAGTTCATCACGGCGTTCTTCCGCGCTCCCGAGGTCACCGAGGCAGTTCGCGACCTGCTCAAGGCCCGCGACGGCCTGATGCTGGGCATCTGCAACGGCTTCCAGGCCCTGGTCAAGCTCGGCCTGGTGCCCTACGGTGACATCGTCGACGCCACGCCCGACGCGCCCACGCTGACGTTCAACACCATCGGTCGCCATCAGAGCCGCCTGGTGCGCACCCGCATCTCGTCCAACCTGTCCCCGTGGCTGTCGCAGTGCAGCCTGGACGACCCCTACACCGTCGCCATCAGCCACGGCGAGGGCCGCTTTGTCGCCAACGACGAGGTGCTCGCCCAGCTGATCGCCAACGGCCAGGTCGCCACGCAGTACGTGGGCGAGGACGGCAAGCCCAGCATGGACCTTTCCGTCAACCCCAACGGCTCTGTACTCGCCATCGAGGGCATCACGAGCCCCGACGGCCGCGTCCTGGGCAAGATGGGCCATGCCGAGCGTCGCGGCGACAACCTGTACCGCAACGTGCCCGAGCATGTCCCCGGCGACAAGTTCATGCCGATCTTTGAGAGCGGCGTAGCCTACTTCGCCTAAAGACGTTCCCATCGGGTACAATCCCCTCGGGTAACAACACCCGCCACCGACACCTCCGGTGGCGGGTTCTTTTTTTGCTTCGCGCATGTAGGAAGGACATCATGGAAAGCCGCAAGCCGTATCTCGCCACCCTGCCCGGACTCATCCTGGGCTGCCTCGTTTGCTGCGCGCTCTGGGGCTCCGCCTTCCCCTGCATCAAGATTGGCTACGCGCTCTTTGGCATTCCCGCGCACGACAGCGCCTCGCAGCTGCTCTTCGCGGGCCTGCGCTTCACGCTTGCCGGTATCCTGGTTATCGCCGGTATGAGTGCGGCCCAGCGCCGCCCGCTCGTTCCGCAGGTGTGCGATATCAAGCCCATCTGCATCCTGTCACTCTTCCAGACTATCGGGCAGTACTTCTTTTTCTACCTGGGACTCTCGCGCGCCAGCGCCATGTCGAGCTCCATCATTGAGGCCAGCGCCAACTTCCTCGCAATCCTCTTTGCCGCCTTGGCGTTTCACACCGAGAAGCTCAATACGACCAAGGTGCTTGGCTGCGTACTGGGCTTTGCCGGTGTCGCGCTCGTCAACCTTTCGGGCGCGGATGGCACCTTTGGCTTTGCGCTCGACGGCGAGGGCTTTATCCTAGCCTCCACTGTCGCGGGTGCTCTTTCGACCTGCCTGATCGGCATCTTCTCGCGCAAGCACGACGGCGTCTTGCTTGCCGGGTGGCAGTTCTTGGTCGGCGGCCTGGTCCTCACCGCCATCGGCTTTTTGATGGGTGGCGCGCTCTCCCCCACGGCGATTGTCCCCGCCATCGTGCTCATCATCTACATGGCGCTTATCTCCGCGGTCGCCTACTCGCTGTGGTCGCGCCTGCTTGCCGTCAACCCCGTCAGCCGCGTCTCGGTCTTTGGGTTTATGAACCCGGTCTTTGGCGTACTGCTGAGCGCACTGCTGCTTGGCGAGGGCGCCGGCACGAGCCCCGTTACCGTCATCGTTGCCCTGCTCTTGGTCTGCAGCGGCATCATCATCGTCAACAGGCCCAAAAAGGCCTAATGAACTGCCCTTATTTAGCAGAGCGGATTCACATACTTTAGTTTAATGGAGTACATCGGTGAGCTGAAGGCCACCACGCACGCAAGCGTGCGCCCCTTTTTCTAGCGTATCTGGACGCCGGCTTTCTTTTTCTCGGCCTTGACGCGGTAGAGCTCCGCATCGGCAGCGCGAAGCAAGTCTTGCCAGGTATCGACACCGTCACCGACCCGTGCGTAGCCGATGGACATCCGCAACAGATACGGCACGTCGGCACGTGCGAGCTCATCGTTGATTGCCGCATACAGGCTTATGATGTCCTGCTCCACCGTCGCCTTTTGGAGCACCACGAACTCATCGCCGCCATAACGTGCGATAAAGCCGCCAGACGCCGAGCAGACTTCTTTGAGCGCAGCGGATATGACCTGAAGAGCGTGGTCGCCCTCCACATGCCCATAGCGATCGTTAATCTGCTTAAAGCCGTCGGCGTCCATCATAAGCAGATATACATCTTCGGCCTGATCCACATTTGAGAAGAGCGACAGCATATAGGTCTCAAAACGGTTGCGATTGTTAAGTCCAGTCAACGGGTCGGTCGAGATGAGCTGCTCCTGGTAGATGATGTAAAGCAGCAACATGCTAATCATTATGCCGACACAAAGGCCGGGCACCGAGTATACGACCTGAAAGGTACCGCCCACCAGGGCCGGAATGGCGAAAAATGCCAAGGTTCGATAGATGGCCTTCGTCTGCAGGCTCTCGACCCTGCGAGATTGCACAAACGCATGCAGGGACGTATGTATAACGTAACAGTAGCTGACGATGGGCTGGATCATATAGGCAAAGCCGCGACGATACACGCCCTGCGAATCGATATAGAACAGGGCGTGCGTCCAGTAACTGGTAAACGCCAGCACGACCACCAGAGCCGTAGGCAACGCTACAAGCACCACCCTATAGCGCGAGGTCAAAAGACGAGAACCCTGCACCGTCTCGGAATAGATAAACCAAATGAGACACGCGATAGCAAAGAGCGAAAACGAAACCGCGTTGGAAATCCAGTTGGCAGCAATGCCCAACGTGCCGTCCACACCGTCCGAAAGCGTCCAGATCATATCGAATAATATGTACGCGGCAGAGGTGTAGCCAAGCATGCTAAACAATAGCTGCTGGGTGCTCGAGAACAAGGAGCAACGACTTCGCACGGCAAGCCCGATAAGAACAATCATGCATAGCACGAATATCTCAATCTTGAGTGCCTTAACCACTAGCGCCATCCCTTCAATACCCAAGTGGTCAGAATCGCCCAATTCGAATCAGGGCAATAAACACCCCTTTACTCCGCAGGGGTAAAGGGGATAATAGCAGAGCGCCCGAACATCACTGCAAAACAGTTTCTGTTCGGGCGCCCATACGGCGCGAATTGCACACGCCGGCATCATTGATGGGTATCGATTGCTACTCGCCATCGATGTCAGTCGCGACGGCCTCCTCGATGGCCTCGACACCGACAGGCGACAGATCCTCCTTGCCTTGGCAGAACTTCTTGTCGACCCAGCCAGTCAGAATCGGAGCCATGATCGCCGTGATGATAACGGCGGTGGCGATCTGAGCGTACGCGGTGGGCGCAAGCTCGGCGTAACGCGGTGCGACCTCGGCGAGGGCAACCGGTGTGGTCATAGCCGTGCCGGCAATGGTGGAGCAAGCCACAGCGGCCTTGCCATTGCCGCCGCACAGACGCTCGAACGCAAAGGTGATGGGACCGACGACAAACAGCGTGACAAGGCCCAGCAAGATGCCGGAAATACCGCCGGTGATAAAGCTCGACAGGCTCATGGACGCACCGAGCTGAAATCCGATGACGGCAATCGCGGGATTGGCACCGGGAACCAGCAGGTTCTTGATAAACGGGAACAGGTTGCCCAGAACCATGCCAATAACGAGTGGCAAGATGGAGCCGATAATGGTGCCAATGGGAATGTTGGCGAGGCCGGAAACACCGAGGATGATCATCGTGACGGCGGGGCCAGCCGTAAAGAACAGGATACCGACGGCGCCCTGCTCGGACTCATCGCCGAACTCGCCCATGATGCCCGTATAGAGCGCCATGTTGCAAAACGTGATGCCGCCGATGATAGACACGGAGCTCAGACCCAGGAAGTTGTCGTTAAAGAAATATGCCACGCCCAGGCCGAGAGCCGCTGCGACGACCAGCTTGGGGATCAGCACGACGATACCGGTCTTGATGGCACCCGGCGTGGACTTAAAGCTGATGCCGGCGCCCACAAACAGCAGGATCGCGGCGACGATGGTATTGGAGCCACCGCGGCAGGCAGCCGTAAAGAAGCCGCCGATCTCAAAAACCTGCGGGCAGAAGGTGTTGAGCAAAAGACCGACGATCATCGGATAGATCATGATGTCGCCCGGGATGCGCGGGACCTTGAATTTCTTTTGCTCGTTGGCGGTCGCTTCCTGTGCCATGAAACCCCCATTTCCGCTGACGGGGTACAAAAGCCCACGTCACGCTTTGCTACAGTAAAGTTTGACCATGGTAGCAGAAGAAATAGACCAGCTCGGTGAAAAATTGGATTCGTTGGCCGGGATGCTAAACGTGTCCCGCTCTTATACGAGGCTCAAAACGATATAGAGCACGATGCCCGAAACACAGCACCACAACATCGACTTTGTCCTGATTGCCACCACCACGACGCCGGCAGCCGCAATCCAGGGAACCAAGGCAGGCCAGAGTCCCGCGTCGAACGCCCCGGGGCTCACCAAGTCGTTGGCGACCAGCGCGGCAAAGGCAGCGGGCGGGATATAACCCAGGGCCTCAGTAATGCGGGGCGACAGCGTTCTCCCGCGCAAGGCAAACGCCGGCGCGATGCGAAAGAACGCGATAGCAGCCCACGACGACAGCCACAGAACCAAGAACTCGTTAACGGGCATCGCGGGCACCTCTTCCGTCTAATACAGCATCGCACGCCAGCGCAATGGCAATGCCGACCACGACGCTTGCCGGCACGGCAATATTCGTGAGGCCCAAGAACTTGCATACGGCGACGGACACCGCGCCCGAAACCGCCGCGACAACGTTGCCGCGCGACAGCCGCTGCGAAAAGAGTAGACAGATAAAGAGCGACGTGCAGACGAAACTCGCAATAGCGGTGGGAACATCGACAACGGCACCGACGATGGCACCCATCGTGCACGAAGCGCCCCATGTCGCGATGAGGATCACGTTGAGCACGAAGGATTCGCGCGGGCCCCAATCCTCCCCCTCAACCAGCTTGGCAAGCGAGATGCCGTATGCCTCCTCGGTGAGCGTCGCGGCAACAGCCAGCGTCTGACGCTTCGAGGCGCCCGCCAGATGGGGTGCGATCGATGCCGAGTAAAGAGCGAAGCGCGAGGAGATGGCGGCGACGCTCGCGATAATCGAAGGTGCCGGTACGCCCGCCAGCCAAAGATTGCAGATCATAAACTGGCCGCTGCCCGTCACAAACGTGCTGCTCAGAGCAAAGACCATCCAGGGCTCCATTCCCGTCTGCCCCATGATCATTCCGCACGGCGCGCCTATTGCAACATAGGTAAGCATCACTGGCCAGACGATTTTAAAGATCCTAAGGACCATGCCACTCCCATTCTGGTAAGTCGTCTGCAGCGCGCCTTGCAACGCAGCAGAAATATCAACCGGTGGCAATAAAGTTCACCTACAATTGCCACCGGATCGAAAGACACAACTTTTTAGGAAGTCATTATGACAGCTATCGATCGAGACCGGGCGCGCGCGGCCTTCAAAAGCTACACCGATGCCTACGACGCCACCAACCCACGCATCGCGCTCAAAATCGAGCATACGTACCACGTGGCCGAGGCATGCGATGCCGTAGCGCGCGAGCAGGGCTGGTCGTCAGAAGATATTGACCTGGCATGGCTTTGCGGCCTGCTGCACGATATGGGCCGCTTTGAGCAGCTGCGACGCTGGGACACCTTTAAGGACGCCGAGAGCATGAGCCATGCAGTGCTGGGCATCGAGGTCCTCTTTGGCGAGAATCCCGCCGATGCACCCGCCGTAATGAGCATCCGCGACTTTATCGATGACCCGGCAGAAGATGAGCTCATCCGAGCGGGCATCGCCTATCACAGCGATTTCCGTCTACCCGCACAGCTCGACGAGCGCACGCGGAGCTTCTGCGACATCGTGCGCGATGGCGACAAGATCGACATTATGCGCACCATCGCCGACAGCACCGTCGACACCGTCCTCAAGGTGGATGAGGACACGTTTCTCGCCAGCCACTTCTCGACACCGGCGCTTACCGCCTTTGACGAGCACCGCTGCGTCGCGCGCGATGAGCGCGATGAGCCCGCCGACTTCTTGGTGGGGCTTATCTGCTTTATGTTTGAGCTCGTCTATCCGGCAAGCCGCGCGCTGGCGCGCGAGCAAGGCGATATCTACCGCCTGCTCGACGCGCCCTTTGGCATTACGCGGCCCTTTACCGACCCCGCCACGCAGGCAACCTGGAGCCGCCTAAAGGACGAGATGCGCGACTGGCTGGCGCGTGCCTAGCGCTCAAACTGGGCCAGCAGCTCCTCGACGACCTCGACGGCATCACCGACAACCTTGTACTGGGCAGCACCAAAGATGGGGGCATCCGGGTCCTCGTTGATGGCGATAATGCACTCCGCCCCACCGATGCCGGCAAGATGCTGGATGGCGCCCGAAACACCGATACTCACGAGAAGCTTGGGCGAGACCGATACACCCGTCTGGCCAATTTGGTGGCGATACTCCAACCAGCCTGCCTCCACAATGGGACGCGTGCAACCAAGCTCGGCACCCAGGGCATCGGCGAGCTTTCGCATCAGGGGCAGATTCTTCTTGGAGCCGATGCCGCGGCCCACCACGACCAGACGCTCGGCATCGGCAATTGAGGCCTGCTGTCCCCACTCCTCGGCGGGAATCGAGATCTCGACGCGGGCCTTAACGTCATCCGCAAGCACTACCTGGGTAATCGTGCCGGAGCGGCTATAGTCAAACTCGGGCGCCTTAAAGATGCCGGGGCGCACCGTTGCCATCTGAGGACGGTGGTTGGGGCAGATAATGGTGGCCATCAGGTTGCCGCCAAACGCCGGGCGCGTCTGCTGCAGCAGACCCGTCTCCGTATCCATAGAAAGCACCGTGCAATCGGCCGTAAGACCCGTCTGCAAGCGCACGGCCACACCGGGCGCCAGCTCGCGACCAAAGGCGGTCGCGCCGTACAGAATGGCCTCGGGCTTGCGCTCGGCTACCAAATCGCAGATCAAGCGAGCGTAGACCTCCGCGTCGTTCTGACGCAGGCGCTCGTCACGACAGACCAGAACTTCGTCCGCACCGGCGCAAATCAGATGCTCCAGGTCCCCGAGTGAGCCCTCGGGGCTCATGCCGACCAGTGCCACCAGACGGCAGCCGCGGGCATCGGCAAGCTCGCGCCCCTTGCCCATGAGCTCGAAGGCCACGGATGCAACGGCATCGTGCTCGTCAGTCTGCACGAAGATCCAGATGTCTCGATATGCGTCAAGGTCTGCCGCGCCGGCGGCCTCGTCGCGCTCAATCGAGATGGCGTTGACGGGGCAGGCGTCGACGCACCCACCGCACAGGATACAGCCGTCGGTTACGCGGGCACAGCGATTGGGGCGCTCACCCTCCACCACAATGCCGCCCGAGGCGCAGGCGCGAACGCAGCGACCGCAGCCGATACAGGCTTCGCTATCGATAATCAGCCCGCTCATCTATGCCATCCCCTCAATAATCTTGGCAAGTTTTACCGCCTGCTCGGACGCCGTTCCCTCAACGGCCTCGCACGTTTGGTCACGGTCGGGCACAAACGAGCGCACGACCTGCGTCGGTGATCCGGCAAGGCCGCAACGCGAGGGATCGGCGTTTACGTCGGCAGCGCTGGCCACACGCACGTCTGCATCCTCGGCCGCGCGAATACCGGCAATACTCGGCATGCGCAGCTGGCCAATCTCCTTGGCGGTCGTCATCGCACACGGCATCTCCAGGTACACCGTCTCCTCGCCGGCATCGCAGCCGTGAACGAGCGCCAGCGAGCCACACGTCGTAAATCCCGCGCTCTGCACACAGCTCACGTCGGTCACGCAGGGGACCCCAAAGGCGCCGGCCAGCTCGGGGCCGATCTGGGCCGTATCGCCGTCCACTGCCATCTTGCCGCAGATGAGCAGGTCAAAGTCCTCATCGAGTGCCTCGATGCCGCATTTGAGGGCATAGGTGGTGGCTAGGGTATCGGCGCCCGCAAAGGCGCGATCGGTCAGCAGCAGCGCGTCGTCGGCACCGCGGGCGATGCAGTCGCGCAGCAGCGATTCGGTCGCGGGGATGCCCATCGACACCACCGTCACACGCACGTCCATGCCAAAGCCGATAAAGTCGTCCTTCAGCGCTAGCGCACATTCGAGAGCACT
This sequence comes from uncultured Collinsella sp., assembly GCA_902406375.1. Lineage (GTDB taxonomy): Bacteria > Actinomycetota > Coriobacteriia > Coriobacteriales > Coriobacteriaceae > Collinsella. The sequence continues at coordinate 24,972 of CABPDL010000008.1, forward strand.
TGCATCGAAGGGATTAACGACCGCCTGCTTGCCATCACGCACGATAGTATTGGTCTTGGGGTCCATCTTGACCTCGGTGCTTCCGGGCACCGCCTTGACGCACACCACCATATGAAAATCACTCATCTTCACGCGCCCCCTTTCTGGACGAGCTCATCCAAGAGCTTCTCCGTAAACAGGTTGCCGCGACCCAGCTGGCCGGCAGGATCGAGCTGGAGTTTGAGATGCGCCGACTCGACCATGGCCTCGTGGCCGTACATCGTCTCCAAGAAGCCCGCCTTGATCTTGCCGACGCCGTGCTCAGCAGAAACGGCACCGCCCATGGCCGTGACCTCGGAAGCCCACTGGGCAAAGAGTTCTCCACCACGACGGTAGTCTTGCGCATCGCGCGGCAGGATGTTCACATGCAGATGGTTGTTCCCGATGTGTCCCCAGGCAGCAGACTCAAGCCCGCTTTCGGCCAGCGTGCGGCGATAGAGGACCACGACATCGGCAAGGCGTGCATTGGGCACCGACATATCCGATCCCAGCTTGGTAATGGTGGGGTCGGTGCGGCGACGCTCGTCAACGAGCATGTTGACACTCTCGGGGACCGCGTGGCGGAAAAACCGCTGGCATTCGCGATCGACTTCGGTGCGCGCGACCCATGTCGCATCGTCGCGGCCGCCCGCAAGCTCCAAAACCCATCCCAGGTGGTACAGCTCCTCGGTCGCCTGCGCCTCGTCGTCGCAGTCAAGCTCCACGTAGACACAGACCTTTGCCTCGTCGTCGAGCGCCGGCAGCGAGGCAAACGCCGTCGACTGCTCGCGCTGGCGACGTAGAATATCCAGGGCGCCAGCATCGAAGTACTCGATGGCAGCCGCATGGGACAGGACAGGGCGCACGGAATCGGTAAAGGACACCGCCTTGTCCTCGCTATCGAAAAAGCAACTCACACCCCATACGACCGAAGGTGCCGCCTGCAGGGCGATCTCGAGCTCGGTGACAACGCCGAGCGTGCCGCACGCGCCGATAAAGAGGTCGATGGCGTCCATATCGTCCGCAACGAAATAGCCTGAGGCATTTTTTGTCTCGGGCATGGTATAGCCGGGAAGATCGAGTTCGAGCGTACGGCCCTCTGCCGTCACGAGCGACAGGTGACGGCCCTGGGCAAAAGCCTCGCCGCGCTGAAGCTCAAGCAAATCGCCATCAGCCAGCGCGACGTGGAGTCCCGTGATATGCGGGCGCATGGGACCGTAAGCGTAGCTGCGGGCGCCGGAGGCGTTGCATGCCGCCATGCCGCCCAGACAGGCAGATGCCTCGGTGGGATCGGTGGGAAAGAACTGCTCGGGGGACTCTTGGAACTCCTCGTAGGCCTCAAGCGATGCCTGGTCCCAACCAGCGGTCGGCAGTACCTTCTTGCTCAGCTGCTTACGCAGCTCCGAGAGCACAACGCCCGGCTCCACGCGCAGCAGAAATTGGCCTTGTTCATCGCGGCGAAGGCCCAAGTAGCGATTCATACGGGAAGTATTGAGGATATGCCCACCGTGGGGCACGGCACCGGCGGCAAGGCCGGTTCGGGCGCCCTGAACCGTTACCGGGACACGCTCGGCATGGAGCGTTTCCAAAATGGCACGGACCTCGTCTTCCGTTGTCGGAAACGAGATGCTCGATGCTTCGCCCGATGCGCGAGATTCGTCGCGGCCATACTCTTCGAACTCGTCGGTGAAGGGTTTGATGGTTGCAGACACGCGAACTCCCCCTTTATCTAACTACAGTGTTTGCAGGGAGATGTTACCGCATCGTTTCGTCGACGTGTTCGAAACCGTCTCCATAATTGGCGATTTTTACGTTTGCGCAATTCGGCGAACGGCAAGGCTTCCTCGGCAGACGATGCTTTTGACACATATCGCCCCGCCGTCGCCGACCGCTCGATTGTCGCTCGAAAAAAGTTGAAGTAATTTTTTCCACCTTTTACCTGCGGAGATGTCAATCCGTCAAGCATTTGGTCAGAAATTGGTCAAGTAGCGGCTGATACGGTCGGCGTCGACAGCCAAAACCGATAGAAGTTTTGGCCCCAGAAGCAGGGAGGTTCCCATGGCATATTACTGGCCCCAGTACGGCGTCGCCATCGAGGTCGGCGACGATCCCTATCTCCTGCCTTTCGACGAAGAGGCGTTCCCCGATACGGCGGTCTACCACGTCACCACCGATGTTATCTGCGACCCCGAGTCGTTCTCGGCGCTCGCCCACCACATCGCGCGTATCCACGACATCGAGCTCCCTCACGACTTTGACGAGCTCATCTACTCGCGCCGCCTGATGCTTCACATGCTCTTTGGAGCGGACCCGTCCACGTTCGCACGTGTCTACACCACCAAGGACGCCGCATGAGTGCGAAGAAGCCGCCCCGCCTCGCAGGACTGGGGCGTCGCAAGAAACTCGTCGTTGTCTGCCTGGCTATCGTCTGCGCCCTCATCGCCGTAGGGCTATACGCCTGGCAGTCGCAGCCCGTGCCCGAAGCGGGCGCCTCAGTCACGACGGCAGAGGGTAAATCGCGCCAAGAAATCCAAGATGAGCTCGATGCCATCGTCCGCGACAATATGATGACGATTTCGGTCGCACCGATCGCTCAGCTGCAGGAGGACGGCAAGCTGCGCGTCAACGTGCAAAACGTCCAAGACAATAAATTTCCCCAGCGATTCCGCGTCATCCAAAACGACGAGACCATGTACGAATCCGGTGTGGTCGAGACCGGCAAGACAATCGAGACGTGCCCCGCCGGCGACATCAAAGAAGGAGAGGCATACATCGAGATCCAGGCACTCGATGCCAAGACCCTCGACAGCCACGGCAATCCGACACGTGTCAAGGTACGGGTTGAGCAAGCCGAGAACTAGCTTTTTCGGCCGACGCGACACCGCACGCAATTCACCAGCATTCGTCCAATCATCGCGGGGACGGCCCGCGGCGAATAGAAAGGAACGACCATGGACATCACCAGGAACATGAACGGAGCCAGAGCGCTCGTCGTGGGCGCAGGGCTCGCGCTCGCGCTCGCAATGGGCGCCGCCCCGACGCCAGCTCTGGCAGCCGGGCGCGTTGGAACCACGAAAGTAATGGTCAGGACCGAGATCGACAACGTAGAGTTCAAAGTTCCGACGGTTATTCCCTTCGTCGCCAAGGCCGACGGCACGCTTCAGGGCCCCTCAGAAGACGCGACCACCATCGACAATCATTCGGCCTACGGCATCCATGTCACCAACATGAAGATCGACGCCATGAACGCCTGGACCATTGCCGCCGACGCCAAGGCCGGAACCGCGCAGAATTCCATCGACTTTAAGGTCGGCCCCGACGGCGCACTCCAGAACGCCAGCGCCGCAATGCAGGAGACGGGCCTCGATCTTTCCAAGAATGCAGCCTTCGACATGGGCTACCTGGGCATTGCCGGCGGCACGGACAAAATTAAGCTCAAGACAAGCGGAAACGTCGCCCGCGTCACGCGCGACATCTTCCGCGTAACCGGCGAAGGCGATCAGGTTGCAACGATCACCTGGGCGGTCGAGCCCGGTGCGCACACGGCATAAGGCTATCGCCCTGGCCGCCACCGTCAGCATCCTAGCGTTTGGGCCAGCCATGGCCTTTGCCCAGCAAGAACAGGTACAGGCCGCCACGCAAGTGACGGTCGACCTCTCGGAGCTCGACCGCGGCAACTGCAAGGAACCGTTGGCGCAGACAGGCGACAGACGATGGCTCTTGGCAGTAGGTGCCACAGCAGCAGGCGCGGGGACCGCCGGCCTCGGTCTGCACATCAAACACAGCCAGAAACAAAACACGGATAGGCCGCACTAAATTAGCTAAGGAGACCCCATGGCATCGAAGAACCTTTTGCCCGTCGTCGCACTCTGCGGCGCGCTCGCAACCGGAACGCCTGTCGCCGCTTGGGCGACTCCCGTCATGGCAGACTCCTTACCAGCAGCCCTAAGCTCCGCACCAAATCCGTCGAGCGCCATTGCGTGCAAGCGTTTTTCGTTCGCACAGGCCGCAATCTCAACCTCGGGATGCCTTCGTCGTAATACGGACGGCTCGATAGTCGTGGATATCAATCGTTCGAACAAGGCAAACGGCTCCCAGGCGGGGTGCGCCGTCTGCACATGGCGCTCGATTGTGCTCGATGCAGATGGCGATCCGTGCGATTTGGGGTTGCGCATCGATATCGCTTCGGTCGATGACTCGGCGAACGGAGCGAAGGTCGCCTTCGACGGTGCGTTTTTCGAGAAAGGAGGCGGTATATGTCTGGGCTGCGCCGCCGCGAATGCAGACGATGTGCAGCCCACCCTCTCATTCACGGCATCGCTGCGGCTGACCAAGGCGGGCACCGATGCCATCGCGGCGGGAGAAGCATCCCTGCTGTTCTACGCCGTCAGCACCAAAGACACAGACGCTCATTTCGAGAAGTCAGCCGGATCACTCAGCCTTACACGAGGGATAGAGGCAGGCCCTATTGAAATCGATGCCCACGCGCAAAGCAGGCAACGCATTCTTGCCGACCCGGCGCTTCTCGAAATGGAGTGGAACGGATCCGGAGCCATCGGGATTGTCCCCTCCGCGCTTGACGCCAAGACGCTCCCCTCAAACGACGAACCCATCAACGCAACCATACAAGAAGAGAGCACGGACAAAGAAGCAGGTGCGGGCGACACGCCGTCGCCGACAAACAGCGTCCCAGCTTCTTTCGAAGCACCGAATGAGCCCGCTACCGGTCCAAACGATCCCGAGCTCGCGGACAGTCTGGGACTTGCTGATCCTCAGGAGATCGATGAAGGTAACTGCTGCGTGCTTGCCGCCCTCGACCACACAGAGGTCATCGATGCTGCAAACATCGAAGTTGCCGCCGCCAATCAGCCCGTCCGCAAGTCGGCCATCATCGCATTTCCCGAATCCATCGAAGTCGTCTTTTTGCCATCGGGCGAGGTCGTGGCCCCAACACTGCTCACCTTGTTGGGCGCCAAGAATACTCGAAACGAAATTAAAAAGGTCACGGTTGTCGACCCTGCAACCACCGCTAAACTGCGTCTATACGCCGTTGCCCCAGACGGAGGCAAGACCTTGGAATTCGATGGCGACACACTTCTAGCCTGGCGACGTCTGGACATTATGCAAGACGTCTCGTATCAGATCGAACTCGAAGGGTTTGATCGTGCCCGCGATGCCAATATCATCGCCGCGGCTATTGAATCCCCGCAGCGGCTTATGACACTGCGCTTTGACTACTACCCCTATGTCCCGACAACCACCTGAGGCTTAAATGCTGCGCATCATTCCTCATACCACTTATATAACGTATTAGATGAGTCGCGATGTGCCTCGCATTTCGTTCTGCTACGATTGCCACGTTGGCATCAATACAGGAGGGCTCATGCCGGGCTTGGGAACAATCATCAACGTTGCGCTTTTAGTTGCGGGCGGTCTTTTGGGATTAGCGGGCGGCCGCTTCATTACACCGCGCATCCAAGACACGCTCATGAAAGCATCGGGGCTGTGCGTCCTGTTTATCGGCCTGGGCGGCACCATGCAAAAGATGCTCATCATCGATGGAAAGGCGCTAGCGACCACCGGTACCACCATGCTCATCGTCTCATTTGCGCTCGGTTCGCTCATCGGCGAGGCCATCAACTTGGAGGCCGCCATCGAGAACCTTGGCGAATGGCTCAAGCGCAAGACTGGCAGTGAGGGCGATAACGAGTTCACCAACGCTTTTGTCTCGACTTCACTCACCGTGTGCATCGGCGCCATGGCCATTGTGGGATCGATCCAGGACGGCCTGCTCGGCGACTGGTCAACGCTTGCCCTCAAGGGCGCACTGGACTGCATCATCGTCTGCACCATGACGGCCTCGCTTGGCCGCGGCTGCATCTTCTCCGCTCTGCCCGTCGCCGTGTTCCAGGGGACGATCACGTTGTTTGCCGGCGCGCTCTCCCCCATCATGACCACAGCAGCCCTCAACAGCCTTTCGCTCGTAGGCTCCATGCTCATCTTCTGCGTCGGCGTCAACCTCATCCGTCCTCAGACCTTCCGCACGGCCAATATGCTTCCCTCCGTCGTCATCGCCGTCATATACGCCCTCCTGTTCTAAATCTTGCAACGCAGCGGTATCTCGAACATCTGTTTGATGCTGTGCTATGATATGAGGTCACCGTAGCTGCGTTCGAGAGGAGGAGCGGTGGCCGACCAGGACATCAAGATGCTCATCGAGCGCATTATGGCCGAGGCCCGGACCCATCAGTCCGCCCGCTTCTCAAACGAAACCTACGCAGACGAGCCGATTCTCAAAACCGGCCGACAGATGCAGAATTTCCTCCCCGACCAGTACCGTAAAATGCGCGAGATATCGCGCTGGCAGGATGACCCCAAGGGCGGTGCGGGCCGCTGGCTTTCGGAAGCCGAGCTTTTTTACCGCCAGGGCCTGCTGATGGCCGACTTTGAGGACGACTGTCCCTACAACGGCACCTTTAAGTCGTACTTTCCCACCTACAACGCCATGAGCGACCGGCAACTGCGCGGCTACTTTACCTGGCGTGCCCAAGTGCGCCGCGGAACCGTCGAGGAAACGTCTACGTCCTTTGCCTTTCTGTATCTCTATGAGCTGATCTGCGGCATTGGCGTAGATAATCCACTCGATGGTTTTAACAAGATCAAGGCTTTTTGGGATGTCTATCGCGCCTTCGAGCCCGGCATCGACCGGTTTGCGCGCGTGTGGCTGCAAGATTACGCCGTGTTCCACGGGCTCGACCCCAAGCTGCTTCGCGACTCTAAAACCGTCATGTTCGATAACGCCCTTATCGAACTGCGGCGCGCGGCACGAGACCTTGTACCGGCACCGTCCGGCCAGACCCCTAAGCGTCGCAAAACCTCCGAGCCCACGCTCCCCCTTCCGCCCGATGAGGTGCGCGAGGAGCGACTCATGGCCGCCATCAACGCCCTCTCCACGTACAACCTAAGTAGCTCGCGGCTCGACCGCAGCCACCACCGTGATCTGCGCCACGTGGCGTGCGCCGTGTATGTCCGCATGGCGCGCTACTATGACACGCACCGAAAGACCGGCATCGTGGCAAGTTTATTTGGGGAGGAGACGGCCATGCCCTACACCATGTTTGCCTCGGCCGTATTCTTTGCGCCCGAGCGCCACGAGGACTGCGAATACCGTCTGGACCCCATCCATATCTACCGTTGCCAAAACGGTTTTTGGGAATGCATGCGGATTCACGGCAGCAGACAAAAGAGCAGCAAACTTGGCGAGATGATGCGCGCCTGCGACCAACGCCTGCGCCTGGCCCTGGACCCTGCCCATCCCCTTAAGGAAGAAAAGGTCCCCAAATATCTGGCCAAGATTATCGATGACGAGATTGTGGCATGGCTTTCGTGGGACGCCGCACACCAGCCCATCAAGATCGATATCGATCTGAGCCAGCTGGGGCACATTCGGAGCGCTGCCGCACAAACGCGCGAAGCGCTTTTGATCGACGAGGAACGCGAGGACGGCGCGTCCGCAGAAGCCGAGGCAGCGGACTCAGGGCAACCGGAAGCCGAGCCCGTAGCCGACGCGACGGTCGAGGCGGTCGCGGCGGCCGCAGGGCAGGACGAGTCCGACGAGCCGACCATATCCACCGAACAGTTTGGTGTCGTGGCACCGCTTCTCGCGCCGACGCCCGCGTTCGCAGCTGCTACGCCCGCTGACGCCACAAACGAACTCGCGCCCGCCGCAGACGCCTATCTCCGCGCGCTGCTCGAGCACAACGCAGTACAGGCGGAATCGGCGGTAGTGCAATCGGAGCAGAGCGAGGACATGCTCGTCGATACCATCAACGAGGCGCTCTTTGACCTGGTGGGCGACACCGTAATTGAATTTAGCGCAGCAGGGCCGCAGATTATCGAGGACTACGAAGCAGACGTGAGAGGATACCTAGACCATGAGTGATACCGCATCCGCAGCACCTCGCGTGCCCAAGCGCGTCGCTGCCGTCATTCTCAACTCGCTCAAGGGCGGCGTGGTCCCGCGCATCGGCCTTCCTTACATCACCGTAGGGCGCGAGGTCGAGATCCGCGCTCTGCTCACCGATCTGAGTCTCATCGCCGACGGTGGCGCGAGCTTCCGCTTTCTGGTCGGTCGTTACGGCGCCGGCAAGAGCTTTTTGCTCCAGACTATCCGCACGCACGCCATGGGCGAGGGATTCGTCGTCGCTGATGCCGACCTGTCGCCCGAGCGCCGCCTGCAGGGCGGTCAGGGACAGGGCCTTGCCACCTACCGCGAGCTCATCCGCAATATATCGACCAAGACGCGCCCCGAGGGCGGTGCGCTCAACCTTATTCTGGATCGCTGGGTCGCCTCGTGTGCCGACGTCGACGAGTCGGTCGTCAATGCCCAACTGGCCCCGCTCGAGGAGATGGTCCACGGCTTCGACTTCACCCGCATGCTCCGCCGCTATCGCATGGCCGCATCCGGGGGCGACGAAGAGACCATGAGCCGCGTGACCAAATGGATTCGCGGCGAATACCGCACCAAGAGCGAGGCACGCGCCGAGCTGGGCTCCTCGACCATCATCAGCGATGACGACTGGTACGACTACGTTAAGCTCATTGCGCGCTTTTTGGTTTGCAGTGGCTACAAAGGCATGCTGGTGCTCATCGACGAGCTCGTGAATCTGTATAAGATTCCCAACGCCATCACGCGCCAATACAACTACGAGAAGATCCTGACTATGTACAACGACACGCTCCAGGGCAAGGCGCAGTACCTGGGCATGATCATAGGCGGCACGCCAACCTCCATCGAAGACCGCCGCCGCGGCGTGTTCTCCTACGAGGCCCTGCGCAGCCGACTCGCTCAGGGTCGCTTTGCGCGCGAGGACCTTAAGGACATGCTCGCGCCCATCATCCGCCTGCAGCCGCTCACCTACGAGGAGCTACTGGTGCTCATCGAAAAACTCATGCAAATTCACGCCGGCTACTTTGGCTGGACGCCCACGCTTACCGAGAACGACTTGGTGGACTTCCTCAAGATCGAGTTCGGTCGTGTGGGAGCCGACACGCATCTGACGCCGCGTGAAGTCATTCGTGACTTTATCGAGTTGCTCGACATCCTATGCCAAAACCCCGACGCCAACGTGGCCGAGCTGCTGCAAAGCGTCGGCGGCGACGCGCTGGCGCCGGCAGCCGCAACAGGCGACACCGATACCGCAGGCGGCGACCGTAACTTCGCCGAATTCACCATCTAACCTGCCAAAAAGGGACAGGTTTATTTTGGCAGGCTCTATCTGGGCAAACGTTGAAGCAGTAATGCAGCAAGCCACTGCCCGCCGCGTTGAGAGATTCGCTTTTGAAAGGAGGCCTCGTGAACGCCTTTGGCCGCTACGCCCCGTTTATCCAAGACTTCATCTACTCCCACGATTGGGAGAGCTTGCGCTCTATCCAGGTTGCGGCAGCTGATGCCATCTTTAACACGCAAGATAATGTGCTCCTGACGGCATCCACGGCTTCCGGCAAAACCGAGGCAGCCTTCTTTCCCATCCTGACCGAATTTTGGGAGAACCCGCCCACGAGCGTGGGCGCCCTCTACATTGGCCCCCTCAAAGCGCTCATCAATGATCAGTTCGTCCGTCTCAATGACCTGTGCGAAGAAGCCGACATCCCCGTCTGGCACTGGCATGGCGATGTCTCGCAGTCGCACAAGGCCAAGCTCATCAAAAAGCCAAGCGGCATCTTGCAGATTACGCCCGAGTCGCTCGAGGCGCTCTTAATCCATAAGCACATGGCGATCCCGCGCATGTTCTGCGACCTGCGCTATGTGGTTATCGACGAAGTCCATTCGCTCATGCGCGGCGACCGCGGCGGGCAGACGCTCTGTCTTATCGAGCGCCTCTCGCGCATGGCAGGCGTGCAGCCCCGCCGCATTGGCCTTTCGGCCACCATCGGCGACCCCGAGCGCACGGGCGCCTTTCTCTCGCAGGGAACGGGGCGCGACTGCGTTATCCCCCGCTTTGAGGAACCGCGTCGCGTGTGGCGCATCTCCATGGAGCACTTCTACAACTCGGGCCCCCAGGCTCAGCAACGAGGATTCGTAGGCACAGGTCCACAAGAAGCCGAGGTGCTTGCTTGCGAGCGTATTGAGACGGCGGCGCCCGCGGCGCTGCCCGCATCCGGACAAGACATGTGCCACAGCGGACAGCTTACACAGGAAGAACACCGTCAACGTCGTGAGCAGGCGCGGGACAAGGCCGCTCCCAAAGACCGTCGCACTTCCTCGGCCCCCGAGGGCGAAGTCGACATCCCACGAGCGACCGAGCAGGCGCTTCTCAACCCCACCGACACGGCGCCCGACAACGCCGACCCCGGCATGGGCTATATCTTTGAGCATACGCGCGGCCGCAAATGCCTGGTCTTTGCCAACTCGCGCGAGGAGGCAGAGGCCGTGTGCTCCATGCTGCGCAGCTACTGCGAGAGCCGGCACGAGCCCGACCGTTTTCTCATCCATCACGGCAATCTTTCGGCATCGCTACGCGAGACGGCCGAGGAGCTCATGCGCGACGAGGAGCAAACGCAGACAACCGTCACCACCTCTACGTTGGAGCTCGGTATCGATATCGGCCGCCTGGAGCGCGCCTTCCAGATTGACGCGCCGTTTACCGTCAGCTCCTTTTTGCAGCGCATGGGGCGCACAGGCCGTCGCGATCTTCCGCCCGAGATGTGGTTTGTCATGCGCGAGGAAGAGCCCGAGCCGCGCACGATGATGCCCGAAACCATTCCCTGGAAGCTCCTGCAGGGTATCGCGCTCGTACAACTCTATTGCGAGGAAAAGTGGGTCGAGCCACCCGAGCTCGATCGTCTCCCCTACAGCCTGCTCTATCACCAGACTATGTCGACCCTCGCCAGCACCGGCGAGCTCACGCCGGCCGAACTTGCCCAGCGCGTGCTCACGCTCAGCTATTTCCACCGTGTCTCGGCAGACGATTACCGTGTGCTGCTACGTCACCTCATTAAGATCGACCATATCCAGGTCACCGAAGGTGGCGGGCTCATCGTGGGTCTCGCGGGCGAGCGCATCATCAACAACTTTAAGTTCTACGCCGTGTTCCAGGAAAACGAGGAGTTTACCGTCCGGAGCGAATCGGCCGAGCTGGGCACGATCGTTAATCCGCCCCCGCCCGGTGAGCGCATCGCCATCGCCGGACACTGCTGGATTGTCGAGGAAGTGGACTGGAAGCGCCACACTGTCTTTGCCACGCAGGTCAAGGGCCGGGTGCCGGCCTACTTTGGCGACTGCCCCGGCGACATTAACACGCATGTGCTCGAGCGCATGCGCCAAGCGCTCACTGAGCACGCAGTATATCCGTACCTTATGGGTAACGCACGGGCTCGCTTGGCGCAGGCTCGTCATACCGCCGAGATTTCGGGCGCGGGAACTAAGCCGCTCATCAACCTGGGTGGCGACACCTGGGTGCTCTTCCCCTGGTTGGGCAGCTACGCCTTCCTAGCACTCGAGCGCATGCTTAAAATCAAATGCGCCGCTGAACTGGGCCTTCGCGGACTCGACTCGTCACGCCCGTACTTTATGCAGTTTAAGATGAAGGCCGACGAGGAGACGTTCTTTGAGGTGCTCGCCGCCGAGGCCGAAAAGGACTTCGATCCCATCGAGCTCGTCTATCCTGGCGAGGTGCCTTACTTTGACCGCTACGACGAGTTTGTTCCCGAAGAGCTCGTGCGCAAGGGCTTTGCCGAAGGCGTGCTCGACATAGAGGGCATGAAGCAGCGTGTCCGCAGCTGGTGCGACCACGCCTAGGACCAGTCTTTTTTTTGGGACAGGGAGACTTACTTGTCGTGGAGGGCCGCGCCGAGGAAGTCAGCATCGAAGGGCACGGCTTCGGCAAAGGTGTAGTCGCCGTCGCTGGCGATGAGCAGGTAGTTCTCCTCGCCACCGAACTCCGCATCGCCACACGGGACCACCCAGGCATGGGCGAACACCTCGAGCGCCGTGGCTGCGCAATCGCGCAGGAACGTCACGTCGCTCCCCTCGTTCGCGCTCACGATATTGGCCGCATAGATACCGCCGGGGTTCAGGCTGCCCCGCACCAAACGCATCGCCTCAACCGTCGCCAGCTCGCGTACGGGCTCGGCACCGCCAAAGCAATCGCTCACGACCACGTCGTAGCGACGATGCCCCACGCTCGTCACGCCCAGGTACGAACGCGCCTCGGCGGTAATCACCCGCAGGCGATCGCCCGCCGTACGCTCCAGCTCGTCTAGGTAGAACCAACGACGCGCTAGACGTGTAATCTCGGCATCGTACTCAATGACGTCCATGCGCAAACTCTCATGCAACATCAGCGCGAACTTGGGATAGGCAAACCCGCCGCCGCCCAGCATAAGCATGCGGTCGATGCCATGACCATAAGCGTCACGCATTGCGCCCTCGGCCTCAAACACGTCGTCAAACGCACGATAGTACGCAAAGACGGGCTCCGCCCAACGTTCGCCAACGTAGCTTGCGCTTTGGTAGACGCCGCCTTGCACCAACACGCGAATCTCATCGCCGCCCTCATCGTGCACGCGTTTCACACGCGCCAACCCATTGCGGGTTCGCGCAACCTGCAGACAGGCAGCACGAACAGCGACGGCGGCCGCACCAAGCGCCGCGGCTCCCAGAGCAACGCCGGCAACGACGCCAGCAGAAACACTCGGCTTGTTCATTTAGAGCTCCTTTTGCAGATAAAGGCCATGATCGTAAAAACCCAAATGCCGATAGTACTCGCGCGTACCAATCGCGCTGATCACGTTGATGCGCGCATAGCCCGCGTCCCGAGCAATATGGCACGCACACTCCACCAGCGACCGTCCCAACCCATGGTGCTGGGCTGCCTGGCCTTGATCCCCCACGCGCGCCGCCATGCCATACACGTGCACCTCGCGAATCATCGCCTCGTCCGGCGTCGTCGGCAACTCGTCCGCATGCGCGGCAACAAATGCGCGATCGGGCAGCGACAGCCGCAAAAAGCCCGCAATCTTGCCCTGCGGCGTCACCCACTGCAAAAAGCGCTCGTGCGTCACCGGCGTCTCGTACGTCACTTCTTCGTCAAGGGTCAACTCGCCCAGGTCGGCACCCGCCGTGCTGATCTCGCGATAGCGAATCTCACGCACCGTCGCACCGTCACCCCGAGCAGCCAGGCGGTTCTCAACGAGCTGACGCAGGTTGGGCTTCTTGTTGCCCACCATAATGTCGTCGGAGCTAAAGTCGCGAATCATGCGGCTGATGCGGCAGAACGCCGGCGTCACCACGATGTCATCGGCCAGTACGTCGAGCAGCTCTTCCTCGGTATAGGGGCGCCACTCGCCACGCTCGTAACAGCCCACCAGGCGCGAACCCTCGATGAGCGCACACGGGTAGACCTTGACCTCGTCGGGCATAAAGGCGCCCTCGGTCATAAAGCGCTCGTAGTCGCGCTTGTCACCCTCGGGCGTGGCGCCCAGCAAGTTGAGCATAAAATGCGCATGGATCTTAAAGCCAAACAGGCGCGCAAGCGAAAACGCGCGCTCGATCTGCGCCACCGAAATGCGACGCTCGTTGATATCGAGCAGATGCTGGTCGAGGCTCTGGATGCCCATCTGGATCTTGGTACAGCCCAGACGACGGATGAGCGTGAGCGCCTGCGGCGTTACAGCATCGGGGCGCGTCTCGATAACGAGTCCCACCACGCGATGCTTCGCCGTCTCGTTGATGCGTTGCTGCTGCTCAAGCTCCTCCATCGTTGCCGCCTGCCACTCGGCGACCTCGCCCCACGGCGTGCCGGGGCCGTACAGACAACGCACCGCGCGGTTATAGCCGCCCACGGCAGCATCCACACGCCCCTGCTCGTCGGCAACGCCGGCAGCGAGCTTGGCCTCGTCTGTCGCAATGTCGGCAGCCCGATAGCGCTCGCGGCGCTCTGTTACCACCGGCGGCAGGGCATCGGCGGGAGCATCATCGAGCAGGCGCCCTGCCTCGGCACGGCTGATGCCCGGACGCGCCAACATGGGGTTTGCCGCCACGCCGGCGACGGCATCGTCATTGAGCGCACGGAAGAGCTCCGACATAAACCATGCCTGATACCCTTGCGGATAGTCGCTCCAGGTACCACCGAGCACGATGAGCTCTATCTTGTCGGTCGCATGCCCCATCTGCGAAAGCGCGGTCAGACGAGCGCTCACCTGCAGATACGGATCGAAGCAGTTTTGCTCCGCACGGGCACACGCCGGCTCAGCGTGCAGATAGCTCTTGGGCATGCGCAGATCGTTGGGACAAAATAGGCAATCGCCCGAGCATGGCCAGGGCTTGGTGATAACGGTAATGGTCGCCACGCCCGAAGCCGTGCGGCGCGGCTTCATGCGCAGCACCTGCAGCAGTTGGCGTTCCAGATCGGAATCGACATTCCACGCAGCCCACCGAGCCGGCTCCTCGCGCTTCACCCGCTGATAGAACGGCAGCAGACGGCGCTTGGCCAAATCGCGTTTGTCGGCACCCTCACGGCGCGCCTCGGCATGTATCAGTTTGACGAGCGCCTTGTCGTCCACGGTCTCGCCGCGACGCAGGGCCTCAAGTATGTTCAAGATAATCTGTTCCATGTCCCCATTGTAAAGGCAAAGGTGCCGAAGCCAATCTCGGCTTCGGCGCCTTCATCAAACAGCGCGGCTACGTTTGCGGGTCTCCGAAAACCGCATGTCACTCCGAATCAAACGACATGTCGCCCGAACCGACCTTAAAACGATACGTGGCAGATTTATCACCGTTGTCGAATTCAAGATTCAAAATGGTCTCGCCGTCGTAGCCAAGCGGAAGGAAATCGCTCTCGAAGTCGCCGCTGCCCACGGTGAGGCTCGCCTTAAAGCCCGTAGAGTTCGGAACCGATATCTCCACATCGCCCGAGTCCACGCTTACGTCCATCGACTTCGCGGGGGCCTGGTAGAGCTCGAACGTCACATCGCCCGAACCGACCTCAGCACTGAGCGCATCAGTCACGCTGCCCGTAAACTCTACATCTCCCGCACCCAGGAAAAGGTCAAAACCATCACAGATGACACCGGCAATCTGCAGATCACCCGAGCCCACGTGCGCGTTGATCCCCTTCAGATGTTCGGCAACACGGCGCGGCAGCTCGACCGTAACTGAGCGATCGATTGCCTTACCGTCATCACTTCCAAACTGGGAAACCTTGAGCGTCGAGTCCTCGACGGATGCGATGTTTTGCGTCGCGGCCTTGGAGGCATCCATACCCTTGGCAACGCGTCCCCGCTCGATAACGCGAGCCTTGTTGCCATCAACAACCTTGACGTCCACCGAAGCCGCATTGATATCGAAATCGAGGTAGCGGAACTCATCGGCATCAAAAGTCGTGCTCGAAAGCTGCTGAGGCCGAGCGGAATAGTTACCGCTATTCAAGGAATCGTCCTCGTCAAACATATCGTCAAAATCAGACAAATGGCCAGATAGAATACCGGTCGTACGCACAATATCGGAATGAGCCAATAGCCGCGAAGCGCCAAAGACAAGCCCGATAATGAGCACAAACGCCCCGATGCCAACGCCCAGGCGCACCTTAGACTCACGCGAGAGCTTCATCATTCATCACCCTCTTTGACACTCGGCTCAGCGCTGGTCGCGGTAGCCACGTCAGTATCAACCGCAACGGAAACATCCTGAGCCCTAACTGCCACCGGCGCCGGACCAACCTGAATATCCCCGCGTGCCCAGTCGCCATCGAGCGCACGCGCCACCCAGTGATAGATGGGGATCGTAAAGAAAATCAGTGCAGCAAAGGGGCCGCCACCAAACAGGAACATCAGCAAAAAGAACAACAGCCAGCACACGGCCCAATACGGAAACGACTGGAACGGACCTTTCACCGGAGTCGGATTGACCGCACCGGTGCCCGTCACCTGCGCCGTCGCGGCGTTAGCCGCCTGCGCGCTCCAGCTTGCAGCTTGCGCCGCCTTGGCAGCCGCATCACTTGCCTGCGTTGCCGCCTCGGTTGCGCGTGCCGCCGCCTCGTGGGTACGGGCGCGTTCCGCCGCCTCGGCCTCGCGCTGGCGGGCGCGGTCCTCGTTCTCAAATTCGATATCGTCCTCGATCTCGTCGCTCGGATTGAGCAGCTCGTCCAGACTCACGCCATAGAGCTTGGCAAGCGAGATCAGGTTCTCGGTATCGGGCGAGCTCTCCGCGCGCTCCCATTTACTGACCGCTTGGCGCGACAGACCCAGCTTTCGCGCCAACCCTTCTTGGCTAAAGCCCTTGCTGCGGCGAAGGTCGGCGAGCCGCTGCGCAGTTTCTACATTCATGGTTCCTCCTATGCTTTTGCCAGCCGTGCCGCCGGACCGTTGCTGTTCTTAAGGCGCCTTGCACAGTTAAAAATCTATCCGCCACCGCCAAAATCATGCCACCTATTCTAGTGAGATTTTTGACAACCAGCGGTTGCGGGCACATATGAGCTGCGGAAATGTGTCCAAACAAAGCAATGACCCACAGCTCGGTTGTCCCCGTTGCGGCGTTAACGGTAGTATGGTCGTACTGTTTATTCCGCACCGCCATCGGAGGGAGTTCCGCGCCGTGAACCGCGATTTCGCATCATCGCTCATCCAGCTCAACAATACGTTCTATCGCGAGCACTCCACTTCCTTTTCCGATACGCGCCAAGCCCCGTGGCCCGGCTGGGTGCGCACCATGGACATCGCGCTTGAGCAGCTCGATGTGGCCACGATCGAGCATCCCGTCCGCGTCTTCGACCTTGCCTGCGGCAATATGCGATTCGAGAACTTTGCCGCCGGCGGGGCACTTGCCGCCAAGGGCGTCGACGGCGCAAACCCCTCGGCAGATGCCAGCTGCCCCTTCGAGTTCTATGGCGTCGACTCGTGCCAAGACCTGGCCATCGATGCACATGGCCACGCCCTGCGCATTCCCAACCTGCACTTCCAGGAACTCGACGTGCTCGACGCCCTTATGAAGCTCAACCCCGCCGAGA
Source organism: uncultured Collinsella sp. (assembly GCA_902406375.1). GTDB lineage: Bacteria > Actinomycetota > Coriobacteriia > Coriobacteriales > Coriobacteriaceae > Collinsella. The sequence continues at coordinate 41,996 of CABPDL010000008.1, forward strand.
CACCCGACGTGCTTTTCGACGCCCCGCTCGCCGATATCTCGGTCTGCTTTGGCTTTATGCACCACGTGCCGTCGTGCGAGTACCGCGTACGCGTGCTCGACACCCTGGTGCGCCAGACACGCCCGGGCGGCATCATCGCCATCAGCTTTTGGGAGTTTATGAACGACGAGCGCATGGCGCGCAAGGCCGTTCGCGCCGAAGCCCGCGCCGAACTCACCCCGCCGTTTGAGGGTTACGATTCCGCGCAGTTTGAAGCCGGCGACCACCTCATTGGTTGGCAAAACGACCGCCATGCCTACCGCTACTGCCACCACTTTGACGATCAACAGATCACCGACCTGGTGCGCGGCGTTCGTACGTTCTACAAGAGCGGCGAGGTTCCCGTACGCGAGCTCGAGCGTTTCCACGCCGACGGCCGTAGCGGCGAGCTCAACCGTTATGTGATTCTCAAGCGTCTGTAGGCACCGACGACGCGCCGCCGAGCCGCGCCGCATCTTTCGGGCAAACTATGCCCACCTTCTTCCAACGCATCGCCGAAACGCGCAGCCATGCGTTTCGCATTTATGACCAAGGAGCCTCATGGGAGCCGTCCACGTTCGCACGCCTAAGAACTTTGTACTCGAGGAGCGCCTGGAGCGCTACGCCGATGCGATTGAGACGAACCCCGAGGCCTATGTCGGAGATTGGCGCAAGGCCTGTGCGCCCGCAGGCAGCAAGCCTTTCGAACACCTTCACCTGGATCTTGGTTGTGGCAAGGGAACGTACCTTGTAGAGCGCGCGGCCCACGAGCCAAACACGCTCTTTATCGGCATGGACCAGGAGCCCATCTGCATTGCCTATGCCGCGCAGAAAATATGCGAGCAGGAACTGACCAACGCACTTGTCCTGCCCCGAGGCGCCGCATCGCTGCCGCAACTGTTTGCCGCAGGCGAGCTCGACGCCATAACCATCAACTTTCCCACGCCGCAGCCCAAGGCCAAGTACGCCAAAAAAAGACTCGTCCATGTCGACCATCTGATGCTCTACCGCCCGCTCTTTGCAGCCGGTGCTACCGTCACGCTGCGCACCGACAGCAAGCCATTGCGCGACTACGCCCTGGGGCAGTTTGCCGCGGCCGGCTACGACACACTTTGGGTAAGTGACGACGTCCGCCGCGACCATCCCGAGCACCCCGAGACCGAATATGAATGCCGCACACGCGAGATGGGTGCAGCCGTCTATGGCATTTGCGCCACACCCGGCGCGCAGCCCACCGACGAACAGCTCACAGCGGGTCGCATGCAGGAGCAAAGTCTTGCCTGCTACCTGCCCGATAACCTCGATGAGCTCACCTATGTACCTCTGGGCATGGAAGAGGCCGTCGAGAACTTTAGAAACCGCGCCCGCAAAGGCAAAAAGCGCCTTCCGCAGGAGTCATAGGGGCTTTTGGCGGTCGCTACGCCAGCGAGCAAGCACAAATAGGCGCCGATGAACGACCCTCAAACCTAAGTGAGTAGACTTTTTAGCAATAGCTAAGCACAACCCGCATAGGAAGAAATAAAACCGCAGGTAGAGCCCTTGCGCAAAAGTCATGTGCTCGCGATATTGCAAAAAGTCTACTCACTTAGCTGACAACTGCACCAAACGGCTGAGCAGAACGCCCATTTCCTGCATTTTCTTTCGCGCTGGCGCCCCGCACCGCCGCTACGCCATAATGGATGGCGGACAAACGGCGAGAGAAAGTACCCCCACATGGCACAGACCACGATAGATACCGCCGCCAGCACCGTCTCTGGCGCCGGCGCCGCCAGCTCATTCTCGGGCGGCACGGGAACCGAAGCCGAATTCGGCTCACTCGGCGCGCTCTCCCCCACCTGGTGGGAGCCCGAGGACGGCAGCGAGCCCGAACCGTGGCTCACGCCCGACCAGGCCTTCGAGCGCTTCTTTGAATGGACGAGCAATCGCGGTATTGAGCTGTGGGACCACCAAGAAGAGGCCCTCATGGATCTAGCCGCCGGCGATCACGTCATTCTGGGCACGCCGACCGGCTCGGGCAAGTCGCTTGTCGCGCTAGGTATGCTCTTTATGGGCATGGCGCAGGGCAAGCGCTGCTACTACACGGCTCCTATCAAGGCTCTGGTCAGCGAGAAGTTTTTCGACTTGGTGCAGGTGCTCGGCCGCGACAACGTCGGCATGATCACCGGCGATACGCATATCAACACCAAGGCGCCCGTCATCTGCTGCACGGCCGAAATCCTTGCCAACGATGCGCTGCGCGAGGGTGAGGACGCCGACGTGGGCTGCGTCGCCATGGACGAGTTTCACTACTTTGCCGACCCCGATCGCGGTTGGGCCTGGCAGGTGCCGCTGCTCACCTTGCCCAACACGCAGTTTATGCTCATGAGCGCCACGCTCGGCGATGTCACTGCCATCGCCGTCTCACTCGAGGAGCACACCGGCGCTGCTTGTGACTTGGTTGTCGACGCCCCGCGTCCTGTTCCGTTGAGCTACGACTACGTAACGACCTCGCTCGAAGGCACCGTCGAGCTCGCCATGCGCCGTGGCGAGGCCCCGCTCTACATCGTGCACTTTAGCCAGGACGCCGCACTTGCGACAGCGCAATCCCTCGCCAATTTTGGCATCGCCAGCAAGGAACAGCGCGAGGCCATTAAGGAAGCCGCCAAGGGCACGAGCTTCTCCACGGCCTTTGGCAAGATTCTCAAGCGCTTGCTCGGATGCGGCGTCGGCGTGCACCATGCTGGCATGTTGCCGCGCTATCGTCTGCTGGTCGAGCGCCTGGCGCAGCAGGGCCTACTGCCCGTCATCTGCGGCACCGATACGCTCGGCGTCGGCATCAACGTACCCATCCACACCGTGGTGCTCACCGCACTCACCAAGTTCGACGGCTACAAGATGCGTCGTCTGCGCGCCCGCGAGTTTCATCAGATTGCCGGTCGCGCCGGCCGCTCGGGCTTCGATACCGAGGGCATGGTGATTGCCGAGGCACCCGAGCACGAGATCGAGAACGCCAAGCTCATGGCCAAGGCGGGTGACGACCCCAAGAAGCTCCGCAAGATTAAAAAGAAGAAGGCCCCCGAGGGCTTTGTCACCTGGAACAAGCAGACCTTTGAGCGCCTGATCGAGACGCAGCCCGAAACGCTCAAGCCGCGCCTTCGCATCACACACTCCATGGTGATTAGCGTGGTCGAGCAGGGCGGCGACGCCCGCGCCCGCGTGCACGACCTTATCGAGACAAGCCTGCAAACGCCCGAGGAAAAGGCGAAGCTCGAGGTTCGTGCCGACGAGATCTTCGCCACGCTCATCGATTCCGGCGTCGTCGTGCGCACCGAGGTGCCGCCCGCACCCGACGCTCCGGCTGACGCCGCGCCGGACATCGACTACGCACTGACGGTCGACCTGCCCGAGGACTTTGCGCTCGACCAGCCGCTCTCGCCGTTTTTGCTTGCCGCGTTGGAGCTGCTCGATCCCGAGAGCGAGACCTATACCATGGATCTGATCTCGATGGTCGAGGCAACGCTCGAGGATCCCAAGCAGGTGCTGCGCGCTCAGGAGCGCGCAGCGCGCGACCGCGCGATGGCCGAAATGAAGGCTGACGGCGTCGAATATGAGGAACGCCTGGAGCGCATCCAGGATGTCACCTACGAAAAACCGCTCGAGGACTTGCTCGACGCCGCCTTCGACAAGTACTGCCAGGAAGTGCCCTGGGCAAACGACTACCAGCTCTCTCCCAAAAGCGTCCTGCGCGATATGCTGGAAAGCGCGAGCGATTTTAAGGGTTACATTCAAAAGCTCGGCATCGCCCGCTCCGAGGGCATTTTGCTGCGTTACCTGGCAGAGGCCTACCGTTCGCTCGACCGCACCGTGCCCATCGAGAAGCGCGACGAGCGTCTGCGCGACATTATCTCGTGGCTGGGCTTTGTGGTGCGCTCGGTGGACTCGAGCCTGGTGGACGAGTGGGAGAACGCCGGCAACCCGGCAGCCCTCGACACTGCGCCGCCGCAGGGCATCGACGAGGTCGTGGCGGACCGCCGCGGCTGCACGCTGTTGGTGCGCAACGCGCTCTTCCGCCGCGTGACCCTTGCCGCCCGCGAGCACGTTCGCGACCTGGGCGAGCTCGACGACGACTGGGGCATGAGCGAGATCCGCTGGCAAAAAGCACTCGACGCTTACCACGAGCAGCACGAGGAAATCCTCACCGACGGAGATGCCCGCAGCGCCGCGATGTTCTCCATCGACGAGTCCGACGAGAAGACCGCGCACGTATGGCACGTGCACCAGATCTTTGCCGACGAGGATGGCGACCACGATTTTGGCATCATGGGCGATGTCGATCTGGACGCCACGCAAGACGGCGGCGAGGTAATCTTCAAGAACTACCGTGTCGGCTTTATCGAGGACCTGCTCGAGGACTAGCCGAACATACCGAAACGAAACGGGGCCGTTGGCAATTTCGCCAGCGCCCCGCTTTTGCACTATCCGCTATACCTTACTCGGCATCCTCGACCTCATACGAATCCGCCTCGGCGGGCTCATCGTTTGTCTCTGGCGCAGCCCCGCGCGCCTCGTCAAAGGCGGCCTTCATGGTCTTGTTGCCCCACGTGAGCTTGCGAATGGTAAGATCGTCGGCTTTCTTGTTGGCCAGGCGCAGATTGTTCTCGGAGGACAGCAACGCCTCCTTGGTTTTTTGCAGATGGCTAATCGTCTTGTCAATCTCATCGATCGCCGTCTGGAACTTGCGGCTCGCGATCTCGTAGTTACGACCGAAATCATTCTTGAACTTTTCCATCTTGGCTTCGAAGTTCGTGACATCGATATTCTGCTGTTTGTACTCCGCTAGCTCCTGCTTATAACGCAGCGAACCCATGGCGGCGTTGCGCAGCAGCGTGATCATCGGAATGAAGAACTGCGGGCGGATCACGTACATCTTCTCATAGCGGTAACTCACGTCGACGATGCCCGCGTTATAGAGCTCACTCTCAGGCTCCAGCAGGGTGCAGAGCACCGCATACTCGCAGCCTTTCTGGCGACGATCGTGATCGAGTTTCTTAAAGAAGTCCTCGTTTTTATGCTTGGTCGCGGTCTCATCGTTCTCGTTTTTCATCTCGAACATAATCGAGATGATCTCGTTGCCGCTCGCGTCGCACTCGCGGAAGATAAAGTCGCCCTTGGTACCCTCGGACGCATCGTTATCTTTCTCGAAGTACGCGTTGGGAAACGCCGTCATGCGCAGACGGTTGAACTCAGTCTCGCAGTGCTGCTCGAGCGACTCGCCCACCATCTTGGTGGACAGGCGGACCTTCATGTCCTTAAGGCGCTCAATCTCTTCATCCTTGTAGCGAATCAGGTCATCGCTCGCGCGCTTGGCCTGCGCAAGCTCGAGCTCGTGTGCCGCCTTGGCTTGCTCCTCACGAGAATCGCGCACCGCCAGCTCGCTCGTCAGTTTGGCACGCGCCTCATCGCGCTCTCGCTCCGCCGCGGCGACCGCCTCTGACAGGTTCATTTTTGCCATCAGTTCCTGCTCGCGCAGCTGGGCACGCAGGCCCTCGGCCTCCTGCTCAGACCGAGCCTTTGCGGCGGAAAGCTTCTCCTGCACCTTCGCGCGGTAGTCTGTGAGTGTGCGTTCGGCCTCGCTGCGAGCGGCATCGAGCTCACGCTGAGACTCGGCCGCGGCAGCGGCAAGCGCCATCTCCTGGGCCTTGTCCGCCGCGGCAAGCTTGGCCTGCAACTCGGCAATCTGGGCATCTCGTGCAGCTACATCGTTTTGAGCAGCATTGCGCGCCGCCGACTCGGCAAGCTTGGCTTCGTCATCCTTGCGCCCCAGCTGCGCACGCAAGTTGTCGATTTCGCGCTGGAGCTCGGCGTTCTCCTTTTGAGCGTCGGCACGGGCCTCAACCGCCGCGCGCTGGCTTGCGCTCTCGCGCTCCGCGGCAGCGCCCTCGAGTTTGGCGTGCAGCTCGGCAAGCTCCGCATCGCGCTTGGCGAGTTCTTGCGCCAGCTGCTGGGCTGCAGCGTTCTTCTGCTCGACAAGCTGAGCGTCGCGCTGAGACTCCGCCTTTTGCAAAGCAGCCGTCGAGCGCGAGCGCTCAAGCTCCAGCGCCTGCTCGCCCTCGCGCTGAACAGCCTTCACGCGCTCGTCCAGGTCGCGCGAGAACTCGGCGTCGCGCACCTGCTTGACGATATCCGCATAACCGGACGCATCGACCTTAAAAACTTCACCGCAATGCGGGCACTTGATCTCGTTCATGGCAGCTCCTCGATGGACGCAAATTTCAACCGCCTACACTCTACCGCGCCGCACGGACAAAAAAGGCGCCGCTGCCATAATGGCAGCGGCGCCAGAACCACCATAAAGGTGCCTGTCCCCTTTGCGGTGGTTTGTGTGGTGGTTCGAGAATTACAGCCCAAAGAAGTCAAGGATTTGATCACGGCTTACGGGCTTGTAATCGTTGGCATCGAGACCGACATCATAGCGAAAGATAGGGCGCTCGCGATCGCGGTTGCGCGCGTTGGTGCGGTCTCCCCTGCTGTGGATATGCCCGTGCAGCATGATGGCGCCGCGCGCCTTGCCATTCCAGCTGAGCATGGGGTAATGGCTCATAACTAGACGATGGCCCTTGGCATAGCCGGGAGCAATCTCCAGGTAATCGCATACCTCATCCCAAATCTGCGGTACGTCGGGATCTTCCCAATCACCGTCATGGTTGCCACGGATGAGCGTCACATTCTGGCATTCGATGCGCTCGCGCAGGCGCACCGCCTCCGCCAGGGGCAAACGATAGGTAAAGTCTCCCAAGATATAGAGACGGTCGTCCGCCGCCACGCACTCATTGATGGCATCGATGACCTTGCGGTTCATCTCCTCGACCGAATCAAACGGCCGATCCATATCGTGCAAGATATTCGTATCGCCCAGGTGCAGGTCGGCGGTAAACCACATCATCGTCTCTGTCCTCATTTCGCAACGTGTTCAACTCGTGCTAAGTATACAGACGCAGCGATGCAGCGGTTATCCAAAGAGCCCGCCGAACAGTCCGCGGCGGCGCTTGTCTTGCTTTTTCGAAGCGTCGCCCTGGGCGTTCTTGTCCTGCCGCTTCTTCCGGTCCTGCTCCAGCTCATCATCGTCGATCAGCATATCCCACTCAAACGGGTCGTCCGTCAGATCGAACAGGTCATCGTCATCAAACATGACCGCCTCCATTGCCGATTAGCGAGCATCCACCACATAGAGACCAACGCGCACCTGATGCCACGGGCTGCGCTCGGGAGCAACCTGTTGCACGCGAGCCTCAAATACGTCCTCGTGGCCGTAATACATCATCAAGGACAGCGGGCCGACCTCGTTTCCCGGAACATACCCAAGCTTGATGTTGCCGTAGTAGATCGCAACCGCCTCGGGATCATGGGGGTTATCGCGCTCGGCACACAGCGTCAGTTTATCGCCCACTTTAAGATCGCCCAAGACCAAGGCGCCATCGGCATACTGAAATCCTGCAATATGAAACGACAAAAGAACACGTGAAGGCTCGTACATGGCAACTCCTCTAACGACCGAATAAACCGGCACTTAACCTTACTGAGAAGCTTACGGGCCCGTGCGGACAAAATTTCACCCGCTCGCACCTTTCGCCCATTTGCCGCAACGCTTGCGAGACAGAGCGCCTGCAGATAAGATAGAGACACGGATGGCACCCGTTGCAGCGGGTCTTGCCAACTCCAGTACACGTTTACATCGTGAGAAGTGGCCGTCTTCGCTTATGCGGGGGCGGCTATTTCGTTCGGCCGATAAACAGGCCAAGCTCGATAGCCGCGATCAACAACGCCAATAACGAAATGACATCGCTTACGTTCATACCAAATCCCTTCTAAAGGGAGTTGGCCCATCCGTGCTCCATAGCAGTAGTCTAACGCAAAATGCGGGTAATAGGAACATCTGTTCGTATTACCCGCACCCTTTTCTAATGCACAAACATGCGCACGAACTTGTGCTTCCAGCTCGCATACGGGGCATAGCGGAATGGCACGTCCAGCCACGTTGCCTTGTTCACGATGCTCTTCTTGTGGCTAAACGTATCGAAGCTCTCGCGTCCATGGTACTGCCCCATACCGCTCGCGCCCATGCCGCCAAAGCCCATATGGCTCGTAGCCAGATGCATGATCGTGTCGTTGACGCAGCCGCCGCCAAAGGGCACATGGCGCACAAAGCGCTCCTGAACTGCGCGGTCCTGGCTAAAGATATATAAGGCCAGCGGTGTCGGACGATCCGTAATAAACGTCTCGGCCTCGTCTAAGCTCTCAAACGTCAGCACCGGCAAGATGGGACCGAAGATTTCTTCCTGCATCACGGCGTCATCGGGGGACACGCCGTCTAGGATCGTCGGCTCAATCTTGAGCGACGACTCGCGCGCCGTGCCTCCCAGCACAACCTTGTCGGGATCGATCAGCCCGCGCACGCGCGCAAAATGCTTGGCGTTGACGATGTGGCCGTAATCCTCGTTGTCGAGCGGATGCTCACCAAACATGCGGCGGACCTCCTCCTTGATGAGGCCCAACAACTCATCGTGCACGTGCACGTCGACCAGCAGATAGTCGGGCGCTACACAGGTCTGGCCCACGTTGAGCCATTTACCAAAGGCGATGCGCCGTGCCGCGACCTTCAAGTTTGCCGTCGCATCCACAATGCAGGGACTCTTTCCGCCCAGCTCAAGCGTCACGGGCGTCAGGTTTTTACTTGCCCGCTCCATGACGAGTTTGCCGACCGGAACGCTGCCGGTAAAGAAGATCTTGTCCCAGCACTCATCGAGCAGCGCTTCGTTCTCGGCGCGCCCGCCCTCGATAACCGTCACCAGGCGCGGATCAAACGTCTCTTCGCAGATTTGCTTGAGCACCGCGCTCGAAGCCGGCGCATAGGCACTCGGCTTGATGACCACGGTGTTACCCGCAGCGAGCGCGCCGGCGAGCGGCTCGAGCGTCAACAAAAACGGATAGTTCCATGGAGCCATGATGAGCGTGACGCCATAGGGCACGGCTTGCGTTTTGCACACACTCACGGCGTTGGCAAGGTCACACGGACGCAGGCGCGGACGACTCCATCGAGCCACATGCGCGATCTGATGTCGAATCTCGGAAAGCGACGTGCCGATCTCGCACATATACGCCTCGTCATGCGACTTTCCCAAATCGGTCTTGAGCGCATGGGCGATATCGCCCTCGTGCGCACGAACCGCATCACACAAGCTCACGAGCGCGCGACGGCGAGCGTCGACGTCAAACGTGGCGCGCGTCTTAAAGTAGGCGCGCTGATCGCCGACGATGCGCGCAATTTCCTCGGTGTTCATGGGCCCTCCTAATTCTCGTCTTCAAACATACCACCCGCAACGACCTCGTACATATGCTCGAGCTCCAGACGGTCCATTAAAAGCGGAACGGGGTATAGCGGATTGGCCTCGGCATCGGCATGGGCCGCCATTTGCGGAATATCGGAGCGGCGAATACCCGTCACATATTTGGGAATGCCCAAGGCGGCATTCATGCGGTCGACCCAATCGATAAAGGCCTCGGCCGCAAGACTGTCCTGCGCGGTAGCCGGCGCAATGCCCGCCATGCGAGCAAGATCGGCAAGCTTGGGGGCGGTGGCGTCACCATAAGCGCGAAGCATGTGCGGCAGGATAATCGCGTTGGCCAAACCGTGCGGAATTCCGTATCGGCCGCCCAGACTGTGCGCGATGGCGTGAACGTATCCCACATAGGAGCGGGTAAACGCAACGCCCGCCTTATACGCCGCCGAAAGCATATTGCGACGAGCGCGCATGTCGTCGCCATGCTCATAGGCCTCGAGCAAATTGTCGCGGATGAGCTGCACCGCCTGACGCGCCATCTTGCGCGTGTAGGGCGTGGTGCTGCGCCCGATAAAGGCCTCGACGGCATGCGTCAGAGCATCCATGCCCGTCTGCCCCGTAATGGAGGCGGGCAGGCCGCGCGTAAACTCGGGGTCGAGCACCGCAAAGCGCGGGATAAGCACAAAGTCGTTAATGGGGTACTTGTAGTGCGACTCGTCATCGGTAATGACCGCTGCGAGCGTGACCTCGCTACCCGTACCTGCCGTGGTGGGAACGGCGATGAGCAGCGGCAGGCGACGATGAACGCGCAGCAGGCCGCGCATCTTGTTGATGGGCTTGTTTGGCTGTGCGATGCGTGCGCCCACGCCCTTGGCACAGTCCATGGCCGAGCCGCCGCCAAAGCCGATAATGGCCTGACAGGCGCTCTCGCGATACAGGGACGCCGCTTCCTCCACGTTTGAGACCGTGGGGTTCGCACGCGTTTCGGCATAGACCGTAACGCCAATTCCCTTGGACGCGAGCGCCGTCTCGAGCGGCGCCGTGAGCCCCAGACGGGCAATACCGGGATCCGTCACGATAAGAACCCGCTGTATCGAGCGCTTTTGAAGCACCGCGGGCACGTCCTCGGCATGCTCCAAAATGCGCGGCTCGGTATAGGGCAGGATCGGCAATGCGATGCGAAAAACCGTCTGATATGTTCGGCACCAGGCACGACGGGCTGGATGCATAAAGGAAACTCCTTCATTTGTTGATAGGTCAACATTTGCTCGACCGATTGTACTCAGCGGAGGTCTCGAGCGGCCTGGCAATCGTTAATCAATCAACATCTTCACATGCCCAAAATTATTTTATTAAAAATCATTCCTAATAGGCTTCACATTCGGTCGCATTTATGGATAATAGAACTCGTCAAGACGCACGTCCGGAGAGGGCCCTTACGGGACCGGACGAGCGCTCCATCGCCATCGATCGAAAGGATCGAATCATGAAGTTTGTTTGCCCCGTTTGCGGTTATGTGGAAGAGTTCGACGGCGACCAGCTGCCCGAGGATTTCAAGTGCCCCCAGTGCGGCGTTCCCGGTTCTCGTTTCCTGAAGCAGGAGGACGGTCAGCTCGAGTGGGCTGCCGAGCACGTCGTGGGCGTCGCCAAGATGGAGGGCGTCTCCGAGGACATCGTTGCTGACCTGCGCGCCAACTTTGAGGGCGAGTGCTCCGAGGTCGGTATGTACCTGGCCATGGCTCGCGTTGCTCATCGCGAGGGTTATCCCGAGATCGGCCTGTACTGGGAGAAGGCTGCCCACGAGGAGGCCGAGCACGCCGCCAAGTTCGCCGAGCTCCTGGGCGAGGTCGTGACCGACTCCACCAAGAAGAACCTCGAGATGCGCGTTGAGGCCGAGAACGGCGCCACCGCCGGCAAGACCGATCTTGCCAAGCGCGCCAAGGCCGCTGGCCTCGATGCCATCCACGACACCGTGCACGAGATGGCTCGCGACGAGGCTCGCCACGGCAAGGCTTTCGCCGGCCTGCTCAAGCGCTACTTTGGCTAAGCCAGCAGCCTGAGAGATAATCTCTAGCTTCATAAGGCCCGGACTGCATGGTTCGGGCCTTTTTTCGTGTCTCGAGAACTCGTAAACGCCCTGAAATAGAGCTATCTTCGGCATCGGTCTCTCGTCAAAAACTAAGTGAGTAGACTTTTCGAAACTTGCCGAGCAGACCATCCGTATTGCTTTATAAAGTCACAGGTAAATGACTTGTTTCAAAACGGCCTGGTCGCCAAAGTGCCAAAAGCCTACTCACTTAGAACCGCAGCCGTCCACGATCGAGCTGTTTTGTGTCTAACGGGCATCTTTCCGTCAATTACTCCCAATTTTGTCCAGTCAACGAACAGTTCAGACCGGAGTAATGTCTCAGCCCTTTGCTCATCTGAGCTTTTATCACGATATTCAGCATCGAGCATCCTGCATACGGCCTTAACGATCGCGCGGAATCTATCCTCATCGGATATCTGTCTGTGTGTCAGGAGAAGCACGTCGTAGCCCATAGCCTGAAGCGCCGTCATGCGGTCTGCATCACGCAAGCCATCCCCTGCGCGTCCGTGCGAGGCCTTTCCCTGACATTCAATGGCCACTTGTCGCCTGCCGTCCGGCGAAGAAAGAAGTAGGTCGATATATACACGGGACTTTCCCACAATCGCTCGAGCACTTGTGCTTAGCATCACTTCAACATTGAGCTCTATGCCGCAAAAACCTTCGCCTCCCAGGGATCGCGGCAGTGCAAGTAGCAAATACGCCTCGACCTCAAAAGGCGACGCGGCGCCCAATGGAACGAGTTGCGATACCGCTATAAATCTATTGCCGTAACGCATCCCACAAACATCTGAACAAAAACGGTCAAGATCTCCACCCAAAACCAAAGCGTCTCGACGCCATAAATTTGAGGCGGTGCCGTCCTCGGACGGGCAGCGCACCCAACCGAACGTTGTCGAAATCGCGCCCGAATCAATTGCACGCGAAAGCTCCGCCTCAAGTGCCGCCGGCAGGGCACACACCGCAAACAAGCCACACATCTCCGCCAATACCAAAAGAAGCTGAAGATCCGTCAGATGCCGCAACATGATGAATGCCGTCAGTAGAGGAGACGTAATCAAAGCCCCATACTCCGTTTCCAGCACGGATTCCCTGGGAAGCTCACCAAGAAACAGCCGCTGCCTAATGCTGGCAGGACAAGTCCGTTTGTTTCTCGACCGAACCAATGTATACAACGGAAAACCGAGCGCGACCGCAGCCGTCGGGTTGCGGGCGAGATCATATCGCTGCCGGTCTTCTTCCGGTCGTGGAAGCGGCGGACACAAAGCGCGGACTTGAGGAGGCAAACGCCAGTACCTAAAAGCTGATATGTCACAAAGTAGATCCTTCATAGGCACAGGAAAACACGAATTTCAACCCAGTCAGTCACGCATTGGCGCGAACGCACCAAAAATGGCGCCGAACGGACTGCCAAGTTTTCAACAGCCCTCCCCAACTGGCCAAAAGCTTGCCGAGAGCTGGACGAAGCCCTGTTGAAAACCCCATTTTTTTCTCATGCAGGAGCTTTGCGCGGCAAGTGAGTAGACTTTTTTGAACATCCCGAGCAGGCCGGTCATCCTGCTTTTCAAAACCGCAGGTAGATAGCTTGTTACAAAACTGCCTGGTCGCCAAAGTGCTAAAAGTCTACTCACTTAGGTTGCAGAGTGCCCCCATTAGCTGCAATTCCAAGGTAGTTAGTACTTTTGGACTCAGATCGTCATACTGAACAAGAATTTGAGTTGAGTTTTCAGGGACAGATGCGCCATCGGCACACCAAAAACAGTCACCGATATCGATAAAAGGGATGCTCGAGCGCGTGAGGGCCCGTGCAAAAGAGCTTCCGCCCGCGTCACGCTCCACGGCCACGACGCAGTAAAGGCCCGCGTCTGCATGATCGATCGAAACCTCCCCTGCCGGAAACGTTTTCCGTACAAGCGCCGCCAGGCCATCACGCGCCCCACGAGCACGAACGCGCACGCGGTTCACATGTCGCTCGTAATCACCCGATTCCAGCAAACGCGCCAAGGCAACCTGATCAACAGAACTTACCGACGAGGCGTAGAAACCAAGGTTGCGTTTAAACCTCTCCATTAGTTCATCGGGCAGCACCATGTACGCCAAACGTAACGCCGATGAAAGGCTCTTCGAAAACGTGTTGGTGTAGATAACCGACTGGGCGGCATCGATCGACGCGAGCGCGGGAATCGGCTTGCCGGCAAGGCGAAACTCACAATCAAAGTCGTCTTCGATGAGATACCGACCTGGCCGCTCGGCGGCCCAGCTCAGCAACGCATAGCGACGTGCAATGCTCGTCACAAGACCGGTCGGATACTGATGAGACGGCATCAGGTGAAGGACATCGGTCCCGGTTTTCTGCAGCGCACTCAAGTCCACGCCCTCAGCATCCAACGGGACATGCCGCACTTCGCAACCCATGGCCTGATAGATGCGCGTCAAGCGCAAATAGCCTGGATCCTCGACGGCATACACCTTGTCCGCGCCAAGCAACTGAACCAACATGGTATCGAGCAGCTGGGCGCCCGCACCGATAACGATATTGTCGGGATTGACATTCATGCCCCTTGTCCCGCGCAGATGGTGCGCAATCGCACGTCGCAGTCGAGCGGTGCCCTGCGCCGGTGCGGGCGAAAAGATTTCACGTTCGTCTTCGGACGTCAGTGTCGCCCGTAGCGCGCTTTGCCAAAGCCGCGCCGCCTCCAAAGCGGAAGGAGAAAGAGCCTCGAACTGCTCGGTCTGTCCGTCGGAATCATGCGCGCTGGGGCCAACAGAGACAGCATCTCGGTCGATATCCCCCGCGGCCAAAGACAAAACCGGTGCATCGGGAAGCTCGCACGCGTAGTAACCACGCCGCGGCTTTGAGCAAATATAACCCTCGGCAAGCAACTGGCTATATGCATTCTCGATGGTAATGACACTGATTCCCAGATGACTCGCAAAGGCGCGCTTGGACGGCAGATGCTCCCCCGCCGCAATACGTCCAGCTACGATATCATCTCGAATTTGCTTGTAAATATACTCATAGAGCGATGCTTCGCCGCGGTTTTCCAAATTATAGTCAAGCATGAGTTTGTCACCTGACCTTATCGAGTCATTCAATCTGGTATTAGTCTGACCTTGTTATTATCTCGAAAACTGAGTATTTCGCCATGCCCAGCTCCCCGATAGGATATTCCGTCAAGCAATGCACATGCCAACCAAGGGAGCAACCATGGCAGAACAGACCAGCAAGGCCGATCGCGTTAAACTCAACCGCGAGCTCGCGCAGATGCTCAAGGGCGGCGTCATCATGGACGTCACCACGCCCGAGCAGGCACGCATCGCCGAAGAGGCGGGCGCCTGTGCCGTCATGGCACTCGAGCGCATCCCGGCCGACATCCGCGCCGCCGGCGGCGTGTCGCGCATGAGTGACCCCAAGATGATCAAGGGCATTCAAGAGGCCGTCTCGATCCCCGTCATGGCAAAGTGCCGCATCGGTCACATCGTCGAGGCGCAGGTCCTTCAGGCCATCGAGATCGACTACATCGACGAATCCGAGGTCCTCTCCCCCGCCGACGATGTCTACCACATCGACAAGACCCAGTTTGACGTGCCGTTTGTCTGTGGCGCCCGCGATCTGGGCGAGGCGCTGCGCCGTGTTGCCGAGGGCGCCACGATGATCCGCACCAAAGGCGAGCCGGGCACGGGCGACGTCGTTCAGGCCGTGCGTCACATGCGCAAGATCCAAAAGCAGATCCGCGACGTTGTCGCCCTGCGCGATGATGAGTTGTTCGAGGCGGCCAAGCAGTTGCAGGTTCCGATCGAGCTGGTGCGCGAGGTCCATACTACGGGCAAGCTTCCCGTCGTAAACTTTGCCGCCGGCGGAGTCGCGACCCCCGCCGACGCCGCATTGATGATGCAACTGGGCGCCGAGGGCGTCTTTGTCGGCTCGGGCATCTTTAAGAGCGGCGACCCTGCCAAGCGCGCCGCCGCCATCGTCAAGGCCGTGGCAAACTTCACCGACGCCAAACTCATCGCCGAGCTTTCGGAGGACCTGGGCGAGGCCATGGTCGGCATCAACGCCGACGAAATCGAAATCATCATGGAGGAGCGCGGGCGCTAGTCCAGCAGAAAGGATCGCACATGAGCGATTACGCAGACCAGACGGTCGCCGTGCTGGCGGTCCAAGGTGCTTTTGCCGAGCACGAGGCGAGACTGTCCGAGCTGGGCGCACGTTGTATTGAGCTGAGGCAGGCGGCTGATTTGAAGCAGGACTTTGACCGTCTAGTACTTCCCGGCGGCGAGTCTACCGTTCAAGGGAAGCTGCTTGACGAGTTGGGCATGCTCGAGGAGCTTCGTGCCCGTATCGCTGAAGGCATGCCCGTCCTGGGCACCTGCGCCGGCCTGATTCTGCTGGCGCGCGACCTTGCCGCCCATGACGATAAGGGCACGCCGCGTTTGGCAACCATGGATGTACTTGTCGAGCGCAATGCCTACGGCAGGCAGCTCGGCAGCTTTCGAACCAAAGGGCAAGTAGCCGGCATCGACGGTGAAGCGCCGCTGACGTTTATCCGCGCGCCCCGCATCGTCGAGGTCCACGGCGACGCCAAGGCCTTAGCGAAAGTCGACGGGCGCATCGTCGCCGCCCGTCAAGACAACCAGCTCGGTGTCACCTTCCACCCCGAGCTCGACGACGACGCCCGCCTCCACGAGCTCTTCCTCCAAATGTAGGGAGAAAACAAACGAGCGTGGATTTTCGGACGCACAGCAAATGAGAGTGGATAATCTCCCACTTTGAGCTCGAATGCAGACTCAAACCGGGAGATTATCCACTCTCATGCTATGTAGTCATTTAAGAACGTCCTCAATGACTACCTTGGATCATGGCAATTCCGATGTTTTGGCACCGACAGCGAGCGCCCACCAAAGCGAACAAATTGGCATGAAAAGAGGACGGCATAGACCTTCTGGTCATGCCGTCCTCTTTGAATGACAAGTTGTCGCTTTGGTGGGCGCGCAGCGTCAACTAGTTA
>CABPDL010000009.1:0-55574 GCA_902406375.1 uncultured Collinsella sp.
GGCCCGTGGGTTATACCCTAAGAGCAAACCACCCTTTTTAAGGGTGGTTCTGATTTATTGGGCTGTGGCGGTGAAGGTTGTTTTGTCGGCGGCGATGTGCACGTGCAGCTTTGCCTGACCGTCGCAGCTGATGAGCACGCCTACCTCGAACGGGGTTCCCGTCTTGTCGTAGGTCGAACGCACGATGCGCATCGCCGCCTTACCGGTGTTCTGTCCCAAAAGGCGCGCCTCATGCTTGTCGAGGTTGACCGTCTCGTAGACGGCATCGACACTTGCGGGCAGGATGCCGGTCTTTTCCGCGATGTAGGCGTAGAGCGAGCCATCCACGTCTTTGCGTGTGAGCTCGGGGCAAAGTGACACGGGGATATAGACGTAGTTGAGCTCCATGGGTTTGTCGTTGGCGAGACGCAGGCGGCGAATCTCCCAGACGGGTGTCCCTTCGGGCACTTTGAGCCCAGAGGCGATGCCGCGGACGGCCGGTATGCTTGAAAAGGCGAGAATCTGCGAGCTCGGAACCCGTCCCGCTTCGCGCATCCGCGCGCTGAAATTCAGGGCCAGGTCGATGCCGGGTGCTGAGGTTTGGGGTTTGATGAACGTGCCCTGCCCACGTTTGCGCACCACGCGCCCCTCGATGACGAGATCTTGGAAGCAACGGCGCACGGTCGCGCGCGATAACTCCAGCCGCTCACAGATTTCGAGCTCGCGTGGCAGCGGCGTCTTGGTGTCGAACGCCTGGCTGGCGATAAGCAGAGCGATTCGATGTTTAAGCTGGACATAGAGCGGCGTATCACCGCTGCGGTCGAAGGGTTCGGAGGCGAGAAACGAGATCATATCCATGGGGTACCTCCATGTCGTGGGCGTACGTGACATGGTCTGACACTGCGGGGCAAACCGGAGATGCCAGGCCCGATTCTTGCTGGTATGTATGGTGCATAAGGAACATAAAACATTTATCAGGCAATCTACCTGCTATTTTAAAAATAATTAGAAGAAAAAATAATTTAGGCACAAAAATAGTTGCTACCGTTAACCGATGAATAGTTGCCGTTCGCAACTATTTTCTTGTACCGAACATGCCCCGGCGCAACAATAATCTCAGCAAAAAGCAAAGCCGTGCGACACACGGCAGGTCGAGAGGAGACCGCATGCGGTATCTGGTAATGGTCAGTCACGGAACGCTCGCTCCCGGACTGCACAGTGTCCTCAAGATGCTCGGCAATGACGCCCCGAACATCTTGTCGACGAGTCTCGTGGACGGCATGGGCGCTGACGAGTATGTCGAGAACGTCAAGGCGATGCTCGCTCCCGTTACCGCCGATGACGAGGTTGTCCTGCTTGGTGACATCCTGGGCGGATCGCCGCTCACCAATGCCATGAACACGCTGGCCGAGAAGGGTTTGCTCGCCCACACCATTGCCTTCGGCGGTATGAATCTGCCCATGGCTATGACCGCCATGATGGGGCTTGCCACCATGGACCTGGATTCCCTCAAGCAGATGATGCTGCAGGAGGGCAAGAACGGTATGTCCGAGCTCGTTGTCCCGACCGATGACGCCGACGACGAGGACGACGACATCTAGGCAGCGCATCCGCCCAAATTTTCGTGATGGAGCGGGGGTTAAGAGGAAAGACCCCCGGTGATAAAGAAAGGGAGAACGCATGATTTCGTTCATCCGTATTGATGACCGTATGATCCATGGACAGACCGTTACCCGTTGGGCCCTCGAGTATCCCTGCGACGGTCTTATCGCCGTCAACGACGCTGCAGCGTCCAACCCCGTGCTCAAGGAGGCCTACAAGAGTGCCTCGGGCAAGAAGACGTTCGTGTGGACCAAGGAGCACTTCAAGGAGGTCTCCGAGAAGGTTCTCAAGTCCGACACCAAGTACTTCCTGATCACCAAGAACCCGCTCGACATGAAGGAACTTCTCGTCGATTTTGGCTTTAAGCCCGGCATGGACCGCATCATCGTCGGTCCCTGCAACGATCGTCCCGGCACCACCAAGCTTGGCAACAACCAGTCGATCACGCAGGAAGAGGCCCAGGCGCTCGAGGATCTCACCAACGCCGGTTACACGGTCGAGTTCGCCCTTATCAAGGAGAAGTCCATCGGTGAGTGGCCCAAGTTCCGCGGTCAGTTTGGCTTCTAGTTAGGTGCCAGCCGCATTTTGGTATCTACAGCCCTTGGTGAAAGGGGCTGAGGAATAAAGAAAGGGGAAAGCATGGCAATCAATGCATTCCAAGCCGCGCTGTTCGGCCTGTTCGCCTGCCTGGCATCACTGCCTGGCATGGGCGGCACGACGATCGGCAACTACACTCTGGGTCGTCCTCTGGTCGCCGGCCTCATCGTCGGCATCATCATGGGCGATATGCAGACGGGTATCCTCGTCGGCGCTGCCATCCAGGTTGTCTACATCGCTCTCGTGACCCCCGGCGGAACCGTCTCCGCCGACGTCCGCGCCGTGTCCTATATCGGCATCCCGCTGGCGATCCTCGCCATCAAGAACTCGGGCATCGATCCCGCCTCCGCTGAGGCTGCCGGCATGGCCGCATCCCTCGGTGCCGCCGTCGGCACGCTCGGCACTGTGCTCTTCTATGGCACCGCCACCATCAACCTGGTGTGGCAGGGCATGGGCTGGAAGTGGCTCGAGAAGGGCGATCTCCACAAGCTCTACCTGGTCAACAACGTTCTGCCTTGGATCGGTCACATCGTCTGCTCGTTCCTCCCGACGTTCATCATCACCATGGGCGGCACCGCCATGGTCGACCTCATGAAGACCTACATGCCCATGGACGGCATCGCGATGAAGACGCTGTTTACCGTCGGCTCGCTGCTGCCTACCGTCGGTATCGCCATCCTGCTCAAGCAGGTCATCTCTAAGCCCACGGACTTCCTGACGTTCTTCTTCGGCTTCACCCTGTCCGCTGTTATGGGCTGCAACCTGATCGCCGCTGCCGGCATCGGATGCTTCTTCGCCCTGATCAACTATGAGATCGCTTCGCTCAAGATCGACCTCGCAAACGCTCCCAAGGCAGCTATCGCCTCGGGCTCAGATGATGAGGAAGAGGAGGACATCTAATGGCAGAGAAGAAAAAGCTCTCTAAGAAAACGCTTGCCAAGTCGTTCCGTAACTGGTCCTATGGCAACCTGACCTGCTTCTCGCAGGAGCACATGCAGACCTTCGGTTACCTGTGCGCCATGCTTCCGATTGTCGAGGAGCTCTACGACACGCCCGAGGAGCAGAAGCAGGCCCTCCAGACCTACTCCGCGTTCTTCAACACCGAGCCGCAGATCGGCACCATGATTGTCGGCGTCACCGCCGGCCTCGAGGAGGCTCGCGCAAACGGCGAGGCCATCGACGACGACGCCATCAACGGCATCCGCGCCGGCCTCATGGGCCCGCTCGCCGGCCTTGGCGACTCGCTGATCGTCGGTACCCTGATCCCGATCCTGCTCGGTATTGCCCTCGGTCTCTCGACCGGCGGCTCCCCGCTCGGCGCCATCTTCTATATTGTCGTGTGGAACCTGCTCATGTTCCTTGGCATGCGCTTTGCCTACAACCAGGGCTATGAGCTCGGCGGCAAGGCGGTCGAGGCCCTCGTCGGCCCCAAGGCCAAGGCTCTGCGTGATTCCATCGTGATGGTCGGTACCATGGTCATCGGTGCAGTCGGTGCTACCTGGGTCTCCATCACCTGCAGCCCCAACCTGGTGCTGCCCGGTGGCGGTAAGTTCCAGGACACGCTCGATGGCATCTATCCGCACCTGCTGCCGATGATCTTCATCATCTTCTGCTGGTACATGATGGCCAAGAAGAAGGTCAACCCCATCGTTATGATGCTGATCCTCGTTGTGATCGCATTTGTGGGCGTTCTCATTGGCTTCTTCGACCCGGCACTGAGCTACTAGTCATCATCCCCTGGCCCCCTGTAAGGCCGTGCGGCCTCAACCGCACGGCCTTCTGATTTTGCGCCGCCCTTCAAGGGCAATATGGCCAGCGACCTCCATCGCCTACACGACACCCGCTATATTGCTCTTGAAAGATGACGTATTCGACAAACGATGCACTTGCGCATGATGCACACTTTGCACGAGGAGGACCATATGCACGAGAAACATGGACACGACCTTTCGCGCGACGACTTGATTCGCGAGGCAAAGATGCAGACCGATGCTATTCAGCGGCTCAATGTTTGGCTGCGCCTGGGCTATTCGCTCGTGGCGATTGGCTTTTTGATGGGGATGTGGGGTATGCAGGGCGGCCCCGGCTGGGGTGTCCCCGTGGGCATCGTGTGCCTGGTGGTGGGCACTCCGCTTTCGATCGTGCTTAAGGTCGGCACGACCAACGCCAAAAAGAATGTCGAGCGCATGCTCGAGGCCGCTGGTGTCGACGTTGAGGAGCTTATGCGACGCAAGAAGGACGAGCAATAGACTTCCGCGTTGGGGTATCATAAATAATTGTTGCGAATGTTAACTAATGTACGGCAAATGACGGTTTTATGGCCCTTCTAGAGTTGCAAAGGACAATATCCCCAGTGGATTACGATGACGTCGCTCGAAAACTGATTGTGTACTCACGTTCCCTTGCCAAGGGATCCTTGAGTGCTGCCGGCGGCGCCAGTGTGGGCGAGGCACCGGTTTTACAGTATCTATCGGGTATTGACGGTGATGTCATTCCCTCCGAGATTGCCAAGAAGCTGAAATTCTCCCGTGCGCGCATGTCGCATATCTTGGATTCACTCGAGAGTAAGGGTTACGTTCAGCGCAGGACTGATCCAAACGATCGTCGGCGTGTGCTGGTGAGCATTACCGAGGAAGGCCGTGATTTCGCGGCGAAAAAAAATGCCGAGAGTGTGGCATCGCTCTCGAAACAACTCTCAGCGCTCGGCGAGCACGATGCCCAGGAGCTCGTGCGCATCCTGAATAAAGCTTACAGCCTTACCTATGATGCCGACGACTACCTGGACAATCTATAAGGATAAAGACAGACATTTAGGTGCATCTTGAAATGCACCCGGGACAGTTGTGCCCATCAGCCACCGTCAACATCTCATTCCAAACCAAATCAGCCAACGTACGTCATGGCAATCCCCGGTAGGTTGCAGGATGGCGGCTGAGCCTTTCCCTCGGGAAACTTCGCGAAGCCCAGTTCCCGAGGGAAAGGTATGGTCTGTGTAATACCAGACAAACAGTACATTTTTGCTAGATTGGTATTTGACTGAAGAACCAATTGGTATGGCTTATTAAGCCCACCTTGCCGTTGACGCTTATTTTGCTGCCGCTGGGAGAATTCCGAACTTGGGTGCGCAAGTGCTCCCATATGTTGATATGACCTAGTAGGTGGCTATCTGGTTACTACCAGTTGGCCCCTTGGTAACGGGTGGCCCCCATTGTGCGGAATGTACCGAACATCTCCGTTTGATACGTTTTCCCATGCTGCCGGGGGGGGGCGTCCTCGGCACCTCAGCATGTCGGAAGAAAGGAGACCAGATGCGCAGGAATTCCATTTTTACGAAACGGTGGGTGAAGGGAAGCGCGGTCCTCGTTGCCACTGCAGCGACGCTCGTGTTTGCCAATCCCCAGCAGGCGATTGCCACGCCACTCAAGGGCGTCGACTCGGCGACCGTGTCCCAGTCTGCCTCGAATGTCGTCGACATCGATTTCGCTGACGGCATCAAGGGCCGTATTACGTTCCTCGAGGACGGTATTTTCCGTTATAACGTCGACCCCAAGGGTGAGTTTTCCGAGTACGCCACGCCGCGTAGTAAGTCCCACACGGCTAAGATCCAGGCTCAGCCCGATACCTCGGACACCTACAGCAAGCCGAGTGCGACGGTTGCCGACAAGGGCGACACTATCGAGATCACCGGCGGAAAGGCGACCGTGATCCTGGACAAGGCGACTGGCAAGATGAGTATCAAGTCAGGCGACCGTGTCGTGGTTTCCGAGTCCGCGTCCCTCGACCTTGATAAGAAGGGTACCGTCCAGACGCTCGCCAAGGAGAAGTCCGAGAACTTCTTTGGCGGCGGCACCCAGAACGGACGCTTCCTGCACACCAACCAGACCATCGCCATCTCCAACACGAACAACTGGACCGATGGCGGCGTTGCCTCGCCCAACCCGTTTTATTGGACGAGTGACGGCTACGGCGTACTCCGAAACACGTTTGCAGAGGGTTCCTACGACTTCGGTTCCACGGACTCATCGACGGTCACGACTTTGCACAGCGAGAATGAGTTTGATGCCTACTACTTCGTGGCGACCAACGAGGGCGCTTCGAACGTGGCAACCGAGATGCTGCAGGACTACTACAAGGTGACCGGTAACCCGGTACTGCTGCCCGAGTACGGGTTCTACCTTGGTCATCTTAATGCCTATAACCGTGATGGCTGGTCAACGACCTCGGGTCAAAAGAAGTGGGAGACCAAGGGCAGCAAGTCCTCGAGCGAGAAGGGCGACGTTAAGTACGAGTCTGGCATGTCGACGGGCTACAAGCTCGACGGCACACTTGCGGCCGAGACGCTCAACGGTGAGGGCCCTACGGTTGATACCGAGAACATGAAAGCGACCGATTTCGACCGCCAGTTCTCTGCTCGTCAGGTTATCGATGACTACGAGGACAACGACATGCCGCTCGGCTGGTTCCTGCCGAACGACGGTTACGGCGCCGGCTATGGCCAGAACGGTTACTACAAGACCGGCGGCGTCAACTCCGACGGAGCGAGCTCGGCCGACCGTCTTAACGCTGTGCGTGCCAATGTCGACAACCTTAAGAAGTTCACCGAGTATGCCAACTCCAAGGGTGTGAGCACGGGCTTGTGGACCCAGTCCAACCTTGAGCCCGACAGCAACCCTGAGACCCCGTGGCATCTGCTTCGCGACTTCGACGCCGAGGTCAAGACGGGAGGCATCACTACCCTTAAGACCGACGTTGCCTGGGTTGGATCTGGCTACTCCTTTGGTCTTAATGGCATCAAGACAGCTTATGACACGGTGACGACCGGCGCTAACAAGCGCCCCAACATCATCACGCTCGATGGTTGGGCCGGCACGCAGCGCTTTGGTGGCATTTGGACCGGCGACCAGTATGGCGGTAACTGGGAGTACATTCGCTTCCATATCCCCACGTATATCGGTCAGAGTCTTTCGGGCAACCCCAACATCGGCTCCGACATGGATGGCATCTTTGGCGGCGACCCCATCATCTCTGCGCGTGACTACCAGTGGAAGACGTTCACGCCCTCTATGCTTGACATGGACGGTTGGGGCACCTACCGTAAATCGCCCATGACGCACGGCGATCCCTACACAGGCATCTCGCGCTTCTACCTCAAGCTCAAGGCGCAGCTCATGCCCTATATCTACACGAGCGCGGCCTCGGCGGCCAACATCGACACGGGTAACGGCGATGCCGGCCTGCCCATGATCCGCGCCATGCTGCTTTCCGACAACTCCGAGTACGCCGCAAGCACTTCGACGCAATACCAGTATATGTTCGGTGAGAACTTCCTAGTGGCACCGGTGTATCAGGATACCCAGGCAGACGAGAACGGCAACGACATTCGCAATGGGATTTACCTCCCCAACTACGGCACCGACGAGAATCCCACCATCTGGATCGATTACTTCTCGGGTAAGCAGTATCGCGGCGGCCAGGTTCTCAACAACTACGAGGCTCCGCTTTGGAAGCTGCCGCTGTTTGTGAAGGCCAACGCTATCGTGCCGATGTACGCCGAGAACAACAACCCCGAGGCCGTGAGCGACACCAACACCAAGGGTACCGACCGCAGCCAGCGTATCGTCGAGTTCTTCGCCACCGAGGGCGACGGCACCTTTACGCAGTACGAGGACGACGGCTCCTCCATCGAGAACAACACGACTGAGGACGATTCCTACGGCACGATCGACAATATCTCCTACGGTGAGCATGTGAGCACCGTCTACAGCTCCAAGGCCGCAGGCGGCACCGCGACCTTTACCGCCGAGGCCTCGCAGGGCGGCTACAACGGCTACGACTCCAACCGCACCACGACCTTCGTGGCCAATGTGTCCGCCAAGCCCACGAGCGTTGTCGCCAAGAACGGCGGATCCGCACTCAACGTGGTTGAGGTCGACTCGCAGGAGACCTTTGACGCCGCGACCCCCGAGGCCGGCCAGGCGGTCTACTTCTACAGCGAGACCCCCAACCTCAACCACTACGGCAGCGATGCGGACGGCACCGAGGCCGAGCAGGGCGAGAGCTTCAACAACACCAAGATCACCACGAACCCCAAGGTCTACGTCAAGTTCGCGAAGACCGATGTTGCTGCAGCGGCGCAGACGCTTGAGCTGGGCGGTTTCGTGAACGCCGACGCCACGCTCACAGCCGATCGCCTCAACGAGAACCTCTCCGCACCCACGAACCTTGCTGCCCCCGAGGACGCCACGACCCCAACGAGCATCAAGCTCACCTGGGGAAAGGTCGATGGTGCTACCTCCTACGACCTTAAGGTCGACGGCACTGTGTTTGCCGTGGGTGATGCGGCCGAGTTCACGCACACCGACCTCGCCTACAATAGCAAGCACACCTACCAGATTCGTTCGCGCAACGCCGAAGGTTACTCCGCCTGGAGCGATGTGCTCGAGGCGAACTCCGCACTCGATCCGTGGCGGAACGTCCCCGACGCCGAGGAAATCACCTGGGAGGGCTCACTTTACGGCAGCCATAAGGCCGAGCTCGCCTTCGACCATGAGTTCCAGTCGGGCGACGGCGGTTTCCACTCCGGTGGCAACGATCTGGGCAAGGCGCTTACCGTTGACTATGGACGCGCTTACAAGCTCGATAAGCTCGAGTACTATCCGCGCGATGACGCCGGCAACGGCACCGTGACCAAGATGCGTGTTGAGACGAGTCTCGATGGCGTCCACTGGACGAGCCAGGAGGTCGATTGGGCACGTTCCGCTGATTGTAAGACGGTAGCGTTTGACGGCACCGTGGCCGCCCGTTACGTGCGCATGACACCGCTCGCCTCGGTCGGCAATTTCTTCTCCGCGTCCGAGATTGCCATCTACAAGACCGACGGCACGGATGGCTTCGCCGTGGGCTCCAACCTCAACAAGGCCACGATCTCCGACGGAGACTACTCCAACATGAAGAACTATCTGGGCCTCGAGAATCGCGAGCCCGATACCCCGACGTTCGGTTCGCAGATCCGCGACCACTTCGCCGACCTCAACGATAACGGCGTTTACGACGTCTACGATTACTCGTTCACCATGGCGGGTCTTGACGGCGGCGCTAAACAAAAGGGCAAGGTCGCAGGTTCGCTCGCGGTGATTCCGAGCAAGACCGAGGTCGAGGCCGGTGATGAGATCACCGTTGATGTCTATGCGGCCGACGCCAAGAACGTCAACGCCCTGGGCGCCCTCGTCAACTTCAAGAGCGACCAGTTCGAGTTTGTGTCCGAGAGCATCGCGCAGGACGGCTCGACTGCCGGCATGGAGAACCTGTCTCGCGAGAAGGTCCAGTTCGTGGACGGAACGCAGACTATCAATCTCGCCTTTGCCAACCGCGGCGATGGCAAGCTCTACAACGGTACTGGCGCGGTGGCGAGTTTCAAGCTCAAGGCCAAGACCGCCGGAAAGGTCGAACTGCCCTCGACATCTTGGCTTATCGGCCCGGCATGCGACGCACTTGAGTTTGCGAGCGACGGCACGGTGACGATGCCGGACGTTCCTCAGCCAACGGTCGCCGAGTACGCCCAGGATGCCTTCAACATCACGATGACCAACGATGAGCTCACGACCGACGACGGGACCAACGTCGAGAAACTTATCCAGCAGAAGAGCTATAACGCGCTGTTCGATAATAACGAGGGCGACAACGGCTTTGAGTTCCTGTGGAACTGGAGTGGCAACTGGGACAGCGAGGGTAAGCTACCGAGTTACGTGAAGCTTCCCACCACGATGACATTCGCATTTAAGACGCCGTCGAAACTCGATAGCGTCGAGGTCGTTAACCGCAACGGCGGCAACGGAACCGTACAGAAGATCAAGGCCGTCGTGACGTTCGAGGATGGCTCGATCCAAGAGTTCGCGGGCGGGGAGTACGATTCCTTCCTGGCTCGCTACGCCTTTGACCTCTCTGCCGAGAACAAGGGCAAGAAGGCGACCAAGGTCGAGGTCACGCCGCTTGAGGCATCGGGTGACCAGATGCTCACACTGCGTGAGGTCAACTTCAACTACACGCAGGGTGTCGAGGCCATCGAGGGTGTCGAGCTAGGCAAGAACCAGACCGAGTTCTTTGAAGGCGACATTACGCCCGTCGACGCCAAGGCTACGCCTGAGAGCGCTGGCTACCCCTATGTGACGGTCGAGAGCTCCGACCCCTCTGTGGTAAGCGTCTCCGCTGTTCAGGCTGGCGATAGCGTGAGCTACTACCTGCGTGCCAACAAGGCCGGCAAGGCAAAGATCACGGTGGCGTCGGTACTCGACCCCTCCAAGACCGCATCCTATGAGGTCGAGGTCAAGGCTGGTGTCGATACCTCTGCGCTCGTGGCAGCGCTTTCCAAGGCCGCGGGCTACAGCGAGTCCGTCTACACCAAGGATTCCTATGCAGCTCTCACCACTGCGGTCGAGGCGGCTCGGAAGCTCCTCGACAGCGGCCAGGGCAGCTATAGCAAGAAGGATGTCGCAGACGCCACTGCCAAGATCGAGAAGGCAATCGACGGCCTCAAGATGCGCCCTGTCGATGAGAAAATCCTCATCAACACGCCCGAGAACCGCAAGAACGTCAAGGTGGCCGACTTCTCGAGTGAGGCCGACTACGAGGGCAGCAACGCCGTCAACGCTCTCGACGGCGACGAGCGGACGCTTTGGCACAGCGACTGGGCCCATGGGACCGGTATGCCCCAGTATCTGAGTGTCGACCTGGGCCGCGACTACGATCTCACCGACGTTACATTCCTGCCGCGCCAGGACGGCGGCACTAACGGCGATATCTTCGAGGCCGAGATACTGGTCTCCGACACTGCCGACGGTTATGAGATGGGCACCGCCGCGTCGATGGGTACGTTCGCCTTCGACAACGACGGCCGCGTGCTCACCGACCGTGGCGACTGGAAGCAGATGAGCTTTGGCGC
Organism: uncultured Collinsella sp.; assembly: GCA_902406375.1. Classification (GTDB taxonomy): domain Bacteria; phylum Actinomycetota; class Coriobacteriia; order Coriobacteriales; family Coriobacteriaceae; genus Collinsella. The sequence goes on from CABPDL010000009.1 coordinate 11,117, forward strand.
CGCGCGCGGTCGCTACGTGACCGTCAAGGTGATTCACGCCGGCGGTGGCGACGTTGATGCCTACTGCAGCATGGCGGAGCTCAAGTTCTACGGTACGGCCGTCTCCGATCCGGTGGCGAAGGATGATCTCGCTACCGCGATCGAAAAGGTTGATGCCGAGGTTGCTGCCGGCGACCTCAAGGCCGGTGACTACACCGAGGCCTCCTGGACGGCGCTCGAGAACGCCCTGGCGAGCGCCCGCGCCATCTTGAGCGATGAGGACGCCACGCAGGACGAGGTCGACCAGGCGCTCAGGGCGCTCGAGAGCGCCCGCGGCGCGCTCGAGAAGACCCCGGTGGTCCCGGTCGAGAATCCGACTAAGAAGCAGCTCAAGGCCCTGGTCAAGCAGGCGAAGGAGACTGACACCAGGGGCAAGACGGACGAGTCTGTCAAGGCCCTGACGGATGCCATTACCTACGCCGAGGACGTCTTGGGTGATGAGAATGCTTCCGACACCCAGCTCCAGGCGGCCTATGACCAGCTCAAGCTGGCCATTGAGAGCCTCAGGGATGCCGACTCCGGCAACCAGGGCGGCTCGGGCAACCAGGGTTCCGGCAATGGCTCGAACGGCGGCAACCAGGCGGGCAAGCCCGCAGGCGACAAGGCCCAGGGCAGCAAGAAGAACGGTTCGGCGATCCCCAATACCGGCGACCAGACGGCGGCGACCGTCGTGACCGTCGGTGGTCTCGGCGCCATCATCGCCGCGATCGGCGCTTTCTTCCATCGTCGCAGCAAGGCCAAGTAGCCCCAGCAACAGCTAAGCAAGCGTGCCCGCCGTCCCACCCAAGGACGGTGGGCATGCTTTTTGAATGTAGGCGGAAAGCTCCGACCCTTCGGCCTTAATCTCGCAAAGCATTCCGTCTCTCACCGAACACATCGGCATCGGTGGCTATACTTGAATTATTTGCAGTTAAGGGTCGCGGATTCGCTGCGTCACCGCTCTCAACAGGAGGTCTATGTTTATGGCAGATCAGAAGCCGGTTGTCGGGATCATCATGGGTTCCAAGTCCGATCTGGGCGTTATGGAAGGCTGCACCGCCGAGCTCGAGGCACTGGGTGTGCCCTATGAGCTTGTCATTGCGAGCGCACACCGCACACCGGCGAAGGTCCACGAGTGGGCTTCGACTGCCGCCGATCGCGGTATCAAAGTGATTATCGCCGCCGCCGGCAAGGCCGCTCACCTGGGTGGTGTCGTGGCCGCCTTTACACCGCTGCCGGTTATCGGCGTACCTATGAAGACGAGTGACCTGGGCGGTATGGATTCGCTGCTGTCGATGGTGCAGATGCCTTCGGGCGTGCCCGTGGCCTGCGTTGCCATCAACGGTGCCAAGAACGCCGCCATCTATGCCACACAGATTCTGGGTGCTTGCGACCCCGAGTACCGCAAGGTTATCGAGAAGATGAAGCAGGAGATGGCTGACGCCTAAGCGTTCCGCCGTTTCACCGCAGTATAAGGAGAGCCATGTCCGATTATCAGGGAAAACGATTCAAGGCTTCTCAGATTCCCGATCCGTCGAAGCCGGGTGCTGCCCGTGCGGCACAGCAGGGTCGGACATCCTCTCCTCAGCAGCCGCGCGCGCCGCGCCCCGTGACACCGGCGACGCATCGTCGACAGGACGCGCCGGCCGCATATCGTCCTTCGTCTTATAGCTCCGCTAAGAAGCCGCCCCGGTCTTCATCGCATGCCGCGCCGTCGGATCGCACCGAGCCGCCGCGCAAAAAGCGCCACTCCATTATTCCCATTCTGCTCATCATCATCGGTATCGGTCTGATTGTCGCCGCCGCCGCTATTTTTATTAATGCCCAGATTGGCTATAAGCAGGCGAGCGATTCGTATCAGAAAATCGAGAAGCAATATGTAAGCGATAAGGACGCCAGCGGCGTGCCGATTATCGACTTTGATGCGCTTGCTCAGACGAACCCCGAGATTGTGGGTTGGATTTACGTGCCGGGAACCAACATCAACTATCCCGTGGTGCAGACCAACAACAACTCCAAATACCTCAACACGCTGTTCGATGGCACGTCTAACGCCTCGGGTGCCATCTTCTTGGATAGCGATGACACCGCGCCGGGAATGGTCGACCAGCAGACCACGATCTACGGCCACCATATGAACGATGGGTCGATGTTCAACGTGATTTCGGATACGACTGACCAGGCAACGTTCGATAGCATTGAATATGTGTACTACATCACGCGCGATGCGACGTATAAGTTGCGTCCGCTGGCGACCAAGGTGGTCGAGGACACGTATGCCAAGGCGCGCACGACCAATTTTGAGGGCGACGACGGACTCAAGAACTACCTGTCCGAGATGCTCGACGGCGCTTCTGCCGTGGCGAGTGATGCCACCGATCGTGCCGCTTCGGCAACTAAGGTTGTAACGCTTGTGACCTGTCGTTCGCTGTCGCTGAGCAACACACGCGCCGTCATGGTGCTCACGCCGGTCGAGGAATAAGTTGTTCGAGAGTAGCTAAAAAGGCCCCGTCCCAAATTGGCTACTCGACGACGGTAAGGGAGAAATGATGCTCGAGAGTGGCAAATTGATGCCTTCGATTGATGCTTGGCTGCGCGAGGCCAAGGCCGATGCTTCGGCGGCGGGCTGTGGGATGTATCTGACGCATAACGGTGTGGTGCGCGCGACGCCCAAGGCTGAGGTGCGCGGAGTCGAGACCGATGGCGTGGCGCCTGGGCATAAGGTGGGCGGCATGGTGTTTGGCTTCGATGCTCAGAAGGTGCAGGCTGCTATCGAGGCGACGCGTGCGATGCCGGGTATCGGCTATGTGCGCGTGTGGCTGGCAAGCGGCGAGCTTTCCGTAGGTGACGACATCATGCTCGTGCTTATCGGCGGGGACATTCGCCCACACGTGGTCGATGCACTGCAGGCGCTCGTTGGCACCATCAAGAACGAATGCGTGAGTGAGGTCGAGCGCGAGGCATAGAGGATTGCGTCGATAGAAGGATCGTTTATAAAAATGCCCACCGGTACGTGTGATACCGGCGGGCATTTTGCGTTTTGGGCGCGGTGAGCGCTATACGCGTGTCGCATCCTTGGGGCTCATGGTCATGCTCTGGAAGCGGTTTTCCATGTACTCGTTATCGAAGTGCTCTCCGTAGAACTGTGCGACGGGAATGTCCGGCTCCGTGCCGTTAACGCGCTGGTACCAGTAGTCGAGCGACTGCAGCGTCATGACGCCGTCGACCAGCATGATAACGGTAAAGATGACGGTGGCCGAGTAGCGGCTCTTCCAGGGGATCTTGTTGATAAGCTTAAGCAGCCTCGGCAGCAGCAGCTTGATCCAGATGAGGCCGCCCAGGCCCCACAGGCAGGCGAAGCCCGTGCAGGTGCGTCCGCCCGTGAGGACCACGAGCGGATCGGGCAAACCGAACAGCGTTATGTGCGAGTAGCTCCACGAGACCACGCCAAACGCGGTCTGCATAAACCAGCCCACGAACACCTCAAAGCTGGCGCCGAGCAGGGCGCTCACCAGGAAAATGATGATGGGGTTCTTTTTGTAGAAGCGGTTAAGCACCATGGTCATGAGCACGGCGCCAAATCCGTAGATGGGGCTGAAGGGGCCAAACAGCATGCCGGCGCGGTTCTGATAGACGCCCGGGTCGTCGACCGTCATGTGCCAGATGTCCTCGGCGATCAGGCCGAGTATGCAGCAGACAAAGAACACCCAGAACAGGTTGAAGTAGTTGAGCTTGATGTAGCCCTCGCCGGTTTCATCGCGGCCGAGCATGCCCTCGGCGGCGGCGTCGCGGTCGAGCATCTCCTGCAGGCGGCGCTGCAGTTCGCGCTCCTGACGCAGCGTGGGGTCGACGGTTGCCGAAAGTGCAACAAGGATGCCGAGCTGGATCGCGGGACGCAGCAGGAAGGGCCCGATGCCCTGGAGCATCACGTCGACCAAAAGCTCGACGACGGTGAATGCAATAAGGATGTAGGACAGGCGGGCGGCGTTGCGGCGCTGGTTTTTGATAAGGTCCAGGCCAAAGATGATTAGGATGACGGCACTTGCCGCAGAGAGCATGATGCCGGCGACGATAAGGCCGACTGCGACGAGCGTGTTGTCGCCGAGCTTTTCGGTGGCGTTGCCGTTAACAAGTGCCGTGATGACCTGCCACATAAAGGCAGCGACCGACGGGAGCGTGCCCACGCCGGAAAGGATGCACAGGACGGCGTACACCTTAATGATGAGGGGAATCTTCTTGACCTCTGTGGCGCTGGGGACGCTGGGGTCGAGTTCGTTTCGATCCATACAGAACCTTTCTCGCTTTGTTGTAGGTTATAAGGATACGCCGCCGACCTGCCAAAAGACAGGACGAACGTCCCAATTGCAACTTTGTAATCCCCAACGGTGGACGCGGCGGCCATCTGGGGGGCGCGGGCGCTTGCACTGGACAGACCGATAAAATGTTTGGCAACAAAACTGATTATTAGCTCGGTGGGCTTTTAAAAAGCGCTGTTCATGCGCGGGAGTGCTTGTCTTGCCGTGCGTATAATAGGGCAGGTAACGCCAAAAATACGAGGCTCTGAGGGGATACCATGTCTCAAGAAACCATCCGCGCGGCCGAGCGTGCCGCGGGACAGGTGAACACCATGTCGACGTATGATCCGGACTCCGACCAGCTGCATGAGGAATGTGGCATTTTCGGCGTATGGGCGCCCGATCGCGACGTGGCTCGACTGACGTACTTTGGCCTGCGTGCGCTGCAGCACCGTGGCCAGGAATCGGCTGGAATCGCCGTGGGTGACGGCGGTACGGTTATGGTCCGCAAGGATCTGGGCCTGCTCGACCGCGTGTTCTCCAATGCCGACCTGTCGACGCTCTCCGGTCAGCTGGCCGTGGGTCATGTGCGCTACGGCACCGCCGGCGCCAAGAGCTGGGAAGCCTCTCAGCCGCACCTCTCTACCATCAATAGCGTCATTATTGCGCTCGCGCACAACGGCACCCTCGTCAACACCGACGAGCTGCGCCGCCAGCTGATCGAGCTGGGCGTGCCGTTCCTCTCCAACTCGGATTCCGAGGTCGCGACCAAGCTCATCGGCTACTTTACTCAGCGTACGGGCCACCTGCGCGAGGGCATTCGCAAGACCATGGAGCTCGTGCGCGGCGGCTACGCCATGACGCTCATCAACGAGCAAGCGCTCTACGCATTCCGCGATCCACACGGCATTCGCCCGCTCGTGCTGGGCAAGCTGGTGGACGAGGGTCTGGACCAGGCCGATGCCGCAGCCGTTTCGCAGCTGCCGTCGCAGGACGGCGCCGCGACGGTCGACTCCGCCGTCCGTGTCACGCGCGCCGGCGGCTGGGTCGTTGCTTCCGAGACCTGCGCACTCGACATCGTGGGTGCCGAGTACGTCCGTGACGTCCGTCCCGGCGAGATCTTGCGCATCAGCGCCGAGGGCCTGGTATCCGAGCAGGGCGTGCCTGCAGCCGAAGAGCCCGCCAACTGCATCTTTGAGCAGGTCTACTTTGCCCGCCCCGACTCCATCATGAACGGCAAGAGCGTCTATGCCTGCCGTTACGACATGGGTCGTCAGCTGGCACATGAGGAGCCTGTCGAGGCCGACCTGGTCATCGGCGTGCCCGACTCCGGCCTGCCGCCTGCGGAGGGGTATTCGCACGAGAGCGGTATTCCCTTTGGCGAGGGCCTTATCAAGAACCGCTACGTGGGCCGTACGTTTATCGAGCCTACGCAGGAGTTGCGCGCCATGGGCGTGCGTATGAAACTCAACCCGCTGCGCGACAATATCGAGGGCAAGCGCCTGGTCGTCATCGACGACTCCATCGTGCGCGGCACCACCATGGTGCAGCTCGTCAAGATGCTGCGCAACGCCGGCGCCAAGGAGATTCACATCCGCATCAACTCGCCCGAGGTCATTTGGCCGTGCTTCTACGGTATCGATACCGACGTGCAGTCGCAGCTTATCAGCGCCAACAAGACGGTCGACGAGATTTGCGAGTATATCGGCGCCGATTCGTTGGCCTTCCTTTCGGTCGAGGGCCTGCTTAAGGTCATGCCCAAGGGCGGTTACTGCGATGCGTGCTTTACCGGCCGCTACCCCGTGGCGATTCCCGAGAGCTTTGGCCGCGACAAGTTTATGGAGGGCTTTAAGCCCCGCAACCTGGACAAGCCGCTGCACTTTGACGACGACGCCGTGATCGAGAAATACGACGACCGCAGCTGGGAAGAGGAGCACGGCGAGGCATAAAACCTGCCATATGGGGACAGGTTTATTTTGGTAGGTTTTACCTGCTGTTTTGTTGATATGACGGCGCGTGCTGTTATGGCGCGCGCCGAAATGAACGCAACTATGAGCACCGTTTGGCGCCCGTGCGGCGCCACGGTAGTGGGAGAGGAAGGCTCAGATGGGCGACAGCAAGCATGTGACGTACGAGGACGCCGGCGTCGATACCGCCGAGGGCGGCCGCGCCGTCGACGCGATTAAGCAGATGGTCAAGGACACTAACCGTTCCGAGGTTATCGGTGGCATCGGCGGCTTTGGCGGCCTGTTCTCGGCCGCCGCGCTTAAGGATATGGAAGATCCGATCCTGATCAGCGGTACCGACGGCGTGGGCACCAAGCTCGTGCTCGCCCAGATCATGGACCGTCACGAGACGGTGGGCCAGGATCTGGTCGCTATGTGCGTCAACGACATTTTGGCTTCGGGCGCCGAGCCGCTGTTCTTCCTGGACTACGTTGCCATTGGCCACATAGAGGCCGAGCACATGGCAAAGATTATCAAGGGTGTGGCCGACGGCTGCAAGCTCGCGGGCTGCGCGCTCGTGGGCGGCGAGATGGCCGAGCACCCGGGCGTCATGGCTCCGGCCGACTACGACCTCGCCGGCTTTACCGTGGGCGTCGTCGACCGTCCCAAGATGCTCGACCCCGCAAACGTCCGCCCCGGCGACGTGATCCTGGGCCTGCCTTCCACCGGCGTGCACTCCAACGGCTACTCGCTCGTGCGCAAGGTCATCGGCGTCGACGGCATCAAGCCGGGCACGCCCGAGGCCGCCGCTAAGGCCGAGGAGCTGAGCCGTCCGCTCGAGGAGCTCGGTGGCGCTTCGCTGGCTGACGCCCTGCTGGCCCCCACGCGCATTTATGTGAAGCCGATTCTTGAGCTGCTGCGCGGCGGCGCCAACGTGCATGCTATCGCCCACATCACCGGCGGCGGTATTACCGAGAACCTCAACCGCGCGCTCGCCGACGACGTTGACGCCGTGGTCACCCGCAACGGCGCCGAGATGGGTTGGGACGTTCCTCCCGTCATCACCTACGTGTCGCGCCAGGCCGAGCTCGCCCCCAACGAGGCATGCAAGACCTTCAACATGGGCGTTGGCCTGTGCCTGATCGTCGCCCCCGAGGACGAGGCCGCGGTTACCGAGGCCCTGGTCGCGCTGGGCGAGAAGCCGTTCCGCGTGGGCGAGTGCGTCGAGGGTTCCGGTAAGGTCGTGTACTCCGATGAGCGCTAACGAGCAGATGGCTGCCGCCGAGGGCCTGGACTTTGTGCCCTATACCCGTCCGACCGCCACCGATACGGCCGAGCCGCTTAAGATCGGTGTGCTCATCAGCGGTTCGGGTACCAACCTGCAGGCGCTGATCGATCTGATCGCCGCCGGTAAGCTCAACGCCTCGATTGAGCTTGTGGTGTCGAGCCGTCCTTCGGCTAAGGGTTTGCAGCGCGCTGAGCGCGCGGGCATCCAGACGCTCACGCTGTCCAAGGATGTCTATGCCGACCCTATTGCCGCCGACGAGATCATCGCGCACGAGCTGCTCGAGCGCGGCTGCGAGTACGTGGTCATGGCTGGCTACATGTGCATGGTGCGCACACCCCTGCTGGCGGCGTTCCCCAACCGCGTGGTCAACCTGCACCCGGCACTGCTGCCGAGCTTTACCGGTGCCCACGCGATCGACGATGCGTTTGCCCGCGGCGTCAAGGTGACCGGCGTGACCGTGCACTTTGCCAACGAGATCTACGACAACGGCCCCATCATCGCCCAGCGCGCGCTGGCTGTCGAGGAGGGCTGGGATGTCGACACGCTCGAGGAGCACATCCACGCAATCGAGCACGTGTTGTATCCCGAGGTCGTTCAGATGCTCGCCGACGGCCGCGTCCACGTGCTGGAGAGCGGCAAGGTCGCAATTGATGCGCCCCGCGTCTAGCGGCGCACAGTACAATTTAGTTGAGTGGTCAGGGTGGTCATTGGCGCCAAGGCGCGCGTGGCCACCTTTTGTTTTGGGTAGTCATCGGGGACGTTCCTGAATGACTAGGTGAGAGAGGTGAGCGCATGGCGGATAACGAAGCGCTGTTTACGCCTGAGCTGGTGTTTTTTGATTGGGAGTGTGCGACGCCGGGTGAGGTGTTTGCGCAACTCGAGAGTGAGCTTGCTCCGCGCGGCTACATTGCCGACGGTTGGCTCGACGCCGTTCGCACGCGCGAGGATGCCTATCCCACGGGTCTTGCCATGCCGGCGGCAAACATTGCCATTCCGCATACCGATCCGGGGTTTGTGGCCAAGCCCTATATCGCGGTGGTGAAGCCCTCCGCGCCCGTGACATTTAACGCTATGGCTGGCATGGGCGCTCCGGTGCCGGCGCAGATCGTCATCAATCTGGGCATCGCCGAGCCGGGCGGCCAGGTCGAGGCTCTGCAGGCGCTCATGAACATCTTTATGGACGCCGATGCCGCAGCCGACGTGCTCGGCCAGACCACGCCGCAGGGCATGGTCGACGCCATCCGCCGCCACTTCTAAGGTGGGGCTAAGCCGGCACCTAGGGACGTTCCTTATGTGCCGGCACTTGGGGACTGTCCCTAACTGCCGGCAGAAAAGGAACGTCCCTAACTGCCGGCTGCCAGAGCTGTCCCCTTTGCACCAAAATGGTGCAGATTAACCTGTCCCCAATGCACCAAGCGTGCCGCGGGGGCTGCGTTGTGACACAATGGCGTTTGTTCGATTCGTTATGCGAAAGGCCAACTATGGCAAATAAGAAAAAGAACCCCGCACTCGAGCCGACGCCCGAGCAGCAGGCTCGCGCCGCCTCCAACTCTCGCAAGAAGCAGCGCAAGACCCGCGTGTCCAAGACCGTCAAGATCGTTCTGGTGGTCATCGGCGTGCTGGCGATGCTGCTTTCCGTCTCGGCGATGGCGTGCTCCGGCCTTATGTCGCAGGCCGAGGACACCTCGGGCTACAAGCTGACCGGCGGTGTTGCTGCTACTATCAACGGCACCAACCTCACCGAGGACACCGTGACCAAGCAGATCATGAGCATGCGCACGTCCTACGGCTACACCAAGGACAAGGACTGGGCGCAGTATCTGGTCGACAACGACCTCACGCCCAAGAAGTATCGCAAGCAACTCATCGACTCCTACACGCAGCAGATTCTGCTTCAACAGGCACAGAAGGAGAACGGCGTGACGGTGTCGGACGAGGAGGTCGAGAAGGCTTGGAAGGACGCGTGCAAGAGCGCGGGCGGTGCCAAGGCCTTTAAGAAGACCCTCAAGACCTACGGCTATACCGAGGATACCTACAAGGATTCGCTCAAGGAGAGTCTGGCGCAGCAGAAACTCAAGGATGCCGCCGCGCCCACGAGCAAACCCAAGGACAGCGAGATTGTCGATTACATCAACGAAAACCTGTCCAGCTACAACGACGCCCGTCGCTCGTCGAACATCCTGATCAAGGTTGATTCCGACGCTTCCGACGAGGACAAGGCTGCCGCCAAGGCCAAGGCGCAGGAGTGCCTGGACAAGATCAACTCCGGTGAGCTGAGCTTTGAGGACGCCGTTGAGCAGTACTCCGAGGACACCGGTTCCAAGGAGAAGAAGGGCGATGTGGGCTGGGATAAGCTCACCACCTTTGTCGACAGCTACCAGACGGCGCTCGAGGGGCTCAACAAGGGCGACGTGAGCGAAGTCATCGAGTCGACCTATGGCTACCACATCATCAAGTGCACCGACTACTTCCATGTCGATAATCAGGTTGATGACATCAACCAGGTGCCCAAGGCCATCAAGAAGTACGTCTCCAACGTGGTGAAGACGCAGGCGGCCAGTACCGCGTACAGTGAGTGGCTGGAGCAGTACAAGAAGGACGCCGACATTACCGTCAACCCCATGCCCAAGGACGTACCCTATAACGTGAGTCTGAAGGGCATCACCAAGAGTTCGACCGACGATTCGTCGACGACTGAGTAATCATGGGGCGGTGCTCGCGCGAGTGCCGCCCACGCTATTAGAGAGGATTTGCAGATGACCAACGAAGAGCTGCAGAAGGAAATGATCGCGGCCATGAAGGCCAAGGACAAGGTTCGCCTGTCCATCATTCGCCAGGTTAAGGCCGAGGTGAAGAATATCGAGGTCAATGAGCGCCGCGATGTGACCGAGGAAGACGTCAACAGCATGATCAAGCGTCTGATCAAGCAGACGAGCGAGACACTGGAGATGTCCATCAAGGCCGGCACCGACCAGGAGCGTACCGACAACCTGACCGAGCAGGTCAAGATTCTGGAGAGCCTGCTGCCCGCGCAGGTTTCGGGCGAGGAGCTCGAGGCTCTGATCGAGCAGGTCATCGCCGAGCTGGGCGCCACGTCCAAGAAGCAGATGGGCCAGGTTATGGGTGCACTCGGCAAGGCCACTGGCGGCAACTTCGATAAGCCGGCCGCGGCAAAGATCGTCGGAGCCAAACTCGCGTAATTTGTTACGCGGTTTTACCAAACCGCGTAACGGCTCGACGCTGCAAACCCGTACACGCGGCAATCTGACGTTCAATTTCAAGGGCGCGACCATAAGGTCTGCGCCCTTTCATTTCACGTCACCTTGCTCGCGTGTACGGGTTTTCGCTGACTTATGCTCAACAAGGGCGGTTGGGCGCTCACTGGGGACAGACTTAAATGAGTGCCCAATGAGTGGGTGGAAGATTGCGGGTTCTTTACGGGAATGTAGTGTGGGCTGCGGAAACGTGGTTCTTTCCGTACAATAGTTCAACTCGTGTAAACGCAGGGAAGGGACATTCATGGCAGACATGATCGAGATCAAGCATCTCAACAAGTACTTTGGCGACCTGCATGTGCTCAAAGATATCAACCTCACCGTCAAGCGCGGCGAGAAGCTCGTAATGATCGGGCCTTCCGGCTCGGGTAAGTCGACGCTCATCCGCTGTGTCGATTATCTTGAGGAGCCCACGTCGGGCGAGGTCATCATCGACGGTACGCCGCTCACTAAGAAGAATCACCTGGAAATGGCTCGCAAATATAGCTCCATGGTGTTTCAGCAGTTCAACCTGTATCCCAACATGACGGTGCTGGGCAATCTGACGCTCGCGCCCATCAAGCTGCAAAAGAAGAGCAAGGAGGAGGCGACCGAGATCGCCGTCGCCGCGCTCAAGCGCGTCGGCATGGCGCATAAGGCCGGCGAGTATCCGCAGAACCTCTCGGGCGGTCAGCAGCAGCGCATCGCCATCGCCCGTGCCCTGTGCACCAAGCAGCCCATCATCCTGTTTGACGAGCCGACCTCGGCGCTCGACCCCGAGATGGTCCAGGAGGTTCTGGACGTTATGATTGAGCTCGCGCAGGAGGACATCACCATGATCTGCGTGACGCACGAGATGGGCTTTGCGCGCCAGGTGGCCGACCGCGTCATCTTTATGGAGGACGGCCGCATCCTGGAGGAGGGCACGCCCGAGCACTTCTTCGATAACCCCGAGAACCCGCGCTGCCGCGAGTTCCTGTCCAAGATTCTGCACTAGGCGCGGTGATGGACATGACGGATATGACGAGGACGGCCGTGTCGCGCCGTCACTTTTTGCAGCTGGCGGGCGCCGGCATGCTCGTGCTGACGGGGACCGCGCTCACCGGTTGCGGCAACTCCACCAGTGGCGAGGGTTCCGACAAGGGATCCAAGCTTGCGGCCATCAAGTCGCGCGGCCATCTGAATGCCGGCGTCAAGAAAGATGTTCCCGGCTACGGCTATTACGACACCGCCAAGGGTCGCTTTGAGGGCATGGAAGTCGATTTGTGCTACCAGATTGCCGCTGCCGTCTTTGGCGTGAGCTACAAGGAGGCCCGTGCCCAGGAGCTTGTCGAGTTTACCGACGTAACGCCCAAGACGCGCGGCCCGCTGATCGATAACGGCCAGCTTGATGTGGTCGCGGCGACCTACACCATCACCGACGAGCGCAAGAAGAGCTGGGATTTCTCGACGCCGTACCGCACCGACTACGTGGGACTCATGGTCAAGAAGCGTTCGGGTTTTACCTCGATTGAGGACTTGGACGGCAAGGTCATTGGCGTGAGCCAGGGCGCTACCACGCAGGGCCTGATCGAGCAGATGATCAAGGACAACGGCTTTAGCTGCAAGCCCGAGTTTAGGGCCTTTAGCGGCTACCCCATCATCAAGAGTTCGCTCGACGCCGGCAATATCGACGTCTTTGCCATGGACCGCTCCACGCTGGCCGGTTACATGAACGAGACCGTTGAACTGTTGCAGCCCGAGGTCAAGTTTGGCGAGCAGGGCTACGGCGTGGCGACCAAGAAGGGCTGCGACCTTTCGGCCGTGGTCGATCAGGTGATTTGCGATCGACTGGCCGATGGCTGGCTCGACCAAGAGGTCAAGACCTGGGGTCTTGTATAGGCGCATCGTCCAAGGAAGGAATCAAATGCTCGAAGGATTGTTTGACGCCGACCGCTGGTCGACGACATTTCAAAACATGGGGCCCTTCTGGGAGGGCTTTGGCGTGACGCTGCAGGTGGTCATTGCCGGTCTGCTACTGTCGCTCGTGCTGGGCACGCTGCTGGGCGTGTTCTCCACCACCCGTTCGCGCGTGCTGCGCGCCATAAGCCGTGTGTACGTGGAGTTTTACCAGAACACTCCGTTGCCCGTTCAGGTGCTCTTTATGTACATGGCCGGTCCGCAGTTTTTGCAGGCCATAACTGGTGCCGACCAGCCGGTGCGCATCGCGCCGTTCGTGCTGGGCTTCTTGGGCGTGGGCCTGTATCACGCGGCCTACATTTCGGAGGTCATCCGCACCGGTATCGAGGCCGTTCCGCGCGGTCAGATGGAGGCGGCCCAGAGCCAGGGCTTCACCCGTGCGCAGGCATACTGGTACATCGTGTTGCCCCAGACGTTCAAGATCATTCTGCCGCCGCTGTGTAACCAAGCGCTCAACCTGGTCAAGAACACGTCGGTGCTGGCGCTTGTGGCCGGCGGCGACCTTATGTACCGTTCCGACAACTTTGTGAGTCTGTACGGTTACCTGCAGGGATACATCGTCTGCTGCCTTATGTACTTCATCATCTGCTTTCCGCTCGCCATGCTGGTGCAGTGGCTCGAGCGCCGCTCCAAGGAGCGTCCGCGCGGCGTGAGCCTGGCCGAGCTGGGGCTCGACAACGTAGAGGAGGCCTAGCGCATGGAAATCTTCAACGCGACCAACCTGCTCTACATTTGGGGCGGCTTTGTTAAGACCATAGAGATCTCGGCGCTGTCGATCTTTTTCTCGCTCATCTTTGGCACGGTCCTGGCGCTCGTTAAAAGCTATGCGCCCCGCCCATTCCGTATTTTGGTGAGCGCCTATATCGAGCTGTTCCGTTGCACGCCGAACCTGCTGTGGATCCTGTTCATCTACTTTACGGTGCAGGGTTTGGACATTGTGATTTCGACCATCGCCTTTACGCTGTTTACCAGCGCTGTTATGGCCGAGATTGTGCGCGGCGGCCTCAACTCGATTCCGCGCGGCCAGTTTGAGGCGGCGCAGAGCCAGGGCTTCGGCTTCTTTGCCACCATGCGCTACATCATTCTGCCGCAGACGTTTAAGACGATCATTCCGGCGTTGTTTAGCCAGTGCACGACCGTCATTAAGGACAGCTCGTATCTTTCGGGCATTAATGTGGCCGAGCTCATGTACACGGCAAACGTCGTGATGGCCCACGCGATCGATCTGTCGCAGGTGCTTATGCTCTACGGCTTGGTGTTTGCGATGTACTTTGTGCTCAACTTTGGTATCTCGCTGCTGGTCCGAGCTTACCAACGCCGCATCGTAGCCGCATAGCCTGGCTTTCCCTGGCACCCAACCTTGGCCTTCAAACCGTCGCTCGCGTACCAAAGTACGCGTCGCTCCTCTTTCAGGCCAATCTTGGGCACCAGGAAAACCCAGGTACGGTATCGTGGGAATAAGAGATAAACAGCCCTTTTCTCATTTGTTAGAAAGGAATCGCGATGAGCGATCTGGAGAACAAGAAGAATCCTGTGGTCATTACCATCGCGCGCGATTTTGGTGCCGAGGGTCATGAGATTGGACGCATCCTCGCCAACGAGCTGGGGATTCCGCTGTACGACAACGAACTGCTGGTGCGTGCGTCGCTGCGCGCGGGCGAGTCGCTCGATAAGATGGCCGCCTACGACGAGCGCCTGGCCGTGGAGAACATGGCGTTTTTGCCCGACCGCTACGACGCCCGTTCGTACTCGGACAAGCTGTTCCAAAAGATGAGCCAGGTGATTTTGGACTTGGGTGAGACCGAGAGCTGCATTATCGAAGGCCGCCTGTCCGATTACCTGCTTCGCAACAACCCCAACCACATTGCCGTGTTGGTGACCGCTCCCTTTGAGGACCGCGTCGAGATTGTGCGCAAGAAGCGTGGCCTTAACAAAAAGAAGGGCGCCAAGCTGGTCAAACAGCAGCAGAAGGCGCGCGAGGCGTTCTATAAGCGCTACAGCGCCGGCAAGTGGAAGATGACGAGCGGTAAGGATATCGTCGTCAACCGCGCCAAGCTGGGGCGCGAAGGCTGCAAAGACGTTATCGCCGCTGCCTACCGCTACAAAGTGGCTCAACTCGAAGGCTAGCCGACCAAAAACCACCGCAAAGGGTACAGGCACCTTTGTGGTGGTTTTTGTTTTAGGCCGAGGGGAAGGCCTTGGCGGCAGTGCCTATCCTCGGCTTTTGCATAGTCTCGATCTGTAACACCAAGCCAGCGAAAATGGCTCTAACTGTTACAGATTGAGATGAACCGTTCGGCCGTCAGCCCAACGTCTTGATCTGTAACACCAGGCGGCATATTTGGTCTCTAACTGTTACAGATTGAGATGCAGCGTGGCCGGCCGGCACAATATCTCAATCTGTAACAACTGCAGGGCTCAACGGACTCCAGCTGTTACAGATTGAGACAAAACGACCGGGCAAGTCCCAAACCACCACAAAGGTGCCTGCCCCATCGTGGTGGTTTGGGTGGTCGGCATAGAAAAAGTCCCCGCCGGGCGTGTGCTCGACGGGGACTTTGCCGTTTGATGGCGAGCGCTGCAGGTGATTACTCACCCAGCAGGCTCTTGGTGATGGAAGCGGCGGCCTTCTTGCCGGCGCCCATCGCCAGAATGACCGTAGCGGCACCGGTGACGATGTCGCCGCCGGCCCAGATGCGGGGATCGGTGGTCTGGCCGGTCTCCTCGTCGGCGACGATGTAGCCCCACTTGTTGAGTTCCATCTTGCCGCCGATCTTGGCAGCGAAGGGGTTGGCGTTGGTGCCGATAGCCGAGATCGCGACGTCGCAGGGGATCTCCTCGATGGCGCCCTCGATGGCAACCGGGCGACGACGGCCGGACTCGTCAGGCTCGCCGAGCTCCATTTTCTGGACCTTGACGGCGCACACGGAGCCGTCCTCGCCAGCGACAAACTCGAGCGGGGAGACGAGCGGCAGAACCTCGACGCCCTCGGCCTTGGCGTGGTGCAGCTCGGCGCGACGGCAGGGCATCTCGTCCTCGGTGCGACGGTAGGCGATGATGGCGTGCTCGGCGCCCAGGCGCTTGGCGGTACGGACGGCGTCCATAGCCACGTTGCCGCCACCAAAGACAACGACGTTCTTGCCGTGCTTGGTGGGGGTGTCGTACCCGGGGAACTTGTTGGCCTTCATCAGGTTCACGCGGGTGAGGTACTCGTTAGCGAAGAAGACGTTGGGCAGGTTCTCGCCGGGGACGTTGAGGAACTTGGGCAGGCCAGCGCCGGTCGCCACGTAGATGGCGTCGAAGCCCTGCTCGAACAGCTCCTCGGCCGTGGCCATGTTGCCAACGACGGAGTTGTACTCAAACTTGACGCCCATGTCCTCCAGGCCGTCAATCTCGCGCTTGACGACTGCCTTGGGTAGACGGAACTCGGGGATGCCGTAGACCAGCACGCCGCCGCCGGTAAAGAATGCCTCAAAGACGGTGACGTCAAAACCGTTACGGGCGAGCTCGCCGGCGCAGGTGATGCCGGACGGGCCGGAGCCGACGACGGCGACCTTCTTGCCGTTCTTGGGGGCCATCTTGGGCGTGGAGGCGAGCTCGGGGCGGTCACCCAGGAAGCGCTCGAGCTGGCCGATGGCCACGGGCTCGGACTTCTTACCACGGATGCACTTGCCCTCGCACTGGTTCTCCTGTGGGCAGACGCGGCCGCAGATGGCGGGAAGCATGGAGTCCTCGCGGATGGTATCGAGAGCGCCGCCGAAGTCCTTCTCGCGGATCTGCTCGATAAAGCGGGGGATGTTGATGTTGACGGGGCAGCCCTCAACACAGAACGGCTTCTTGCAGTTGAGGCAACGCTCGGCCTCGGCCAGCGCCATCTCCTCGGTGAAGCCCTTGTCGACGGGGCGGAAGTCGCAGGCGCGCTCGGCAGCCGGCTCCTCGTTATCGGGGGTGCGGGGCGACTTCATATCGGCAACGAAACGACCGTTAACTAGTGGCATGCGCAGCTCTTTTCCTCATAGGCCTTGAGGGACTCGCCCTCTTCGGAACGGTAAGCGGCCTGGCGGGCACGAAGGTCATCCCAGTCGACCAGGGTGGCATCGAAGTCGGGGCCGTCGACGCAAGCGAACTTGGTCACGCCGCCTACCTCGACGCGGCAGCAGCCGCACATACCAGTGCCGTCAACCATGATGGGGTTGAGCGACGCGGTGATGGGGGTGTCGTACTTCTGGGCGGTGAGGGTCGAGAACTTCATCATCGGAACGGGGCCGACGCAGAAGACCTGGCTCACGGCCTTGTCCTGCAGCAGGCGCTCCAGCGGAGCGGTGACAACGCCCTGCTCGCCGTAGGAGCCGTCGTCGGTGGTGATGTGGATGTGGTCCTCGTCGAGGAGCTCGCGGAACTGGTCCTCCATGAGCAGAAGGTCCTTGGTGCGGGCGCCCATGATGGCGTGGACCTCATGACCGGTCTCGACCAGGTGCTTGGCGACCGGGAAGGCAATTGCCAGGCCGACGCCGCCGCCAATGACGGCGCAGGGGCCCTCGGCCATCTCGGTGGGAACGCCCAGCGGACCCACGACGTCGCGCAGCGACTCGCCGGCCTCGTAGGTGGACAGCATCTCGGTGGTCTTGCCGATCACCATGAAGATGAACTCGACCCAGCCCTCGTCACCGTTCCAGCCGGCCAGGGTAAACGGGACGCGCTCGCCCGTCTCGTTGGCGCGAACCATGAGGAACTGTCCAGCGTGCGCATGCTTGGCGATTGCGGGCGCCTCGATGCGGAACTTGAACACCTTCTCCGAGAACTGCGTCTTCTCCAGGATCTTATACATAGAACCCCTCTCTTGTTAGGGCTGCCGAACCGTGCCTCCACGGAAATGGGCGGTAGCCCGAATAAAACCGTACGCGCACAGGCGTTGTGCAGACATACGGTGCAAATTATACCCTCATGGACATGCCGTTTACGTGTATCTTCGGCAGGTGGGAAAAGGGTTTATCCACTTCGGCCTACCAAAGGGGGAGAGGTTTATTTTGGCAGGTTTTATCAGGCAAAACGGCAAAGGGGGCCGGCCCGCGCATTGGTGAGGCCGGCCCCCTTTGGGGTGCTATGTGTGCATGGCGGCGCACGGTTTATTGCGATGCCGCAACTGGGGCGTTTCCGCAGGTAAAACCTGCCAAAATAAACCTGTCCCTAAATGGTAGGTTTTAGTGCTTGCCGTTGGCGGAGGCGGCGCCGTTGACGTGGTCGCGGGCGTAGATTACGCCGTGCACGATGGCCAGACCGGCGGCGTCGGCGGCGCGGGCGCAGGTGTCCTGGAAGTTCTCGGCCTCGCGGGCGCGCAGCTGCTTGAGCACATAGTCTGCCACGGCCATCTTGCCGGGAGGGTTGCCGATGCCGGTGCGGATACGGCTAAAGTCGCGGCTGCCCATCTTGTCGATGATGGAGCGCAGGCCGTTGTGGCCGGCGTGGCCACCGCCCACCTTGACGCGCACGTCACCGGCGGGAATGTCAAGCTCGTCGTGGATGACGAGCAGCTCCTCGGCCTTGATCTTGTACTCGCGGCAGAGCTTGGAGATGGGTCCGCCCGAGGTATTCATATACGACTGCGGCTTGACCAGCACGATCTGGCGCTTGCCACCCTCTTCCTCGGGATCGTTGATGTTGATGAGCGCGACCTCGGCGCCTGCCTGGTTTTTCCAGTAGGTGACACCGGCCTGACGGGCCAACTCGTCGATTGCTTTGAAGCCAGCGTTGTGGCGGGTCTCGGCATACTCATCGCCAGGGTTGCCAAGTCCGGCAACCATGCGAATCTTAAGCGGCTGTGCAGCTGCCATAGGCTTCCTTTCGTTACATAAGAAGTTCGTTCAACGACAAAGGCTACCACGCCCGCCGAAGGCGAGGAAAGGGCACGGCAAAGTCATTTCAGAAAACAGCTGCCCCGAGACAGCAGGAAGCCCGGTAGGCCGGGAGGGGTTATCTAAGCCGACATCCCGCAGCCGCGAAGCGGCGAGGACGTCGGCGTGATAACCCCGCAGGCCTACCGGGCTTCCGGTGGGATGCGAGGGTCAAGCGACTACAGCGCGAAGTCGCCGCCGACGAGCGTGGAGACGGGCTCCTCGTGGTAAACGGCGGAGATGGCCTGAGCGAACTCCTCGGCGACCGAGATAGTCTTGATCTTGCCGCCGACCTCGACGGGGATGGCGTCGGTGACGACGCACTCGACGATGGGGGCATCGTTCAGGCGCTCGATGGCCGGACCGGAGAAGATGCCGTGGGTGGCGCAGACGTAGATGTCGCCGGCGCCCATAGCCTTGAGCTCCTTGACGTTGGCGCACAGGGTGCCAGCGGTGTCGATCATGTCGTCGTTGATGATGCAGGTCTTGCCCTTGATGTCACCGATGATGCCCATGACCTCGGCGGCGTTGTGGCGCGGACGGCCCTTGTGGGCGATGGCCAGGTCGCAGCCGAGCATGTCGGACAGCTTCTTGGCGGCCTTGGCGCGACCCACGTCGGGGGAGACGACAACCAGGTTGTCGGTGTCGAAGTGCATGTCGTTGTAGTACTGGCCAAACAGCGGCAGTGCGGACAGGTGGTTAACCGGGATATCGAAGAAGCCCTGGATCTGGCCCTGGTGCAGGTCGAGGGTGATGATGCGGTTGACGCCGGCACGCTCGAGCAGGTTGGCGACGAGGCGGGCGGTGATGGGCTCGCGCGGGCCGGCCTTGCGGTCCTGGCGGGCATAGCCGTAGTGGGTGATAACGGCGGTGATGGAGCGGGCGGATGCGCGCTTGGCAGCGTCGGTGGCGATGAGCAGCTCCATGAGCATGTCGTTGACGTTGCCGCCGGCCACGGACTGAATCAGGAAGACGTCGGCGCCGCGGACGGTCTCGTCGTAGCGGGCGTAAATCTCACCATTGGCGAACTGCTTTAGCGTAAGGCCCGAAAGCTCGACCCCAAGGTACTCAGCAATCTTCTGAGCGAGGGGACGGTTGGAGGAACCGGAATACACGCGGATGGACTTGCGCATATTCTCCGACTTCTCGGGATCATTAATCGGCATTACCCTTCTCCTTTATACATCGAATGCCATATAGATGCCTTGTTGCATTGTAACCGCGCGGCGGGGTTTATCGGGTCCTGATAACGTCTTTACCGCCAACGGACACGAACCGACCACTCATCCGGTTGCGCAGGTCACGATAGAAAAAGGAGCCGCCCCCATGGAGCAGCTCCTTTTGTGCTTGGTAAAACGTTATACCTCGTCGTCCTCGTGCAGGCGGCGGCGGTAATCGGCGGCCCAGCCCTCAATATTTACCTGACGGGCGCGGCCCAGACCGAGCGCGTCTGCCGGGACCGGCTCGGTGATGACGGAGCCAGCGGCCACGAGCGCGCCGTCGCCGATCTGGGCGGGCGCGACCATCATGGTGTCGGAGCCAATGAAGGCGTCCTTGCCGATGACGGTCTTGTGCTTGTGCACGCCATCGTAGTTGCAGGTGATGGAGCCCGCGCCCACGTTGACGCCGGAGCCCATGGTGGTGTCGCCGATGTAGGACAGGTGCGGCACCTTTGAGCCCTCGCCGATCGTGGACTTCTTGATCTCCACGTGCGTGCCGGCCTTGGAGCCGTCGAGCATGTGGGTGCCCGGGCGCAGGTAAGCGCGCGGGCCGCAGTCGACGCCGTTCTCGATGACGGCCTCGATGGCGATGGTCTCATCGATGGTGCAGCCGCTGCCGACAGTGGTGTCGGTGAGGCGGCTGTTGGGGCCAAGCTGGCACTCCTCGCCCACGGTGACGTGGCCGATCAGGTGCGTCTGCGGCCATACGACGGTGTCGCGGCCGATGGTAGCGTCGGGGCCGATCCAAGCCTGCGTGGGGTCGATGAACGTGACGCCCTCGGCCATCCAGTGCTCGTTGATGCGGTCGCGCGCGATGGCGGTGAGCTGCGCGAGCTGGATACGGCTGTTGACGCCCAGACCGTCGCGGTAGTCGTCGCAGTGGAAGATGGAGACAGCCTGGCCGTGGCCTTTGAGGATCTCGAGCATGTCGGGCAGGTAGTACTCGGATTGCGCGTTGTCGTTGCCGATCTCGTTAATGTGGGCGGCGAGCTGCGCGCCGTCAAAGGCGTAGCAGCCGGCGTTGCACTCCAGCAGCGTGGCGGCCTGCTCGGGCGTGCAGTCCTTCTGCTCGATGATGCGCTCGATCTGACCATCGGCGCCCAGCTTGATGCGGCCGTAGCCAAAAGGATCGGGCGGGGTCATGGTCATGACGGTGCAGGCGAGCTCGCCGGTGGCGACGGTTTGCGCGAACTTGGCGACGGTGTCGGCGGTGATGAGCGGCAGGTCGCCGTTGAGCACCACGACGGGGCCTTGCGTGATGCCACAGGCCTCGAGCGCGACCTTCACGGCGTGACCGGTGCCCAGACGCTCGGTCTGCTCGACGCACTCGACCTTGGTGGCGCTGTTGGCGTAGGCGCCGTCGATGAGGGCGCGCATCTCGTCGGCGTGGCTGCCGATGACAACCACGACGCGGCTGCAGCCGGCCTTGATGGTAGCGTCGACGATCCACTGGACCATGGGCTTACCCAGGATCTTGTGCGAAACCTTGCAGTGGTTCGACTTCATGCGGGTGCCCTCGCCGGCAGCGAGGATAATTGCGGTTGCGTCCATGTGATCTCCTGTTACGTTATAGAGACGTGTGTTTGGAAACGATACACGGCGCAATATGATACCGCAGGCATATGACGAGCGCGTAACGATTGGTTTGCGGCGGTTGAGGCTTGCGCCGCCGGCGTGGCGTTTGCACTGCGTACGTGCGGCGTTGGCGGTGCTGCGGAGCTGTTGTTTGAGCGAGGGGACGGGGGTGCCCGTGGACAACATACGAGAGGAGTTTGGCGGCGAGCCCGTCGCGGCATTCTCGATGTCGCATCCGGCTGTGCCGGCACTCTATATAGTGCTGACGCTGGGGCTCACTATGTTCTCGATGCAGCCGGTACTGATTGCGCTGTCACTTGCGGGCGGGCTGGCGTATGGATTTGCGACGCGTGGGGCTGCCCGCACGCTGGGCGCACTCCGCTGGCAGCTGCCGGTGATTTTGATCGTCGCGGTGCTCAATCCGCTGTTTAGCGCCTCGGGCTCGACGGAGCTGTTCCGTATTGGCATGCGCGCGGTGTATCTGGAGAGCATGGTATACGGCCTGTGCATGGGCGGGCTGTTTGTGGCGAGCGTGCTGTGGTTTGAGGCGGCGTCGATGCTCGAATACGACAAGGTGCTCGCGCTGCTGGGCAATGCCGCACCGGTGATTGCGCTCATGATCTCGATGTGCATGCGGCTTATCCCGCAGTTTTTGCGCCGCGGTCGTACGGTGCTGGCGGTGCAGGATGCGATTGATGTGCCGGGCCGCGCGCCGGCCGACCCCGTGCGCTCGCGTTTGCGGGCATCGAGTGTGTTGATGGGCTGGGGCATGGAAGATTCGCTGGAGCGCGCGGACGCGATGCGCTCGCGCGGGTGGGGTGCCGCGACGCGTCGTACGACGTATGCGCGGTATCGACTGGGGCGCAGCGACGTTGCCGCGCTGGCCGGGCTCGCACTGTTTGGTGCTGCCGCGGTGGCAGTGGCGTGGACCGCGACGACGCAGTATTCGTTTTATCCGCAGCTCTCGGTGCCGGCGCCGTGGCCGGGCTATGTCGTGTACGCTGCCTGGATGGTGCTGCCTTGCGCGTTTCATGCGATTGATGAGAAGAGGTTTGGCTGATGGCTCGGTTGGATAGGGGCCCGGTGTCGGGCGCGGCGTGCGGCCCGGATATTCCGGCGATTGAGGTGCAGGGCCTTAGTTTTGCCTATCCCGGGGCCGAGGCACCGGTGCTCGAGGGGCTTGATTGGCGTGTTCCCCAAGGTGCATTTGCGCTGCTTGTTGGCGGTACCGGTTCGGGTAAGTCGACGCTGCTGTCGCTGCTCAAGCCCGAGATCGCTCCGGCGGGCGAGCGCACTGGTGATGCGCGCGTGCTGGGCGAGAACGTTGCCGACATGGACGTGCGGGCATCGGCGGAGCGCGTGAGCTATGTGTTCCAGGATCCCGAGAACCAGATCGTGTGCGAAACCGTGTGGCACGAGATGGCGTTTGGCCTGGAAAACTTGGGGCTAGCACGTGATGAGATGCGCCGTCGCGTAGCTGAGACCAGCTATTTCTTTGGTCTGGAGGACTGGCTTCATCGCGATACCGATACGCTTTCGGGCGGCCGCAAGCAGCTGCTGTCGCTTGCCGCCGTCCTGGCGCTGTGTCCGCGTGTGCTGCTACTCGACGAGCCCACGTCTCAGCTCGATCCCGTTGCCGAGAAGAATTTTCTGCACGCGCTGTTTCGTGTGAATCGCGAGCTGGGCTGCACGGTTGTTGTGGCTACGCATCAACCGCGCCCAATGCTCGAGTATGCGACGTGTGCGTACCGGATTGAGGACGGTCGCGTGCGCGAGGTGGCGGATATGGCTTCTTTGGGGCGTCGAGAATCGCTGTTTTCCGACGACATGTTGGGGTGGGGTGCCGTCCGATGTGCAAAAAACGGAGTATTCAGCAGGCGTGAGGACAATTTGGGCTCTCTGGAGCCGCCCGGGGACGTATCGAGCGCGAAAAAAAGTTCGGAATTGGACAAATCGTCCGAATTTGTGGCGCAAACGTCGCTCGAGAACGGCTCAGAAGCCTTCCCGCGCACGGATGGGAGCAGAATACTCCAAAAAATGCACGGCGGGTCGGCTACCACCCTGGCAGGGAGCTGGTTTCGCTACGATCGCGCGGGCGGTTGGGTTCTGCGCGGGCTCGACGTGGCGTTTTCGGCCGGTGCGGTGCATGCGATCGTGGGCGGCAACGGATGCGGTAAGTCGACGATGCTCTCGGTGCTGGCGAAGACCGCCAAGCTGCAGCGCGGTCGCATGGTGCGCGGAGCGGCCTCGGCGGCGCTGCTGCCTCAGAACCCCAAAGCATTGCTGGTTGCCGAGACGGTTCGCGATGAGCTGATGGAATGGGCCTCGACCTGCGGATATGACGAGAACTTGGCGCGGGAGCGTGCGGCGAGCTTGGGGCTGTCGGGTCTGGATGGGCGCCATCCGTACGATCTTTCGGGCGGGCAGCGTCAACTGCTTGCATTGGCAAAACTGCTGCTAATCGGCCCCGAACTGCTATTGCTCGATGAGCCCACCAAGGGTCTAGACTTGTTCAGCCGCCGCATCATCGCCCGCGCCCTGCGTGACCATGCGAAGGTTGGTGGCACCGTCATCATGGCCACGCACGATCTGGATTTTGCCGAGCAGGTTGCCGATGACGTTGCCATGATGTTTGACGGTGAGATTGCCTGCGTGGAGCCGCCGGCAGACTTCTTTGCCGACAACGTGTTTTATAGGGCGTGAGCGGGTTCGCGGGCGAGAACGGTCTTACTGCTTGAGCGCCGTGTACTGCTGAAGGAGCGCCATGAGCCCAACGCGGCTGTTGACCTGTGTTTTTCGAAAGATGTTCTCCAGATGCTTTTTAACGGTGCCAGTGCTGATGGAGAGCTCTTCGGCGATGGCCGCGTTGTCCATGCCCGATAACACGCAACGACACACATCGATTTCGCGCGCTGAGACGTCGTAGTCGTGAGCAAATACGATTTCAGACGAACTGCGGTCGGCGCGTACACGCCATTTTGATAGTCGGTTTGTGAGGTGCGGTTCGATGAGCTCAAGGATTTGAACTTCACGATCGCTAAAGTCGCCTTCTTCTTTCTTGCGATTAAGATTGAGCGATCCCAAAAAGCCCTCGGCATTAAAGAAACTGACGTTGACGACGTGGCGGCCGCCAAGATAATCCTTCATATAACTGCTGTCGATATCGCCAGGGCTGAGCTGATCGGACTCGCGCAGCACCGTCGAGCGCGTAAGATTGCGGTGGGTGACGATCATGTCCTGCTGCCAGTACTTTTCGGTGTAGAGCTCGAGCATCCCAGCGGGGACATCGATGCCAAGAGGGTCAAGAAAGACGCGCGTTTTCCATTCTTGCGGGGTGGATACGAGATCCCTGGAAAGGTCGCTCAGGAAAAATGCAGCCGACTCGTAGGGGATGAGAAAACGCAGCTTTTTGAGGACGGTCGAGCGAAACTCGCGGTCGCTGTCGATGGAATTAATCGAAAGCACGAGATCGTTTAAGCAGAGCCATTCAGAATCGGACAAAAAGCTCAAGATGACCTCCGATGAGATTGCGTAGTGGTTTAGCTGGCATTTTAGTTAATTTGCGTAGAGATACTACTCCTTTTTTCGAATGATGATAAGCCGTTAGCCGAATGGTTTCGGTGAGGGGCCAATCGCAAAATATGAATACCTAAGAGCCAGGGCCCGGTTCTCCAAGCTGTTTGATTATTCCGACTTATTAAAGGAGTCATCATGGAAGAGAAGCTTCCTTCATGGCGTTGGGCGATTGTTTCAGTCGTTTGCTTGCTGTGCTTTATGGCTAACTACATGCAGTACCAGGTCTCAGCACTCGCCGTCGAGGTCATGCCTATGCTCAATATCGATACCGTCGGCTTTTCGATGCTGTTCCTCGTTCCTATGCTTACCGCCGTTTTCTTCTCAATTCCGCTGGGTGCCCTTGGTGACCGTATCGGTTCTAAGAAAGTTGTCACGGTTTGCACCGCAATTTCGGTTGCCGGCGGTTTTCTCCGTTGCTTTACGCTCGATTCGTTCACGATGCAGATGGCATCGATGTTCCTGATTGGCATGGGAATCTCGGCACTCAACGCCAACCTCATCAAGGTGCTCGGCACCTGGTTCCGTGAACAGACTGGTTTCGCCATGGGCTTGTTCTACGCGGCTTCGTGCGTTGCCATCGTTGTCGCTCAGATCTGTGCTGGCTTGTTCGGCAGCGTCTTTAACTCTTATATGGTCGCTGCTGTCGTCATGACCATCTCCTGGGTTCTTTGGATTGTGCTTGATCGGGATGTTCCCGAGGGGCAATCGCTCCCCGAACCCGAGCCCGTGCTCGACTACCTTAAGGTTGCTATCAAGAGTCCTGGCGTGTGGCTAATCTCCATCGGCGTCGGTTTTGGACTTGCTTCTACCACTGCCTATGCCGGTTTCCTGCCTCAGGCGCTTCAGCTTGGCAAGGGCATAGACGTCGCTACTGCTGGTTTCATGGCCGCAATTGTTACTGTCGGCAGTTTTTTTTGGCTGCATCGCGGGGCCTGCGTTCTGCGATAAGCTTGGCAAGTTCAAGGGCTTCCTCATCGTCACTACTCTTATCGGTGCCATATCGATGTTCGTGACGTGGTACACCCCGGTTGGTTTCCTTCTGTGGACGATTCTGGTCGTCAACGGCTTCTTTACCGCCATCAACGGGCCGATCATGCAGTCCATGCCTGTTCTCCTCCCCGAGATTGGTGATACGTACGCTGGTTCCGCCGGCGGCATCGTGGGTACCATCTCCCTGCTCATGAGCTATTTCCTGCCTATCGGTATCTCCGCCATTGCCGATGCCGATTACGCTATGAACATGGGTCTCGAGAGCCTCTGCTTCCTGCTTTCCGTGGTTCCGGTTTTCTTCCTGCCCGAGCTCGGTCGCAAGGCCATGCAGGCCGCCGTCGCTAAGGACAGTGAGTAGCCATGGAGGCGGTAGTCCCTGCCGATATCGTCCTTAAGACGACGGCGCTGTTTACGGCCGAGGAACTTGAGCCTCGCGCTGGGTGCGTTGCAGTTCGCGGCAGCGAGATTGTGGCCGTGGGCTCTCCCGACAAGGTGCAGCCGTTTATCGGTCCCGATACTGAGGTTATTGACGCCGGCAACAAACTGGTCATGCCCGGATTCAACGATTCACACATGCATTTTGCGCTTGGTTCAATCCAGAAGGATGAAGACTTCTGTTGCGATCTGATGTTCCTGCCGAGTGAGCAGGCTTGCGTGGATGCTGTGGCAAAGTTTGCTGCCGAACACCCTGACAATCCGTGGATTTACGGCCAGGGTTGGTATTCGCCTGCATGGGAAAACCCGATTGACCCTGATTGCCGCAGCCTCGATGCGCTCGATATCGACCGCCCAATCGTGCTCTCGGACTTTTCAATGCACGTGGTGTGGTGCAATACTGCCGCGCTCAGGGCGGTCGGTATCGACCGCAATACCCCGACGCCTGAAGGTGGCCTTATCCGCCACTTTGACAACGGCGAGCCCAATGGCTTTCTGTCCGAGCCCCAGGCGACGAACATCTTGCTCGATGTTGTGCTCAACAAACCGGACCTTGATGCGTCGTTGCTCAAGTCGATGCGCAAGTTCAACAAGCTCGGCATCACTTCGATTGGTGATATGTATCCTTTGGGCGTGACTACGCCCGGCGTGTACGACATCTATGACCGTCTGGCGAGCGAGGACCTGAGCACGCTGCGCATCAGCTACTATTCTGCGCTCGATGCTCCGATGGCAGAGTCGCAGGCGCTGCGTGCGCGTCATCACAGCGAGCGCGTGCGCATGGCGGGTCTCAAGTACATTTTGGACGGCTGCCCCGAGGCCTACACGGCCTACATGCACGAGCCGTATCTTAACGCCCCCACGGGAAAGGACTTCCGCGGCGAGCCGGCGTGCAACCAGGAGACGCTTGACTGTATGGTGCTCGAGGCCAACAAGAATGGTTTCGATGTTCGTATCCATGCTATCGGCGACGCATCGGCCACGATGATTATCGATGCCGTCGAGCGTGCCGAGGAGGTGTGCGGCAACAAGGGGGCGCGTTTTGTTATCGAGCATACAGATAACCTGAAGCTCGAGGATATTGCTCGCATGAAGCGCCTGGGCATTAATGCTGCGATTCAGCCGCAGCATCCCATCGGAGGCCTTGGGCAGGGCGTGTACGAGGAGTCTCTTGGCGAAGAGCGCATGAGCCACATGTGGCGCTATAGGGAAGAGGCCGATGGCGGAATCCACTTAGGGCTTGGTACTGACTGGCCTGCGGTGATGTCAATCGATCCTATCGATACCGTGTATGCTGCGGTGACGCGTAGCGAGTTTGACGGGCACCCGGCGGAGGGATACTTCCGCGAGAATGCCCTGACGCTCGGCGAGACGCTGCAAGCGCACACGCTCGGCTCAGCATATGTCGAGGGCTTTGAGCGCCGTTTGGGCAGCCTTGCCGCCGGCAAGCTTGCCGATATCGTCATCCTGTCGGGCAATCCGTTTGAAATGAACCCGATGGCGCTTCGCGATCTCGAAGTCGAGACGACGATCTTTAACGGACGCGTCGTCTATCGCAAGGATGAAGCATAGATAGGGTGATGAACGTGAGCAAAGGGACGGTCGAAAAATATGCCCTGCTGTTTGTGGTGTGCGGCATCGTGTTTGCTGCGAACTACGCGCAGTATCAGGTGTCGGGATTGGCACATCTGGTTGTGTCGGACCTGCATCTGACCTCGGCCGAGTTTTCAGCCGTCCTGTTTGCCCCGTTTGTTCCTGCCGTTGTATTCGGCATCCCTGTCGGCGTTTGCTCCGATCGATATGGCGTGAAGGTGCTCGTATTCATCGCATCGGCGATTTCTGCAATTGCAGCGGCTGCTCGCGCGGAGTGCGCATCGTTTGCGACGCTGTTCACGGCGACCATGCTTCTGGGCGCGGCACCATGCGTCGTGAATGCCATCGTTCTAAAAGTGCTTGGTTCCGCTTTTGGCGGAGAAACCGATAGGGCCATGGGATGGTTCTACGCTGCGGGGTCGGGCGGAATCGCCTGCTCGCTTGCAACCTCTCCTCTCTTTGCAACGCCCGGACGAGCATATGCCCTTGCTGCCGTTTTATTTGCCGTGTTTGGATTGCTGTGGCTGCTGGTTGCGCCATCGGCAGATGTTCTGCAGGCTGCAGATGGCCTTGGCGTTCAGGGTGCGGAGCCTGCTTCGTCGTCGGCAAGTGCGTTTGCGACGGTAATCAAGATGCCGATGGTTTGGCTCGTGGCGATACTGCTTGGAGTCGCCCTTGCATCGGCTACGGCGTACTCGGGTTATCTTGTCTCGGCACTTGAGGCTTCAACCGAACCCCAGGTCGCCGGGCTTCTTGCCTCTTTCGTGACGCTTGGGTCGATTGTCGGCAGCGTGGCCGGTCCCTACGCGCGAGCGCAATTTGGCGACTATCGCGTGTTTATGGCCATCGCCGCAATGGCGGGGAGTGCCCTTATGTGGGCCGGAGAGGCTTTTGTCTCTCAGCCTTCTGTCGGGCTCATGTTTGCGATTGGCGTTTCGACTGCCGTCGCCGGTCCGGTCGTTCAGTCGCTACCCTACATGTTGCCCGAGGTGCGCGAGGGGCTTGCAGGAAGCGCCGGTGGCGTGGTGAGCACCGTTTCGCTGGGGCTTACGTTTTTGATTCCCGTGGCCCTCTCCTTCTGCATTGGCGAGAGCTATGAAACGCTTCTATTTGGGTGCGCTGTTTTGTTTGGCGCGACGGCGCTGGCGTCTCCATTCCTGCCGTCTCCCGATTCACTTATGTAACACCTGTTTTCGCCCTTTGGGCCTGGCCGACAAGGGCAAAAGGAGTTGGTCTACTTGACACTAAAAAAGAGTACCGCTGTGACCATTCTCAACGGCATCGTTAATCCTCTATTCATGTGTTCATTTCTGCCGATTGTTGAGGGAAAGCCTGGCTTAGATTTTCAGGGACTTACTGGTTTCTGGGGGCAGCTTATTCTGGCCATCGGTATTGCACAGTTCGTGGGCTTTTTGCCGCTCTTTGGCAAAGCAATTGAGACGTGCGTTGAGTTTTTTGGTTTTGATCGGAACACTCCGGGCGCACGGATTTGCGGAACCGTTGTGGGCGCTACTCTGCTCTTCTGCATTATCGGGCTATTTGAAGTCGCGTTTCAGTCAGGCGTTGGCGTTATCGACGGTGTGCCGTTTTTCTCGCGTTGGGTTCGCCTCGTGGTGGGCGGATGGGCCTTTGTCGTTGTGGGCGGCTTGCTGTTTGATCCCTTTGTCGCGGCCATTGCCGCTAAAGTTACGGGCGAATAGCGCCAAGACCGGTCGCGTGGCGAAAGCCTGATCGACTGGCAGCCAAGGCCGGCCGGGGATTGGTCGGCCTCATTTTGCCCGTGCTACCATAAACGGACATTCGTTTGATGGGGGCTGCCGTTGTCGCGCGTCTTGCAACATATGGAAATCCCGCTGCTGCTGGCGGTGCCAGCCGTGATGGCTGCGGCGTTGCTGGCGGGCGTTGAGCAGGCGGCGCTCGCCATGCTTGTCGTGGTGGCGCTGGTGCTTGCGCTGTTCTTTGCAGGCTACGAGGCGTCGCGACCGGGCCTGCGCCAGATTATGCCAACGCTGGTTCTGGCGGCGTTGGCCGCGGCGGGGCGCATCTTGTTTGGCCCCATTCCCGACTTTAAACCGGTGAGCGCCATCGCCATCATCGCAGGGGCGACGCTCGGACGCCGCAACGGCTTTATGGTTGGAGCGCTGGCGGCACTGACCAGTAATTTCTTTTTTGGACAGGGCATGTGGACGCCGTGGCAGATGTATGCCTGGGGGCTGGTTGGCTATGTTGGCGGCGCGCTAGCGTATGCGGGTGCGTTCGACCGCGTCGACGGCACCGTGCGCATGCCAGCACTGCTGGCGTACGGCTTTGCGTCGGGCCTGCTCTATGGCGTCGTGATCAACGCATATGACATCATTGGTTTTGTACAGCCGCTTACTTGGGCGGGTGCCGTGGCGCGTCTTGCCACGGCAGTGCCGTTCGATATTACGCACGGCCTTGCGACCTGCGTGTTTTTGGCCGCCTTGTACAAGCCTTGGTGCCGTCGCATTAACCGTGTCGTCGTGAAATACAGGCTGTAGGGCTGGTTGCGTCGGGGCGGGAATCAATACTGCCGAAGTGTCATTTCAAAACTATGCCGGTTTACGGGGCTAGATTGGCGCAGGCAGACCATGCCGGCTTTTTTCGAAATAGAGTAAGCCGTTCACCTGCGGTTTTATTATCTCGGAATTGCGTATGGTTGGGGGTTCGCGATTCAGCCCCGTAAACCGGCATAGTTTTGGAATGGCCGGCTGATATGACGGGCATCGTGGCCCTCAGAGAGCCAAATTGATCCATTTTCTTCCGTCCCCAGATGTCCCCAGGGAATCAGTTGACGGCGCTTGCCACGAAACTGGCCCATCTACTACGTTTAGCTTGATACTCCCGACCATGACCGCGTTTTATGAAAAACCGCAGGCTTTCTACCTGCGGTTTTCTTTTTGCGTTGTTCGCTGTGGTTGAGGGTGGTGGCTTAAACGTAGTAGATGGGCGTGTTTCGTGGCGGATGGGTCACGCGGACACCCTCACGAGGCCCAAAATGATCCGTTTTCCTTCGTCTCCGGGGGCAGCTGGAGCTAGAGCTCCAACGTAAGGGTGACGGGGCAGTGGTCGCTGCCGAAGATGTCGCCGCGGATGCCGGTGTCGCGTACGTTGTCGGCGATTGCGTCGCTTACCAGGAAGTAGTCGATGCGCCAGCCGGCGTTGTTCTTGCGGGCATTAAAGCGATAGCTCCACCAGCTGTAGACGCCCTCGACGTCGGGGTTTGCCGCGCGCCAGGTATCGGTAAAGCCGGCGTTGAGCAGCTCGGTAAACTTGCCGCGCTCCTCGTCCGAAAAGCCGGCGTTGCCGCGGTTGGACTTGGGGTTCTTAAGGTCGATCTCCTCGTGCGCCACGTTAAAGTCGCCGCAGGTCACGACGGGTTTGCCGGTCTCGCGCTCGAGCGCGTTCAAAAAGCCGCGGTAAGCATCGTCCCAGGCCATGCGCACGTCGATGCGGGCGAGTTCGTTTTGCGCGTTGGGAGTGTAGACATCCACAAACCAGAACTTGTCGAACTCCAGCGCGCAGACGCGGCCCTCGGTTGCGGCTTGGGCGACGAGTACGGCCGCCTCGTTCTCGCCGGCGTAGGGTAGCAGTGCGTCGGCGTGCAGCACGCGCAGCGGTTCCTGGCGGCTAAAGACCGCAGTGCCCGAATAGCCTTTACGCTCGGCGTAGCTCCAGGTTTGGTGATAGCCGGGCAGGTCAATATCGACCTGGCCTTCTTGCAACTTGGTCTCTTGCAGCGCCAGGATATCGACGTCGAGTTCTTGCGCGATCTGGATAAAGCTCGGGTCCTTTTTGAGCACGGCGCGCAGGCCGTTGACGTTCCACGAGGCGAAAGTGTAAGTCTGAGGCATGGTGTCCTTTCGACGGGGTTGGCAGGCTTAAGATTAGCGCAACAGGGGCGGGGTGGGCTCCGCGCATGCTGACTTAAAGGTCGCATGCTGGGACATCGCCCGACGCCGCCCGATCAACAAGGACGGAGGGCTCATATGACGCAGGCAATATCGGACCCCAGGCAGGCGTCCGCCGCGCTGGCGGATCTGTTTGACACCCACAAGCGCGTGGTCTTCTTTGGCGGCGCTGGTGTTTCCACGGCAAGTGGCATCCCCGATTTCCGCAGCGTGGACGGCCTGTATCACCAGCAGTTTGCCTACCCGCCCGAGACTATGCTCTCGCATAGCTTTTATGAGACACATCCGGCCGAGTTCTTCGACTTTTACCGCACCAAGATGATCGCGCTTAACGCTAAGCCCAACCGCTGTCACACCAAGCTGGCCGAGCTGGAGCGCGCCGGCAAGCTTGATGCCGTGGTGACGCAAAACATCGACGGCTTGCATCAGATGGCGGGCTCGCAGCGCGTGTTCGAGCTGCACGGATCGGTCCATCGCAACATTTGCCAGTCGTGCGGCGCGGTCTATAGCGCCGAGTGGATTTGCTCGCGCGAGCACGAGGACGCCGCGGGCGTGCCCGTGTGCCCCGCGTGCGGTGGTCGCATCAAGCCCGATGTGGTGCTCTACGAAGAGCCGCTCGACGAGCATGTGTTGACCGGTGCCGTTGCCGCCATTGCCGCGGCCGATGCCCTCATTGTGGGTGGGACCTCGCTCGTGGTGTATCCGGCGGCAGGCCTTACGCGTTACTTTACTGGCGATACGCTGGCCATTTGCAATTTGGCGCCTACCGATCAGGATGCAAATGCCGACCTGCTGATTTCTTGCGACATCGCGGCCGCGTTTGCGTTCTAGCCCGTGTGCGCGGATACAATAGAAAGACTGAGTGCAAAGCGACCCCGCCGCCAGCTCCCCAAGCTCGGCGGCGTGGGCATTTTAGGAGGATGTTCATGGCGAACGACAGCAAGACATGGCGGTGCGGAAAGTATGAGCTCAGCTTTGACCGTCCGCGCATCATGGGCGTCCTCAACGTGACGCCCGATTCGTTTAGCGACGGCGGAGAGCACTTCGACCCGGATGCCGCCATCGAGTACGGCCTGGCGATGCTTGACGCCGGCGCCGACATCATCGACGTGGGCGGTGAGTCCACGCGCCCCGGCTTTACCCCGGTTAATCCCGACGAGGAGGCTCGCCGCGTGCTGCCCGTGGTGCGCGCGCTGGCCAAAGAGGGCGCCATCGTCTCGATCGACACGCGCCACGTGGCGGTTGCCAAGGCGGCCGTGCGCTGCGGCGCCTCGATCGTCAACGACGTGACGGGCTTCACCGACCCCAAGATGGTCGAGTTTGTTAAGACGAGCACCTGCGGCGTCATCGTGATGCATGCCGGCGAGGTCGCCGCGCCTACACGCACGCACGCAACGGTGCAGCTCGATACCTCGGCTGCGGCGTTTGTTGCCGAGAAGGCGCGCGAGGCGGCTGCCGAGGCCGCGCGTGAGGCTGAGAAGCCGGCTCGCCGCCGTCGCGGCAAGTTGCTGGGCGAGCCTAAGCCGGAGGCCAAGCTTCCGGGCGGCGTGGTGCAGCCCTCGTTGCCGTTTGGCGATCCGGAGCCCGCGACCGAGCCTGCAAGCGAGCAGGAGACGCCGGCCGCCGAGCAGGCTGCTGCCGCCGAGACCGTCGCGCCCGCGCCCGAGGCCACCGAGGCCGCATCGGAGTCCAATGACCGCCTGGCCGCCATGATGCGCCGCAGCGCCCGCCGCGAGGAAGCCTACGTGCCCACCTCGCAGCTCCGCCGCTTCACCCTGCCCGATTCGGCGCCCATCATGCGCCGCGTCATGGGCTTTCTGTCCGACCAGGCCCGCGCGCTCATCCACGCCGGCGTGTCGCGCGACCGCATCTGCATCGATCCTGGCCCGGGCTTTGGTAAGTCGGCTAACGAGGACATCGTCATCCAGCGCGAGACTGCCAAGATGGCGTCACTGGGCTATCCGCTCATGTGCGCCGTATCGCGCAAGCGCTTTGTGGGCGCCGTCTCGGGCGTGACCGAGGCCGCCGAGCGCGATGCCGCTACGTTTGGCGTGTGCCTGGGCGCCATCCAGGCCGGTGCCAACATCGTGCGCGTGCACGACGCCGCGGGTTTTGCGCAGTTCCTGAACGGCTACTGGGCGGTTGCCAAGCCGCAGCCGCGCCGCGCGTTTGTGGCCGTGGGCTCCAACCTGGGGCATCGCTGTGACAACATCCGCGCCGCACGCGACATGATCGCCGAGATTCCACTCACCTGCGTGTCCAACTCCTCCAAGATCTACGAGAGCGAGCCGGCCTACGAGATGCGCCAGGACGCGTTTGCCAACGCCGTCATCGAGATCAAGACCGAGTTGGCGCCGTTGGTGCTGCTCGACGAGCTTATGAAGATCGAGGCCGAGCTGGGTCGCGACCGCTCCAAAAAGGCCAAGGCCAACGGCCCGCGCACCATCGACCTGGACCTGCTGTGGATGGACGGCGAGACCCACGGCGGCAAAAAGCTGCGCCTGCCGCATCCGCTCATTGGCGAGCGCGACTTTGTGCTGGTGCCGCTCGAGGACCTGATGCACGACCCGGCGCGGTTCTTCCGCTACAACGGCGTCGAGGTCAAGGAGCCCGAGGACCGCGTGGGCCATATCGTGGGCGAATTGGGGCGTATGTAGATGATTGAGATGAATGCTGTGGCCGTTGGCACCGAGCTTAACGCCGCGCGCGACGCGGGTCGCGAGGGTGCGTCCGCGGGCTGGTGCGCGTGGAGCGCGGGCGAGGCGTCGCTGACGTTTTCGCTGGTCGTGCGCCCCGATGTGAATATGCACGCCTTCCACGGCCTGCCGTTTGTGGCCGCGATGGGCATGATGGACGCGCTCGTGGGCACGGCTTCGACGCCGGGGTTGGGCCTTGCCGGTAAAGTGGGTATCCAGTGGCCGAGCGATATCGTGTGCGGCGCGCCCGCGTTCGAGACGTCGTTCGCGCGCGTCGCCGTCAACGGCGGTGCCGGTGCTGCGGGCATGTTCGGTGCCGTGACGGTGGATATTGAGCGTTCGGCGTTGAGCGAGCTCGGTGTAGATGTGGCTGACGAAGCGCTGGTCGAGGCGCTGTCCGCCGCCGTGCTGACCCGCGTGGACGCCTGGGCGGTTGTTGCCAACACGCCGCAGGGCGCTGCCGGTCCGCTGGCTCCCGTGCTGGGCGAGTATTTCGATATGGTGCCGCTGCTGGGCCGCCAAGTTGCGGCGGTGTCGCCCAACGGCCTGCCGCTCGCGGTCGGTGTGTTCGCGGGTCTGGACATCTGGGGCCGCGCGACCATCAAGACCGATGCCGGCGAGCAGGAGTTTCCGCCCGAGGCCGTACGGATTCGCGGGCTGTAACGCGAGGCGCCCGCGCCCAAAGATAACGATGACAACGAAGCTCTCCTCGGCTGTGCCGGGGAGGGCCTCGCTTGTTTGGGGAATGGGTTACCAGCGTCCTATTCCCCAAAACTGAAAAATTTTCGATTTTGAGGAATAGGGCCGATGTGTTGCCTAGTTCGCCGCTCGCGCTCGCGCTCGACTTAAGCCCCTGTCTTACCCCAGCTCCTGCATGCGGTGGTAGATTTCGCAGATACCCTTGATGGTGAGTTGTCCGTCGACCACGTCGAAGGCATCGGTCGAATCGGCGACGATGCCGGCGAGACCGCCTGTGGCGATAACGGTGGCGTCCTCGCGGCCCAGCTCGCGCTTCATGCGAGCGACCAGGCCTTCGGCCATGGAGGCGGCGCCCATCACGGCGCCGACCTTGATGCATTCCTCGGTGTCGCGGCCGATGGCGTGCTCGGGCGCCTCGAGCGGCACGCTGGCGAGCTTGGCGGCACGGGCGGCAAGTGCGTCCATGGAGATGCGGATGCCCGGCGCGATCGCTCCGCCAATGTAATAGCCGTCCTCATCAATGACGTCGATATTGGTCGCGGTGCCAAAGTCCACCACGATCGCCGGCGCGCCGTAGAAGGTCTCGGCCGCAACGGCGTTGGCGACACGGTCGGCGCCCACGGCCTGGGGACGCGCAGCGCGCAGCCTGGTCACGGCGGCCGTCTGCGGCCCGATGACGATGGCGTCCGCGGCAATGCGGTCGGCCACGGCGTGCCACTCGCGCGAGAGTTGCGGCACCACGCCCGCAAAGGCGATTGCGTCGACCGCGTCGAGCGAGAGGTCGTACATCTTAAAGAAGCCCATCAGGCGCACATGGATCTCGTCGGCGGTATAGGAGCGGTCGGTGGGCATGCGCCACGACTGCACCAGCTCGTCTCCGTCAAACAGGCCCATGGCCGTCTGCGTGTTTCCCATATCGATAGCGAGCAGCATGTCTACTCCCAGTGTTGGCATAAAAGGACGCGCACCATTGTATACGCGCCGTCGACGGCGCTCGGCTGCGATTCGTTTACGGTGATATGGACTGAGGGGTTTAAATATGAAGGAATTATGCTCTACGAGATTTTTCTTGCCGTTTACCGAACCCCCGCGTAATATTCTTTCTTGCGCACATGAGGCGCCCAGACATTGCGGGGTGGAGCAGTCTGGTAGCTCGCCGGGCTCATAACCCGGAGGTCGTAGGTTCAAATCCTGCCCCCGCGACCAAGAACTTGCAGCTCGTCGGCCTAGCCGGCGAGCTTTTTTGTTATTCCGGGACTGTTTTCTCAGTCCAATTTCCAGCCTCTCAAACATAATCTCGATCTGTAACAGGTGGACCCGATTTGGGCGGCTAGGTGTTACAGATTGAGATCTTTCGGCAGGACGGTCTCCGTTTGTCTAAATCTGTAACACGAGGGACGGATTTTGCCGAGTTGTTGTTACAGATTGAGATTTTCTTGCAGGCGGGTCCCGTTTGTCTCGATTTGTAACATCTGGGGCCCATTTTGCCGAGTAACTGTTACAGATCTAGATCTTTCGGCAGACGGGATTGGTTTGTCTCAATCTGTAACAGGTAGGGGTCAAAAGTGGGTCCAGATGTTACAGATCTAGATTGTTAGGGATGGGTCGAGAGGAATGTCTCGATCTGTAACATCTAGGGTCGTTTTTGGCCTGTAGATGTTACAGATTGAGATTTTCCGCCGGGACGGTTTCGGTTTGTCTCGATCTGTAACAGTTGCTCGGCAAAATAGGGTCTTACTGTTACAGATTGAGACAAACCGGCAGCCGGCCCCGCCCCATCCACCTGCCGCTACCTGCTGTCTGCCGATTTCCGTTGCGCCACTGTGCTCCCATGCCATATCCTCTAAACAACTACGCGGCAACATCGCCGCCGCGCCTACAAGAGAGGAATGTCCATGACCGCACCCGCATCCAAACTGCTCCAGCCCATTACGGTTGGCCCCCTTGAGCTTAAAAACCGCATTATGTTCCCGCCGCTGACCACCGGCTACGAGGAGCGCGACGGTTCCATTGGCGAGCGCAGCCTGGCTTTTTACGAGCGCCTGGCCCGTG
Organism: uncultured Collinsella sp.; assembly: GCA_902406375.1. Lineage (GTDB taxonomy): Bacteria > Actinomycetota > Coriobacteriia > Coriobacteriales > Coriobacteriaceae > Collinsella. The sequence continues at coordinate 48,533 of CABPDL010000009.1, forward strand.
GCGGCGTGAGCTACATCGTCATCGGCGACGTTGCTCCTGTTATGACCGCAAGCCCCACGCCCAAGTTAGCGACCGACGCCCAGATCCCCACGTTTAAGGCGCTGGCCGACGCCGTTCACAAGCACGGCGCCAAGGTCGCGCTGCAGCTGTTCCACCCCGAGTACGACGTCCCCGGCGTCGGCCGCATGGTCATGGGTTCCATGGCCGCCGCCAAGGCCGCGCAGGAGGCCAAGGCCGCCGGCGACGAGGAGACCTTTGCCGCCAAGATGGCCGAGTCCAACGAGATCCGCAAGCAGGCCTATGCCAAGCTGCACCACGACATGCAGCACTTTGTGAACGAGGCGAGCGTAGAGCAGCTCACCCAGATCAAGGAGGCTATCGCCGCCTCGGCCGCCCGCGCGCAGCAGGCCGGGATCGATGCCATCGAGGTCCACGGCGACCGTCTGGTGGGCTCGCTGTGCTCTGCCATCCTCAACCAGCGCACCGATGAGTACGGCGGCTCGTTCGAGAACCGCGTCCGCTATGCGCTGGAGGTCGTCGCTGCCATTAAGGAAGCCGCGCCGCAGTTGATGGTGGAGTACAAGCTCCCCGTGATCATGGAGAACCCCGACGGCACGCCGCGCGGCAAGGGCGGTCTGCTGCCCGATGAGGCCTGCGAGTTCGCCAAGCTGCTCGAGGGCGCCGGCATCGACATGATTCAGGTGGCGCAGGCAAACCACACCGGCAACATGGGCGACACCATTCCGCCCATGGGCGCCATGCCCTACAACTGGACGCTGCCCGTGGCCGAGCGCGTCAAGGCCCTGGTCTCCGTGCCGGTGGCAACCGTCGGCCGCGTTGTCTCGGTCGAGGCGGGCGAGAAGATCCTGGAAGACGGTTCGGCCGACATCGTCGCGTACGGCCGCTCGCTCATGTGCGACCCCGACATTGCGCTCAAGGCCGCCACGGGTGAGCCCATCCGCGAGTGCCTCAACTGCAACAAGGGTTGCGTCGATGCGATCCAAAACCGCCAGTACATCTCGTGCGTGCTCAATGCCGAGAACGGCGACGAGGCGACCATCGCCATCAAGCCGGGCGAGGGCGACAAGAAGGTCGCCGTGGTGGGCGGCGGTATTGCCGGCTTGGAGGCCGCGCGCGTGGCGGCCAAGCGCGGCTACGACGTGACCGTCTATGAGGCGAGCGATCACTTGGGCGGCCAGATTGTGCTGGCAGCCGCGCCTCCGCGCAAGGACGAGATCATGCGCTCGGTCGAGTACTACGAGAAGATTCTGCCCGGCCTGGGCGTGAAGGTCGAGCTCAACCATGCCGCTACGGCCGAGGATCTCAACGCCGCCGACGCCGCGATTGTGGCCGTGGGCGCACACGACGTGGTCATCCCCGTTCCGGGTGCCGACTCGGACAAGGTCGTCTCGAGCTGGGACGTGCTGGCCGGCAAGGTGGAGCTCAGCGGGCGCGTCGCCGTCATTGGCGGTGGCCTGGTGGGCACCGAGACTGCCGAGTACCTGCTGCAGCACGGCTGCGAGGTGGCGATCGTCGAGATGCTCGACAAGATTGCCGCGGGCGAGTCCGAGACCATTCTGCCGCTGATCATGAGCGACTTCGCCGCCCACAACGTGGAACAGCACGTTAAGACCCGCCTGACCGCCGTTACCGACGAGGGCGTGGAGGCCGTGCACACCACCGAGGACGGCCCCGAGGAGCAGGTGAAGATCGCCTGCGATTACGTGGTGATGGCCGTGGGCTCCAAGGCCAACGCGTTTGACCTGGATGGCGTGACGGTGCCCGTGACCTGCGTGGGCGACTGCTCGGGCGAGCGCACCGCCGACATTGCGAGCGCCATTCGCACGGCGTATCACGCGGCCAACGAGCTGTAGTTGAACATCGCGGCCAGGCGGGGCGGTAGCACGGATCCGCCTCGCCCGGCTGTGTCCCGTCGGGTGTCAACCGGTGCGGGGCCTGCAAGCGCAGCAGGCCCCGCCCTTTTTGTTTTGCTTCGGTGGATGGCAATGCGCGGTAATCATGAGGAGTAAGGACGTCTACTGCCTTGCCGATTACTCAAAATTATTGGGGGAGGGGTTAATAACTATATCCTCTATGCCAAAGGACATAAAGAGGTGTCAATTTTGTTGACAGGCGAATGACGATTGGCTGCGAGTCAGCTACCAGCGTAAATAATCGATAAAGAAATGTCGTAAATTGGTGCCAAATGCCCAGATAACGCCGCGTCTATTTTAATTAACTGCTTTGAGCAAACAGTAAAATGCTACTATCTAACTTGCACGTAAGAAAGCAGATTAACGGTTAAGGCTAAGAAGTGGCAGGTATGTCGGAAGCAACTAGGACTCGCACGCATGCGCCCGAGGTTAGGCAGCGCGCCGTCGAGATCCTCCAAGAGGGGGTCGGTCATCGCGCCCTCGCCGCGGAGCTTGGCATTCCCCAGGCCACGGCTCGTCAGTGGGCCCGCGCGTATGCCGTAGGCGGTGCCGACGCCGTTCTCAACGCCGGTTCGCATCATCACACCTATTCGTACGAAGTTAAGCTCGCCGTGGTCAAGGACCGCTTGGAAAACGGCTTAACGGTTCGCGAGGCCATGATCAAGCACAAGATTCCCAGCGAGTCTTCGGTCAAGGCTTGGTGCCGCCAGTATCGCGAGAGCGGTGAGTCCGCGCTGGTTGATAAGCCGCGCGGTCGCAAGCCGCGCGTTAAAAAGGCGGAATAGCGAACGGGATGGTGCGCCCACAGGGGCGCATTTTTCTTGCCGCGCCAACTTTTTGGACCGTCGTGAGCCTACTGGAACATCCTCCAAAGTGGTTAATAAACCGCGCGCAGTGGCCCGTGCGCCCGCCGCCGCGATAGGGGGAGCGTCGCCTCTCTGCTCCAAAGCGGACAGACTCGTTACCCCGTACGCCTAAAACTCCCCAGTTGACCGAAAACCCGCCGCCGCTACTCCTCAACTGAGCTATAACGTTAAACAATTGCAGCGTTTTTGCATGGGGGAGTGATGGTATGACGCTACTGTATTTCCTTACCCTGTTTCCGCTGGTACCGGCGCTGGGCATGCTGCTCGCGCGCGGTGACCGCGCCCGCGATGCGGTAGGGCTTGTAGGCTCTGGCATCATTATGGCGGTGACGGTTGTAGTCGCCGTCATGTTTTTTGGCACGGGCCCGCAGAGCTTCGAGGTTGCCCCCGGCACCTCGCATGTGCTCTCGATCATCAGCTCCGTCATCGACGTGATCCTGTGCGCCGTCATCCTGTACAACGCGCGTAAATATAAGAGCACGCTCACCACGGTGCTCGGCGTGGTGCAGCTGGTGGGTTCGGTTGCCTTCGCTGCCATGACGCTGCCCGCGGCCGAGGTTGTCACCGCCACGCCGCTCTACCTGGATTACATGAGTGTGATCATGGTGCTTGCCGTCGGCATTGTCGGCAGCCTTATCTGCGTGTACGCCCTGGGCTACATGAAGGACTTCCAGGCCCACGACGAGCACGAGGCAGCGCTGCGCGGGCAGGCGGCGCCCGACCGACGCCCGCAGTTCCTGGCGCTTATGTTCCTGTTCCTCTCGGCCATGTTCGTCATCGTGACAAGCGACAACCTTGAGTGGCTGTTCTGTGGCTGGGAAATCACCACCGTGTGCTCGTTCCTCATGATTGGCTACACGCGCACGCTCGAGGCCATAAAAAACGCTTTCACCCAGATCATCCTCAACATGCTGGGCGGCATCGCGTTTTTGGCCGGACTCATGTACCTGCACGTTAACGGCATGCCGCTGACCATCTCGGGCATGATCGAGCTTTCCAGCGCCGGAACCGCGCAATCCGCGCTGCTGGTGATGCCGGTCCTGTTGCTGTCGCTTGCCGCGCTCACCAAGGCCGCACAGATGCCGTTCCACACTTGGCTATTGGGTGCCATGGTTGCCCCCACGCCCACGAGTGCCCTGCTGCACTCGTCAACTATGGTCAAAGCCGGCGTGTTCCTGATGGTCAAGCTCAGCCCGCTCTATGCCATCTATCCCGTGACCGGCTTTATGGTCACGAGCGTGGGTGCCATCACGTTTTTGCTCGCTGCCCTCATGGCCATCTCGCAGAGCAACGCCAAACGCGTCCTCGCGTACTCCACCATTTCCAACTTGGGCCTCATCAGTGCTTGCTTGGGTGTCGGCGCGCCCGAGGCCGTGTGGGCCGCGATCTTCCTGATCCTGTTCCATACGGTGGCAAAGTCGCTGCTGTTCCTGTGCGTGGGCACGGCCGAGCATCATATCGGCAGCCGCAATATCGAGGACATGGACGGCATGTTCAGCCGCATGCCGCACCTGACGCGCCTGATGATGCTGGGCATTATGGGCATGTTCGTGGCCCCGTTTGGCATGCTCGTGTCCAAGTGGGGCGCCCTGGTGGCGTTTGCCCAGACCGGCAACGTGCTCATGATCATGGTGCTTGCCTTTGGCTCGGCCGCGACGTTCTTCTTCTGGGGCAAGTGGCTTGCCAAGCTTTCGGGCGTCGACCCCACGGCTCAAAACGTTGAGGTCAATGTCCATAAGACCGAATGGATGGCGCTCAACACCATCGCCGCGCTGCTGATTCTGTGCTGCGTGGCGTTTCCGGTTATCTCGAGCGGTCTGGTGTCGCCTTACTTGGCCATGGTGTTTGGCCGCGTGCCGTACGTTATTGGCAAGGACTCCATGTATCTGATGGTGGTTATCGTGGCGTTTATCGCCGTGGTGCTGCTGACTTCATTCCGCGTGAGCAACAAACCGCACGTAAACGTATATCTTTCGGGCGTGGGAACCGACAATTACCGCCATTTCCGCGGCTCGATGGGACACGAGGTGAAGGCCGAAAAGCGCAATTGGTACTCGGAGGACGCCCTTGGCGAGAAGCGTATTGGCCCCGCGGGTAGCGTCGTGTGCTGCAGCATTATCTTGTTTGCGCTGCTGTGTTGCGCGTGGATTGGGCCCGAGAGACTTGCCATGAGTGCGCCCTCGGTGCTGCGCGGTAAGTATTTTGAAGGTTCGGGTGTCGTGGGCATATTTATTGGTACCGTGGCGTTTGCCTTGATTGCGCCGCTTGTGGGTGGCCTGATCGACGGCCTTGACCGCAAGCTTTCGGCCCGCATGCAGGGCCGTGTGGGCCCGCGCCTGCTGCAGCCCTTCTACGACGTTGCCAAACTGCTGCGCAAGGCCCCTGCCAGCGTAAACACCATGGACGATACCTATATGGCATGTGCGCTCATCTTTACCGTGGTAGGCGGCGGCATCTTTGTGTCGGGTTCCAACACGCTGCTGTGCGCTTTTATGGTTACGCTCGCCGCGATCTTTGTGGTGCTGGCGTCCGCCTCGACGCAAAGCCCGTTTGCCCAGGTTGGTGCCGATCGTGAGTTGCTGCAGGTCATGAGTTACGAGCCCGCCGTTCTGCTGATGAGCGTGGGCCTCTACCTTGCCACCGACAGCTTTGATTCCATCGCCGTGACGGGGCAGTCGGCGCCCATCATCGTGTACAGCGCGCCCATTTTCCTTGCGCTGCTCGCGGTGCTCACCATCAAGCTGCGTAAGTCGCCGTTTGACCTTTCGTACTCGCATCACGCGCATCAGGAGATTGTCCAGGGCGTCGCCACCGAGATGAGCGGCAGCACGCTGGCCAAGATGACCCTTATGCACTGGTGCGAGACCGTGCTGTTTTTGATGTGGGTGGGCATGTTCTTTGTCTGGGACAACCCGGTGAGCTGGGTGGTCGCCCTGGTCGTGATGGTCGCGACGTATTTTGTCGAGGTACTGATCGACAACACCTTCGCCCGCAGCACCTGGCGCAGCTGCTTTAAGCTCGGCTGGGGCGTGGCGCTGGTGTTTGGCCTGCTCAACCTTATGCCCATCCTCGTCGACGTGTTTATTTAGGAGGCGGCATCCATGGATCATAAAATGTCGCGCTCGCCGTGGGTTATTCATTACGACGGCTCGAGCTGCAACGGATGCGATATCGAGGTGCTGGCCTCGCTCACGCCGCTGTTCGATGCGGAGCGCTTTGGCGTGGTCAACACCGGCAACCCCAAACATGCGGACATCTTTTTGGTGACGGGCTCGGTCAATGCCCAGAACCTGCCCGTCGTGCGCCAGATCTACAACCAGATGCTCGAGCCCAAGTGCGTGGTGGCGTGCGGCATCTGCGCGTGCTCGGGCGGCGTGTTCCGCGATGCCTATAACGTGATCGGCGGCGTGGACCGCGCGATTCCCGTGGACGTGTACGCGCCCGGGTGCGCCATTCGCCCCGAGACCGTGATCGATGCCATCATGGAGGCGTGCGGCATCCTGGACCAGAAGGAGGCCGTGATGCGCGCCGGCGGCGACCCGCTCACCGTGGGTGGTGCCGCTACCTGGGATGGCGGCGTTGAGCTGGGCGAGGACGGGTTTGTGGCTGCGGGGGCCGGGGCTGACGGTGCCGGTGACGGCGTCGAGGCCAACGCGTCCACCAGGTCCGCCGCGCCCGCCGCTGCAAAGGAGGCCGAGTAATGCAAAAGGCTATCTATACCACCGTCGGGATCGACGAGCTCTTGTCGCATGTCCAGGCGCTTAAGGGCGTCGGTGCGCGCTTTGTGCAAATGCACGCCGAGCGCAACGTCGACGACGGCTCGTATCGCTTGGTCTATACGTTTATCAACGTTCGCGCTGCTCAGGAACATATTGCGCAGGATGGCAGCTATGCGATCGAGAATCTGGTGGTTGAGGGCATCGACCAGTACCAGGAGATTCCGTCCATCAGCTCGTATTACCCCGCGGTGTTCCCGTTTGAAAATGAGGCCCACGACCTGTTTGGTCTTGCCATTACCGATATGCAGATCGACTTTAAGGGCTTTTTCTACCAGGTTTCGACTGCCGAGCCCATGAGCGTTATCACGCCCGAGGTGAAGGCCGCGCGCGAGAAGGCCATGAAGGTCCGCGCGGCTGCCGAGGCCAAGGCGCGCAAGGCCGCTGCCGAGAAGGCCGCCGCGGCTGCGGCTGCTGCAGGGGAGGGCGTTGCGGGCGCCGGCGATGCCGCGGGCGCCGCTGCTCA
>CABPDL010000010.1:0-52362 GCA_902406375.1 uncultured Collinsella sp.
TCAGCACGGGCACCGACGCTGTCCAAAGCGGAAGTGCGCAAGCCAGGTCCGGCGCCGCGCATATGGAGTCGCCGACCAAAAAGTTGGAGGCCGCCGCCTCTGCCATGCGCACCCGCCTCATCGTCTCGATCATCTTCCTCATCCCGCTGTTCTACATAGGCATGGGGCACATGCTCGGTTGGCCACTGCCCGGCGTCTTCACCGACCATGCCCACAGCATGACGCTCGCCCTCACCGAGCTCGTCCTGCTCATCCCCATCGTCTATGTCAACGACGCGTACTTTATCAATGGGTTTAAATCGCTCGCGCACGGCGCGCCTATCATGGACGCCCTCATCGCCGTGGGCGCCACCGCGTCCATCGCCTGGTCGCTCTACGCCATGTTCATCATGGCCGACCAGCTAGCCGCAGGTCAGGTGCACGAGGCCATGATGACGAGCATGGACAACCTATATTTTGAGAGCGCCGGCACCATCCTGTCGCTCGTCACCGTGGGCAAATACCTCGAGACGCGCAGCAAGTCCAAAACCGGCGGCGCTATCGAGGCGCTCATCGACTTAGCACCCAAGACCGCGACCGTCGTGGCCGAGGACGGTATCGAGGCCACCGTCGACGTCGATGCCATTCTGCCCGGCCAGGTGCTGCGTGTGCGCCCCGGCGAGTCCATCCCCGTCGATGGCGTGGTGCTCGAAGGCAGCTCGGCCGTGGACGAGAGCGCGCTCACCGGCGAGTCTATCCCCGTGGAAAAGACCGCCGGCGACACCGTCAACGCCGCCACCGTCAACCGCACCGGTTCGTTTACCTTCCGCGCCACGCGGGTTGGTGCCGAGACATCGCTCGCCAAGATTATCCAGCTCGTCGAGGACGCCAACGCCACCAAGGCGCCCATCGCCCGCATGGCCGATAAGGTCGCCGGCGTATTCGTGCCCGTGGTGTTCGTGATCTCGGCCGTGACCTTTGCGGCGTGGATGGCACTGACCGGCAGCATCAACGAGGCGCTCACCTCCGCCGTGGCCGTGCTGGTGATCAGCTGTCCGTGCGCACTGGGTCTGGCCACGCCCGTCGCCATTATGGTGGGCACCGGCAAGGGCGCCGAGATGGGCATTCTGTTTAAGAGCGCCGAGGCGCTGGAGAACCTGCGCAACGTGGGCACCGTGGTGCTCGATAAGACCGGCACCGTCACCCGCGGCAAGCCGGCCGTGACCGATATCATGGTGGCCACGCGCGCTGACGGCTCGCCCGCCATGAGCGAAAAGGCGCTGCTCAAGCTTGCCGCCGCGCTGGAGCGCTCGAGCGAGCACCCGCTGGCCGAGGCAATTATGGCCGAGTGCGAGGCGCGCGGAATTGTCGCGCGCATGGTCGAGGACTTTGCCGCCGTGCCTGGACGAGGCGTTACGGCGCGCGAGGGACAAAACGTCATCGCTGCCGGCAACGTTCGTCTGATGAGCGAGCTGGGTATCACCGTGCCCGCCGGCCTTGCCGAGCAGTTCGCTGCCGAGGGCAAGACGCCGCTGTTCTTTGCCAAGAACGGCGAGCTTGCCGGCACCATTGCCGTGGCTGACGAGGTCAAGGAGACGAGCGCCGGGGCCATTGCCGCGCTCCGCAAGCTCGGCGTCGATGTGCGCATGCTCACTGGCGACAACCGCGTGACGGCCGAGGCCATCGCCCGCCGCGTGGGACTGAGCAGCGAACAGGTTATCGCCGACGTCCTGCCCGCCGACAAGGAACGCCACGTGCACGAACTGCAGGATGCGGGCAGCAAGGTCGCCATGGTGGGCGACGGCATCAATGACTCCCCCGCCCTGGCGCGCGCCGACGTGGGACTTGCCATTGGCACCGGCGCCGACATCGCCAAGGAGGGCGCCGACGTGGTACTCATGCGCAGCGACCTCATGGATGTTGCGCGGGCCATCGAGCTTTCGCGCGCCACGATTCGCAACATCAAGCAGGACCTGTTCTGGGCGCTGTTCTACAACGGTATCGGCATTCCGCTCGCCGCGGGCGTGTTCTTCCCGCTCACCGGCTGGCAACTCTCGCCGATGTTTGGCGCTGCAGCCATGAGCTTATCGAGCGTGTGCGTCGTAAGCAATGCGCTGCGCCTGAAATCCTTTAAGCCTAAAGTGGCAAAATAGGCTCACCATTAAGTCCATTTAGAACGGGTTTTCCAGGTGCCCGAGATTGACCTGAAAGAGGAGCGACGCGTACTTTGGTACGCGAGCGACGGCTTGAAGGTCAAGGTCGGGTGCCTGGGAAAGCCGACATAGCAGAGAGGAATACCCATGCGTTACACGATTAAGACTTCCGGCCTTATGTGCGGCCACTGCGACGCCACCGTCGAGACGGCGTTGCTCAACGTGGTCGGCGTGACCGACGCCGACGCCGATCACGAGACTCAGACCGTACAGGTGGAGTGTGCCGACACCGTGACCGCCGAGCAGCTCGCTGCCGCCGTCGAAGGCGCCGGCGAGAAATTCCATGCTCTGTCCGTAACTGCCGCGTAACGACCCACGCGCACCCCGATCAGAAACGAGAACCCGCCATGATGGCAGACCATAAATCGGTGACCCGCATGCTCAAGACGGCACGCGGTCAGATCGACGGCATCCTGCGGATGGTCGATGAGGACCGCTACTGCGTCGATATTTCTACGCAGCTCATGGCCACACAGGCGCTCCTCGCGCGCATCAACGCCGACGTACTCAAGGCGCATATCGAAGGCTGCGTGACTTCGGCAATCGAATCGGGCGACGAGGAGCTCAAGGCCGCCAAGCTTGCCGAGATTGAACGCGTCGTCGACAAGCTCTCCAAGTAATTGGGGCATTGGGAACAATCTTCTTTGCACCGTCTTGGTGTTCTGGGGACAGGTATGCTTGCACCACACTGGTGCAGATTAACCTGTCCCCCTTGCTCTAAATCGGGTATAAAGGCGTGCAGCATATCGAACGAAAGGCAATGTGCATGAATGACTTTATGAAGGGTCGCAATGGCGCCGATGAACTCACCATCGTAATGGGTTTTGCCGGCATCATCATCGCGATGATCGGATCGATGGCCCGTATTCAGTGGCTCAGCTGGATCGCCATCGCCGTGATCGTGCTCGGCGTGCTGCGCGGCCTGTCCAAAAACATCGACGCGCGCCGCAAGGAGAACGATGCCTTTGTCACGGCGACCGCAAACGTCCCCGGCCTGGGCAAGTTCGTCGCCAGCTTAGGTGGCGGCGCCGCGGCTGCCAACGCCTCGCGCGCGGCCGGCACCAGCAAGGAAGACTTTGAGCGCGCCAAGCGAACGGCCAAGAAGATGTGGAAGGGCCGCAAGACCACGGCCTACCTTAAGTGCCCTAACTGCGGTCAGATGCTGTCCGTCCCCAAGGGTAAGGGCAAGATCCGCGTCACCTGCCCCAAGTGCCACGCCAAGATGGAAACGCGCTCCTAGCAGCTACACCATAGGAAAAATAAAAGCCGAGGCCTCGTGTTGAGACCTCGGCTTTTTTGAACGCGGCATAGGGGCCGTCCCTTTGTCACACCTATGCCACGCCGTCACGGGCGAGCTCCTCGGCCAGCGCTTCGGCAGGCATGGCCATAATCGCGTCGAGCTCGGCGTCCACCTCGGGAATACGCTTCACCTTGAGTTTGCGTACCAGGTTGCCGCGGCACATCACGTGCATTGGCTCACGCAGAGCGCACAGGTCATCGAGCGGGTTCTCGCGCGTCACCAAAATGTCGGCCGCCTTGCCGCACTCAATCGTGCCGGTCTCGTCGCCCAGGCCCAGTAGCTCAGCATTGACTTGCGTGGCCGTATGCAGCGCAAACGCGTTGCTCACGCCCACGTACTTGGCATAATAGGCCACCTCGCGCCACATGTCGTACTGCGTCACGAACGGGCAGCTCGAGTCCGTGCCCAGGCCCACCTTAACGCCAGCTTCCAGTGCAGCACGGGCGCTCTCGATAATGCCCGAACACACGATGTCGCCGTTCTTCTTTTGCGTGTCGGTCGAATGGGTCTTTTCCGGATCGAGCAGTACAAACGGCAGCGCCGGACTAATCGTGCAGGTCACGCTCGGCGCGCGTCCCTCGAGCTGTGTTCCCGCGGCGCCGCGGTACAGCTCCAGGATCTCGGGGGTCATCGGAGCGCCGTGCTCGATTGTGTCGACACCGGCCTGAAGCGCGGCCTTCACACCTTCGGTGCTCTCGACATGGGCCATGACCGGAAGACCGACCTCGTGCGCCGCCTTGCACGCCGCCGCGGCGACATCGACCGGCATGCGCAGCACGCCCGGCTCGCCCACCTCGGTCGCATCGAACACGCCACCCGTCACGAACAGTTTGATGACATCGGCACCGCGCGCATACAGGTCGCGCACCTGCTCGGCCGCTTCGGTAGGGCTGTTGGCCACCTGCGCAAAGAGGCCCGCGCCGTGGCCACCCGGCACCGTGAGGCCAGTTCCCGGTGCCACCAGACGCGGACCCTGATACTTGCCGGCGTCGATGGCGTTGCGCACGGCGATGTCGGCAAACAGCGGGTCGCCTGCGCCGCGCACCGTGGTCACGCCGCTTGCCAGCTGCTGTTGGGCGCTGCCCTTGAGGATGTGGCGGACGATGGCACGTCCCACGGGATTGTCGAGCTTCTTCATCAGCGCGCCCGCATCGCCCGCCGAGACCGGTTTGCCCGAGCCGCACAGATGCACATGCATATTGATGAGACCCGGCATGAGAAACGCCCCTGCCAGGTCGATGACCTCGGCACCTGCAGGCGCCTGCGCCACAGCACTCGGCCCCATCCAGGTGATGATGCCACGCTCGACGGCCACGGCCATATCGGGCTGCGGCTCCATATGCTCCGAACCATCCAGAACGGTCGCATTGATAAACAACGTGGGACGATCAGCAGACGCCATATCGAGCTCCTCCCTCACGATTAACTTGAACATTTGTCCATTATCGCCCAGTCCCGCCGGATTGCCGCAGACGCATCGGTTAACGGAAGGAAGAGGGGATGTGGGGGGACGGAATACGTTGCAGTCCCACCCCGGCGACACCAGGGAAATGTCTCGATCTGTAACAAGTACAGGGTTATTGGGCCCCTTGATGTTACAGATCAAGACATTCGGTCGACGTTTCGCCGGTTTGTCTCGATCTGTAACAATTACGAGCTCAAACAGCCTCTAACCGTTACGGATCGAGACAAAACCTCTCAGCGCCCATACCACTGGCATCTCCACTCCTCAGCCAATTCAACCTGCCGAGGAATACCCGCCAGCCTCATTTTCTCGACCAGCTTCCCCGGGTCTTTGAGTTCATCAAACGTAAACCGAAGCACCTTATGCCCGAGCATTGTCAGATGAGATTCCCGCTGACGCTCTGCCACGAATGGGTCGACCGACTCCCGACCCTCGCTGTTCTGCAAGGTGTACTTCCCCTTTCCGTCGAGCTCGCCGATGACACATGTCCCGTCCTCGAGCCGCCAAAAATAGTCGACGCGAAACACTTGGCTCTGATCAAGCGGGTCGCGAAACTCCACCTGCAACTCTGGCACCGGAAAACCGTATGCAATAAAGAACGCCCGAAAGCGAGACTCGCCGCCGTTTTCGGACAAGCCGTCCGCATATGACGCAATCACTTGCGCCCTGCGATACCCGCGCCTGCCCTCGCAATCGGAGCGGAGACACTCGCACAGGTCATCGCGCGATACGCCCCTTGCCCTCAATGCAGAATCGGCAATCGCCAACCCGTAGGAGAACGGCGCACGCAGCAAGCAATCCTCCACCGTGCGCCAAAACGACGTCGCCTGCACGCCGTCGACTTGTTCAAGTGCGCCCGCCGCCTGCGGACGCAACAGCCGACATCCTGCACTCAGCGGCACCGAGCAACCTGTCATAACAAGATATCGTGGCCCAAGCAGATCATTCGGCACCTCCAGACCCCACAAAAGTGCCGCGTCATAACCCCAAAACGCCCAATCGGGATGAAACTCTGCAAGCCCTTTGATGGTACGCAGCGCTCGCTCCGCCGGCGTCAGTACACCCCAATCATGTTGAAAGCAGAACAAATACGGCTCGGGCTCCGCAATATCATCGGTTCCCACATGACGCCGTAGCCACATGAGCTCGGCATTGTCATGCGTTGCGAGCAGCGCACCTTGCTCGGTCGCCTCCGTGAGTCGCGCGAGCATCCTATTCCGCGCCAACGTGTTGCGAGTCGTATGCTTGTGCTTGAAAACGGTATTAGGCACTTCCATCACCACCACATCGGACAAATGGACCATCGTCACCGTTGCCTCCGCCGACAAACGTCTTGATCTGTAACAAGAAGACCGATTTTTGGACTGTAGATGTTACAGATTGAGACATTCCCCCAGCCAGGTGACAAACGTCTCGATCCGTAACAGTAAGACGTTCTCCAGACCCCTAAACGTTACAGATTGAGACAAACCAGCGGCGCCCAAGCATTCGTCTCGATCCGTAACAGGTAGACCGGTTTTTTGTCCCCAAACGTTACAGATCGAGACATAAAGGCAGAAGGCGAGGCAGGCGACAACCGCCCATCCTCTACCCCCACTCCTGCTCGTAGATGTTGAGCGACTTTACGTACCGCCCCTGGGCGCCCATGATGTCGCGGACCAGACGCAAGAAGAAGCTGATGCACGAGGTGTCAAAGCCGTCCTGCAGGTCCTCCGGATGCACCGCACCCGGCCCATCGACCGCCGTATCGCTCAGCCGCGCGATGTCATACAGGTAGAGCTGTCCCGCCGTAAGCCAGACATCGTCGACGCAGGCGAGGCGCACCGCAATCGCGCCGTCACTCCAGTGCTCCTTCTGCACGATATGCGGATCGTAGACATCAAAGCGATGATCGGTGCGCGTGTCCTTCAGCACGACCATGCCGGACGCAGGATTCTTGTCCAAAATGCCAAAGCGCGAGAAATACTGCGTGTCGCGTACCTGCTCGAGCCGCTTGAGCGAGGCAGGCGAAAGCGATGCCGGCGGCTCGTCAACATACAGCTCGAGCAGCGTTTTGCCATGGCGATAGGGGCGCTCAAACAGCAGCCAATCGGTAAACGCCATGTTGTAGGCCATGATTTCGTTTTGCGAAGGCTCAGTGCAATAGCTGAGCCACGGGTCGACAATGATCTCGAACTGTTCGCGCGCCGGCTCCAGGAATTGAAACTTCCGCAGCATCCAAAAGTGAGCCATGTCGGCAATATCGTTGCCGACGGCTTCGGCTAGCTCTGCTCGGTCAAAAGCGTGGTCAGTCATGGCATCCTCCTCAAACTGATGGACCTCAATTTGAGCTTACGAGGAAGGTGGGCAGCCACGACCAGCGCGGGCAAAATAGGCCTCCGACTGCAAACCAGATACTGACCAAACACTTGACGAAAAGCTTGATCGAAAATGCGCACCGCAACAAAACCGCAGATAGACATAGACGGCCAACCCGCCCTTTTGAGCCAGATGCCCGCAGCCACCACAGAAACAACAGGTGACCACAGCCCGAGAAGTCGACAAATGAACATCCGTACGTCGACAAACGAGCAAACTGCTCGCAAATCCGCAAGGAGTGTCCCCGAGTGCCGACAGAAAAGGAACGTCCCTAACTGCCGGCACTTAGGGACGTTCCTTTTGTGCCGGCAGTTAGGGACAGCCCTTTCCGATTCGATTGTTGAGTATCTCCGTGACTACTTTACAGTTCCAGCGCGTCGGCGACTTCGGCTGCGCAGGCCAGGGCATCGGCCATGGCGTTCACCACGAGCGAGCTGCCGTTGCGGGCATCACCCGCCACATACACCGGCGCGGCATCCGCAGCAACACCATCCACGCGGGCCGCAAGGTGCGAGCCCTCGGAAGCCATCACGGGCAGCGGGCGGCCCGCCGTGGCAACGGGCACGCCGACAGCTTCGAACACGCTGTGTTCCGGACCCGTAAAGCCACAGGCGATGAGCACCAGCTGCGCCGGCACCTCGTGCTCGGAGCCCGCAATGCGTTCGGGCTTGCCGGCCGACCAATCCAGATCGACCACGCGCAGACCCGCAGCCGCGCCCTTCTTGTCCAGCAGCACCTCGAGCGTGTCCACGCCCCAAGCGCGCATCTCGCCGCCCATGGCAGCGATAGCCTCCTGCTGGCCGTAGTCGGTCTTCTTCACGTTGGGCCACTGCGGCCAGGGGTTGCCTGCCGCGCGCTTATCGGGCGCAGCCGGCAAGAACTCAAACTGGCGCACGCTGCGCGCGCCCTGACGCACGGCGGTACCCACGCAGTCGTTTCCAGTATCGCCACCGCCAATGACCACGACGTCCAGGCCGCGCGCGTTCACCGCGGGCTTGCCGCCATCGAGCACCGAGACGGTCGAAGCCGTCAGGTAGTCCACGGCATACACCACGCCCGGGGCATCAATGTTCGCAGCCGAAAGTCCACGCGGAGCACGGGCGCCGGCAGCCACCACGGCGGCGTCAAAGTCGTCGAGCCTGGCGGTAACCTTGGGATCGCTCACGTCGGCGCCCAGCTCGAACACAATACCCAGCTCGCGCATGAGCGCCACACGACGCTCGACCACAGACTTCTCGAGCTTCATGTTGGGAATGCCGTACATGAGTAGGCCGCCGGGGCGGTCGTCGCGCTCAAACACCGTCACGCGGGCACCGCGACGCGCAAGCTCCCATGCTGCCACCAGGCCAGCCGGGCCGGAACCAACCACGGCGACCGAGGGCGCGTCCTCCCCTGCCGGCTCAAAGCGACGTAGGCCGCCGTTGGCCCACTCATGGTCGCTGATCGCACGCTCGTTATCGTGAATCGTCGTGGGTTGGCCGTCGACCGAGCCCAGGTTGCACGCGGCCTCGCACAGTGCCGGGCACACGCGGCTCGTGAACTCAGGCATGGGCGAGGTGAGCGACAGGCGCTCGGCAGCCTCATCCCAGCGGCCGCGGTACACCAGCTCGTTCCACTCGGGAATCAAGTTGTGCAGCGGGCAGCCGCTCGGACGCGCCTTGCCAAAGCTCGCGCCCATCTGGCAAAACGCCACGCCGCACATCATGCAGCGGCTCGCCTGGGCGCGACGTGCGTCGTCGTCGAGCTCCACGTACAGCGGATCGAAATCACGGCTGCGCTCCTCCACGGGGCGAAGCTCGTGGGTCACGCGATCGATATCAAGAAAAGCACCGGGCTTACCCATGGCACTTACGCCTCCTTCTTGGTCGAAGCAACAGAGCTGGCGGCCGCGGACGCAGCACCCGTAGCACCGCCCGCAATATCGAAGCGAGCGACATCCGCGGCGCTCGCGCGACCGGTCACAATGTCAAACGCCAGTTCCTCTGCCTGCGCATGTGTCTTGCCGGCAGCCTCGCTCGCAGCGACAATCGCCAGCACACGCTCGTACTCGGTCGGAATGACCTTCACAAAGTGCTTGCTCATCGTCTCAAAGCTGTAGAGCAGCTTGATGCCGCGCGGGCTCTGCGTCGCGTCCACGTGCTCCTGGATGAGCTCGCGAATCTGCGCCAGCTCGCCGGCAGTCGGGGCCTTGAGCTCAACGCTCTCGTGGTTCACGCGGGCATCGAGCGTGCCGTACTGGTCAAAGACATAAGCCACGCCACCCGTCATGCCGGCAGCGAAGTTCTGCCCGACCTCGCCCAGGATGAGCGCCAGGCCACCCGTCATGTACTCGCAACCGTGGTTGCCGCAACCCTCGACCACCACGGTGGCACCGGAGTTGCGTACGCCAAAGCGCTGGCCGGCCAGGCCGTTGATGAAGCCACGGCCGCTCGTGGCGCCAAAGAACGCAACGTTGCCCACGATGATGTTTTCGTCGAACTTATAGGTCGCATGCGGGTTGGGGCGCACCGACACCTCGCCGCCCGAAAGGCCCTTGCCAAAGTAGTCGTTGGCGTCGCCGCACACGTTAAGCGTAATGCCGCGCGGCAGGAAGGCGCCAAAGCTCTGACCGGCCGAACCATCGCAATCGATGGTGATGGAGCCGGCGGGCAGGCCCTCGGGATGCGCCTTGGTCACCGCGTTGCCCAAGATAGTACCCACGCAGCGGTTGACGTTGGCGATATCGGCGCGGAAGCGAATCGGACGCAGGTGCGCACGGGCATCGGCCGTATAGGGCACAAACAACGTGGAGTCGAGCGTCTTGTCGAGCTCGCTGTCCGCGGCCATCTGCGGCAGGAAGTGGCGACCGTCGGCGCCCGGAATATGGGCACCGAACTCGCAGGTCGCGCTCGCCAGCACGGGCGACAAATCGAGCAGGTTGGCCTTGCGGTTGCCCGGGACCTCGATCTGGCGCAAGCACTCGGGATGGCCGACCATCTCATCGACGGTGCGGAAGCCCAGGCTCGCCATGACCTCGCGCAGCTGCTCGGCAACAAAGAGCATAAAGTGCTCGACGTGCTCGGGCTTGCCGCGGAAGCCGCGACGCAGGCGGCAGTTTTGCGTAGCGATGCCGGCCGGGCAGGTGTCCTGCTGGCAGTCGCGCTGCATGAGGCAGCCCATGGAGATGAGCGGCATGGTCGCAAAGCCAAACTCCTCGGCGCCCAGCAAGCAGGCGACGGCAACGTCGGTGCCGTCCATGAGCTTGCCGTCGGCCTCGAGCACCACGCGCGAGCGCAGGCCGTTTTGCAGCAGCGTCTGCTGGGCCTCGGCAAGGCCAAGCTCCAGCGGCAGACCCGCATGCCAGATAGAGTCGCGCGCAGCGGCACCCGAGCCGCCATTGTGACCGCTGATCAAGATCTTGTCGGCAGCACCCTTGGCCACACCGGTGGCGATGGTGCCGACGCCGGCCTCACTGACCAGCTTGACCGACACGCGTGCGCCGGGGTTGGCGTTCTTAAGGTCGAAGATGAGCTCGGCCAGGTCCTCGATAGAGTAGATGTCGTGGTGCGGCGGAGGCGAGATCAGGCCGATGCCGGGCGTGGACTGACGGACCTCGGCAATCCAGGGGTAGACCTTCTTGCCGGGCAGGTGGCCGCCCTCGCCGGGCTTGGCGCCCTGGGCCATCTTGATCTGAATCTCGAAGGCGCTGCACAGGTAGCGGCTCGTCACGCCAAAGCGCGCGCTTGCCACCTGCTTGATGGCGGAGTTCTTGGAGTCGCCGTTAGCCAGCGGGGTCTCGCGACGCGGATCCTCGCCGCCCTCGCCGGAGTTGGAACGGCCGTGCAGGCGGTTCATGGCGATGGCCATGCACTCGTGTGCCTCTTTGCTGATGGAGCCGTACGACATGGCGCCGGTGTTAAAGCGGCGGACGATGTTGAACGCGGGCTCGACCTCGTCGAGTGCCACCGGGGTACGGCCGCTGGCATCAAAGTCCAGCAGGTCGCGCAGGCGCACGGCGCGGCCGGTGCGGTGCAGGCGGGCGCTGTACTCCTTAAAGGTGTCGTAGCTGTCCTCGCGGCAGGCGGTCTGCAGCAAGTAGACAGTCTGCGGATCGATCAGGTGATCCTCGCCGCCGAGCGGGCGCCACTTGGTCAGACCCAGCGTGGGCAGCTGATCGGGAGCCGGGCTCTTAAGGATAGCGAGCGCGGCGTCGTAGCGCTCGTTTTGCTCGTGCTCGACGTCCTCGACACCCATACCGCCCACGCGGCTCACCGTGCCGGCGAAGTACGCGTTGACGAACTCCGGCGTAAAGCCCACGGCCTCGAAGATCTGCGCCGAATGGTAGCTCTGCACCGTGGAGATGCCCATCTTGGACATGATGGAGACGATGCCGGCGGTCGCAGCCTTGTTGTAGTTGGCGATGCCCTGCTCGGCCGTCACGTCCAGGTCGCCGCGTGCCGCCAGATCGCGGATGCACGCATGTGCGTTGTACGGATAGATGCCGCTCGCGGAGTAGCCCACCAGCGCCGCAAAGTCATGCGGGGACACGGCGTCGCCGCACTCCACCACGATATCGGCAAAGGTACGCACGCCGGCGCGGATCAGGTGGTTGTGCACGCAGCCCACAGCGAGCAGCGACGGCACGGGCACCTCGCCCGCAGCGGCACGATCGCTCAACACCACAATGTTCACGCCGTCGCGAACCGCGGCCTCGACGTCCTCGGCAAGCTGTTTGAGCGCAGTCTGCAGCGCGCCCTCGCCGGCATCGCGGCGGTAGACGGCACGGAAACGACGGGTCTTAAAGCCAACACGGTCGATGGCACAGATATGCTCGAACTCTTCCTCGTTGAGCAATGGGCGCTCCAAGCGCACCAGCTGACAGGCCGTGCGGGAATCCTCGAGCAGGTTGCCGTGGTTGCCCAGGTAGAGCGTGGTCGAAGTCACCATGTGCTCGCGAAGGGCGTCGATGGGCGGGTTCGTGACCTGAGCGAACAGCTGATAGAAGTAGTCAAAGAACGAACGCGTCTTCTTGGACAGGCAAGCCAGCGGCGCGTCGATGCCCATCGAGGCGAGCGGGGCCTTGCCCTGCTGGGCCATAGGACGCACGACCTCGTCGACGTCATCCCAGTGGTAGCCGAGCTTGGCCATGCGCACAGCGGCGGGCACCTCGGCATCCTCGGCGGACGCGGGCGCGGCGGGTTCATCGAGCGCGTCGACGGTCAGCGTCTCCTCGGCAATCCAATCACGGTAGGGCTTTTCCTTGGCGTAACGGGCGCGCAGCTCGTCGTTGTAGATCACGCGGCCGCGGGCAAAGTCGACCTCGAGCATCTGACCCGGTCCCAAGCAGCCGCTCGTCAGGATGTTCTCGGGGCGCACCTCGATGGTGCCCACCTCGCTCGCCAGCATAAAGCGGCCGTCGCGCGTCACGTAGTAGCGAGCCGGGCGCAGGCCGTTACGGTCGAGGGCGGCGCCCAGGGTACGGCCGTCGGTAAAGGCGATAGCGGCAGGACCGTCCCACGGCTCCATGAGCATGGACTGGTAAGCGTCGTAGGCGCGGCGCTCCTCACTCAGGCTATCGTTGTGGTCCCACGGCTCGGGCAGCAACGTGGACGCGGCACGCGTGAGCGGGCGACCGTTCATGACCAAGAATTCGAGCACGTTGTCCAGAATCGCGGAGTCGGAACCCTCGCGGTTGATGATGGGCATCACGCGCTCAAGATCGTGCTGCAGCACGGGGCTGTACAGGTTGGGTTCGCGGGCGCGAATCCAGTTGACGTTGCCCTTGAGGGTATTGATCTCGCCGTTGTGAATGATAAAGCGGTTGGGGTGCGCACGCTCCCAGCTGGGCGTGGTGTTGGTGGAGTAGCGCGAGTGGACGAGCGCCACGGCCGTTTTGACGGCGGCGTCGTTGAGGTCGATGAAGAAGCGGCGCATCTGCGTGGCGACCAGCATGCCCTTGTACACGATGGTGCGCGAGCTCATGGAGCACACATAGAAGATCTTGTCGCGCAGGGCAAACTCGGCGTCGGCCTTTTTTTCGATGGTGCGGCGGCACACGTACAGGCGACGCTCGAAGGCATCGCCGGCGGGCGTGTCGTCCGGACGGCCCAGGAAGGCCTGCAGGATAGTGGGCATGCAGGCGCGAGCCGTCTCGCCCAGGTCGTGCGGGTCGACGGGCACCTCGCGCCAAAAGAGCAGCGGCACGCCGGCCTCGGCGCAGCCCTCCTCAAACACGCGGCGGGCATCCTCTACGCCCTTGTCGTCCTGCGGGAAGAACAGCATGGCCACGCCATAGTCGCCCTCTGCCGGCAGAATCTGGCCGCACTTTTGAGCCTCTTTACGGAAAAAGTGATGCGGAACCTGGAACAGGATGCCGGCGCCGTCGCCGGTGTTCTTCTCGAGTCCCGTGCCGCCGCGGTGCTCCAAGTTGACCAGAATGGACAGCGCATCGTCCAGAATCTGGTGATGGCGCTCACCGTTGATATCGGCAAGCGCGCCGATGCCACATGCATCGTGGTCGAATTCGGGGCGATAAAGGCCCTGCTGCTGAGCGGAATCTGCCTGCATCGCGATCCTCCCCTAGATATTTAGACAGTCAGTTGACTAGGCATACTATGAGCATCGCCGACCCGTTGTGTTTCCCACCCGTTTCGAAACAATCGCGTAACGCACGCCCTACGAGTGGACACCGCCGACCTCAAGGGCGACAACATAGGCCCCAAGTTCGGCCTGTTAGCTCACCACTTCAAACATCTCAATCTGTAACAGGAAGGCCCAATTACGACGACTAACTGTTACAGATTGAGATGTTATCGAGAGACAGTTCCGAATGTCTCGATCTGTAACACGAAGGACCGGTTTTGGCGGTCAGCTGTTACAGATCGAGATTTTCCATAGGACCATTTCTTCCTGTCTTGATCTGTAACACCTAGACCCAATTTCCATCCCTAGTTGTTACAGATCGAGACATTTCGGCAGCCCCCTTTCACCATCCCATTCAAATACAACAATTTTGTTAGTCTTGGTTAACTTTTAAGCTTAAAACGGGTATCCTTTGCGGCGTCAAGCAAACGGCACACAGGAGCGCACCATGCTCAACCATCTCAAACAACACTTTGGCTCCCGACGCACCGGCGGTCACGGAGGTCTAGACATCGCGCGGCATATCGGCCCCGGGCTGCTCGTGACCGTCGGCTTTATCGACCCGGGCAACTGGGCCTCCAATATGGCCGCGGGCTCGCAGTTTGGCTACGCGCTGCTGTGGATCGTCACGCTGTCCACGATTATGCTCATTGTGCTGCAGCACAACGCGGCGCACCTGGGTATCGCCACGGGCACCTGCCTTGCCGAGGCCACGACACGTTACCTCCCCCGCTTCGTTGGACGCACGGTACTCGCCAGTGCCTATCTCGCGACTGTCGCCACCGCCATGGCCGAAGTCCTGGGTGGCGCGATTGCCCTTCAAATGCTCTTTGGGCTGCCCGTGCGCGCGGGTTGCGTCATCGTGGCGGCAGTATCGATGGCGATGCTCATGACGAGCTCCTACAAGCGCGCCGAACGCTGGATCATCGCCTTCGTGGGTGTGGTAGGACTCTCGTTTTTAGCAGAGCTCGCGCTGGTCAAAGTCGACTGGCCGCAAGCAACCGCAAGCTGGATCACGCCCAGTATGCCCACTGGCTCTGCCGCGATCATCGTGAGTGTCCTGGGTGCGGTCGTTATGCCACACAATCTCTTCCTGCACTCCGAGGTCATCCAATCCATGCACTTCGAAGGCCAAGGCGAGCAGGTTATCGAAGAACGTCTGCGCTACGAGCTCTTCGACACGATCTTTTCGATGGGCGTGGGCTGGGCAATCAACTCGGCCATGGTCATCCTTGCCGCAACGACCTTCTTTGCGCACGGCATGGTCGTAGACGACCTCGCCGTCGCAGCGGCCACGCTCTCCCCCATCTTGGGCCCGGCGAGCTCGACCATCTTTGCGGTAGCGCTGCTGTTTGCGGGCCTCTCGAGTAGTGTGACGGCGGGCATGGCGGCGGGCACCATCACCGCGGGCATGTTCGACGAGGAATACGACATCCACGACCGACATTCCTCGATCGGGGTGGCGGCCTGTTTCGTCGGCGCAGTGACGGCGTGCCTGGTCGTCCCAAATCCTTTTGAAGGTCTCATCTGGAGTCAGGCGCTGCTGTCGCTTCAGCTGCCGATTACGGTCTTTGTGCTCATACGGCTCACCAGCTCACGCCGCGTCATGGGCAAATATGCCAATTCGCGCCCGCTCAACGCGCTGCTCGTAGGGATCGGTGCCATCGTGACGATTCTCGATGTCGTGTTGTTGACAGGGATGTAATGGGACGGGGCACCTACCCAGGCAAACGTCTCGATCTGTAACAGGAAGACCCGTTTCGAGCCGTTAGATGTTACAGATCGAGATCATTCCGAGGGACAGCTCCGTTTGTCTCAATCTGTAACAAGTGGACCCAATTTCCACCGTTAGATGTTACAGATTGAGACAAAAGGTCGGCCGGACTCACAACAGACAGGATCGGCCAACAGCAACCGTGATCCCTTGGGGGCGGAGGAAAAGGGTCCCGGCCGGGATATCCGACCGGGACCCTTGGACAGAGCTATGTGTTGCCGTGAGCCGCGTGCCGACGAGCTACTCCTCGACGAGCTCAAACTGATCGGGACCGACGCCGCAGACCGGGCACACGTAGTCCTCGGGCAGCTCGGGCGTGTCGACCTCAACCTCGTAGCCACAAACGATGCACACGAACTTATACGTCTTCTTCTCCTCAGCCATGATGTTCTCCTCTCGAACGCGACTGGTGATGTACTTCATCTATTAGTATAGATTCTCAATAATATAATGCAAGTATTTTTAAAACATTTCTAGCCTTGATACGAGGACGCCTTCGGAGGCGTCTTGCCCTTCAGGACCTTATGGTAGTAATCGTAGGTGAGCGGCGTCTCGTCGCTCAGGCGCTCGGCATCCTCGACCTCGCCGATAAACAGTAGATGCGTGCCCACATCCACAGTGTCGATCAAACGGCAGCTAAACAGGGCCGTCGCGTGCTCGGGCACATAGGGCATGCCCAGAGCCGTCTCGCGGGTCTCGTATTTGGCAAACTTGTCATAATCGCTGCTGGTGCGAAATCCAAAGTTGCCAATGTAGAGCATATCCGCCGTCTGGTC
The DNA here is from genome assembly GCA_902406375.1 of uncultured Collinsella sp. Classification (GTDB taxonomy): domain Bacteria; phylum Actinomycetota; class Coriobacteriia; order Coriobacteriales; family Coriobacteriaceae; genus Collinsella. Next base: position 16,487 of record CABPDL010000010.1, read on the forward strand.
GATCACGGTCAGCGCAAAGGCCTTGGCAGTCTCGATCACGCCAGCGGTCACATTTTCCTTGTTTACGGAAACCGAGATGCGAGGTGGTGCTGCCGTCACCTGCACCGCCGTGTTGATGACGCAGCCGGCGCGCAGCCCGTCTGCCGCGGCGCTCACCACATACAGACCGCTCGGCATGGTAAAGAATGCAGTTTTGTCCATAACAAGTACTCCCCTAACCCGGGATTGAACCTTAAGGCTGTATGTACCCATAAAAAGCGGCGCCCATAACGGACGCCGTTTTTTGGAAATATATGGCAAAACAGCAAGGAAGACGGGGCGGGCGCGGTAGGGCACCTTCCCGTGAACTCGCTCCTAGCGGTTGCGTTCTTTAAGAGCGCGGTCGATCTCGCGCTGGACATCGCGCTTGGCCATATCCTCGCGCTTGTCGTAAAGCTTCTTGCCGCGGCCTAGGCCCAGCAGCAGCTTTACGCGGCCGTCGGTATTAAAGTAGAGCTCCAGCGGCACCAGCGCATAGCCGCGGTTGCGAAGTTTGCCGTCAAGAAAGTCGATCTCCTTGCGGTGCAGCAGCAGACGGCGCCGACGGTCGGGATCGCGATTCCACACGCCACCATGGCTATAAGGGTGGATATGCAGGCCGACGAGCCAGCACTCCCCACCACGAATCAGTGCGAAGGTATCGGTAATCTGGCACGCGCGCTCGCGAATCGACTTGACCTCGGTACCGCTCAGCTCAATACCGCACTCAAACGTCTCATCGATAAAGTACTCGTGATGTGCCGAGCGATTCTTGGAAATGAGCTTGCGCTCGCGCTTACTGGGCATCGCCGGCCTCCTTGGCGCCATCGGCGTTTGAACCCGCAGCCTCGCGCTTTGCCCTGCGCTCGGCATTAAGCTCGGCATCGCTCTCGCGCACCAGCTTGATAATCGCCGCGCATGCCTCCTCGCCCACCAGGTCGCGGGCACGGACCGTCAGACGCGTAGCCTCCTGCTTGTCGCCGTCGCTTGCAGCATCGGTCGCGCACATGATCAGGCAGATGGCGATCTCGGCCGAAGGCGAGGTCGGCACGCCCTGCAGGGCGAGCTCACCCATCACATGGTCGTCACTCTCGTCCGCGGCATCCGGATAGGTGGTATGGATCTTGTTGAGCAGGCGCGTCGTATGCGCATCATTGGGCGCCAGGCGCAGCGCCAGACGCGCGCAGCCCACGGCTGCCGAAATGTTCTCGGTCTCGGGCTCCAAGAAGTACTGACCCAAGTTGGTGTAGGCACGTGCGGCGCACTTACCGTCGCTCGCGCGCTCCAGCACCGAGAACGAGAGCGATGCCCACTCCTGCTTGTCCTCGAGCGCGCGGAACAGCTCGGCCAAGTCCAAGCGATAGTTGCAGTTCATGGGATCCCAACGCACGGCCTGCATCAGGGCATTCCGAGCACTCACATAATCCTGCTGGCGAATGTAGGCAAACGCCATGTCGGAGTACAGGCGGTCAAAGGGAACCTCGACCTGCACCAGCTCGCGCGGATCCTTCTCCACGCGGCGATAGGCCAGGCGCTCAAACTTGCTGTCGAAGCTAAAGTACTGGCGCTTCTCCTCCGTCTTGCACTCAGCGTCGATATACTCCTCGGCGAGCTCCACCAGACGCTCAAGCAGCGGCGTCGCCGTAGCCAGGTCGCCCTGCGCCAGATAGTTCTCGGCATACGTGATGTCTTCCAAGCTGATAGGCAGGTCCATGACAACTCCTCGGTCCGGGCGGCAGACTCAACGCGCGCCTTAAATATCGGTCAATACACAAAACCCGGGTCTCTTACGAGGCCCGGGCGTTCAATTTTGGTAGCCCGTACCAGATTCGAACTGGTGATCTCCGCCTTGAGAGGGCGGCGTCCTAAACCGCTAGACGAACGGGCCATATGTAGCAAATGCAATGGCTGGGATGGAGGGAGTCGAACCCCCATTGACGGAACCAGAATCCGCTGTCCTGCCATTAGACGACATCCCAATGACTGCATCGCTGCGCTCGGCTGTGCCTTTGCGCAAGAAAGAAATATACGGGAAGTCCGGCCGTGACGCAAGCCCCAATTTTGACTTTTTTGAAATTCAGTCAAATACGGCCGACACGTGAAGGACCTGTGAAGCGCCAGCGACACGTACGGCGCCAAAGCCCGTAAAACATCCCGCATCTACCGCTGGTAGATTACAACAATGCAGCACTCACGGCTGATGGCACAATCGAACCGTCATCATTGCACGGATATCGAGGCGCCATGGACGAAGAGCTTGATTACCTATGGGAGACCCTGGGCCTCGAGATCACTGCTGACCTTTGGCCCGAACGGGACAAAATCCATCCCACCCTGCGCCCCGCCATCACGGTGATGCAGGCAAAATACCGCCGTGCATCCTTTTTGATCATGCGGATGTCATGGCACGCGGGACTCCTCGACCTTAAGCGAATCCAGGCAAGCCTCGTCGAGCTGTCCGGTATGCCGACTGTCATATCCGAGGCGCACCTGGAGCAGCGCCAACGCGAGCGACTGCAACAGCAGCGGATTCCCTTTATCTGCCCCGGTGTTCAGGCATATCTGCCCTTTATGGACGAGGAGTACTGGAGCGGCAAGCCCAACAAGCACGTAAAGGTCTACGGTCCGCACGAATGGGCACAGCTCAAGGATTGAGCCGAGCGAGCCCTCCGATGGAAAACACGTCCCACCCCGAGCGCTCAAAACGGGTCGCACTTTCCGCAGCCGCTACAGCAGCGCCTCGGTCCAAGCTGCTTCCCTAAAGCCGGGAATCGCAAAGTCGTCGCCCACCAACAGCGGACGCTTGACCAGCATGCCGTCGGTCGCCAGCAGCTCGTAGCACTCCCGATCCGTCATGCCCGCATCTAGACGCGCCTTCAGGCCCAGCTCTCGATATTTCATGCCCGACGAATTAAAGAAGCGCCGCACCGGCAGTCCCGAACGAGCAATCCAGGTCGCAAGCTCATCAGCCGTGGGATTGTCCAAAACGATATCGCGGTCGATATACTCTACCCCGTGTTCGTCCAGCCATGCCTTGGCCTTCTTACAGGTCGAGCACTTGGGATATTCAACAAACAGTACGGTCATGGGAATCCTCCGAATATAGATCGGCCAACGCAGGCACACGCCACACGAGGCGCCTTCGTATGATGGGCCAATTGTAGCCCACGGGTCACACGCTAAACGAACCGTACCCCGAATCCGCGTTTGATGAACGGCAGCAGCTCCATTGCCTCGGGCGTGATATGGCCCGCAACGTTCATGCGCTCGTCACCGGGAAGATCGACCCGCGCAATCTCAAGCTCGCCTTCGTAGCGCCCATATCCGCTATTGCTCACAGCGATCGACCCCGCCTTTCGCGGCAGGCCGGCTCCGGCATCCGTCGGCACGGAATCCGGCTTAAGCGTCGTACGCGACTCCTGAGACCTAAAGATGAGGGTGCTCGAATCGGGTCGGTCGTGATGAATCTGCCCACGCACATAGGCATAACCGGGCTCAAGCTCGCATTGCAGGTCCACGTATCCGGCGGAAACTTGAGCAAACTGCACCCAGCCCGCATCGGAAAGATCGGGGTCGCCGACCAACACAATGTCGCAATCGGCGCCATGTGCAAGCTCAAGCATATTGAGGGCAACCTTTGACGCGCGACCGCGCTGCGTCTCGACCGTCGGCAGTCCCTCGAATACCGGCCCGCGAACGTTGGCATCGCCCGGCACAAAAGCCATGATTTCGAATCCAAGCGCCGCAAGACGAAGATTCACCCGAGCAATGTCCTCCAGAGCTAAACCGGTATAAGGCTTGGGGTAAAAATTGTGGCAGGCGGCAAAACGAGTCACATCGGCACCGGCCTCACGCCACGATGCGATTTCATCAGAACTCACCGTCGATGCATTGACCACAATGCGAAATACACCGGACAGCTCCGCGACCCGCCGGGCGCTAAAGCCATAGTCCAAACGAAGGTATTCCAACCCCAGATCGCGCAGGTCCTCGATGCGCTCAAGCCCGAGCAAATCGCACGTGCGCGGCCCCACATCGGCAATGAGCGCAATGCCGCGGGCGGAAAGCAGCGACAGCACATGACGGACCTTATCGGCATACGCCGCTCCCCCATCCTCGGGAATATGCAGCGAGGTGAACGCATAGCGCGCACCCGCCGCGGCACCGTGTTCAATCGTCCGCTCAATATCCTGCAGAGGGTTGGAAAGATAAATCGAAATACCCGTTTTCACGCTTCAACACTCCTTTAAAAAAGGCCGGCGGAGCAGTTAGCCCCGCCGGCACAACCATAGCATCAAGAAATCTGCCGCGCGCCGCGAGCCCTGAGCAACACGGCTCGCGATATCAAACTACTCGCCAAAGAACTCGTTGATCTTCTGCTCGTCGACGCCAAAGAACCACGTCAGGACAAAGCCGGCGGCATAGGCAAGCAGCATAGCGGCAACGTAGCCGAGCTGCTGACCAGGAACGACGATCAGCAGGCCAAACAGACCGGAAACGCCCTGAGAAACCGTGCCGATGTGAAGCAGCGCCGCGAGCGCGCCGCCAAATCCGGCACCCAGGCAGGCCGTTACAAACGGACGAACGAGCGGCAGCGTAACGGCATACATCAGAGGCTCGCCCACACCGAGGATTCCAACGGGAATGGACTCTGCGACGTACTTCTTGAGCTTGGCGTTCTTGGTCTTAAAGTACAGCGCCAAACCGGCACCGACCTGGCCGCCGCCAGCCATCATAAGGATGGGGAGCAGGTAATTGATGCCCTTGGTAGCGCCGTCGGGATCGTTGAGCATAGCGTGGATCGGCGTGAGCGCCTGATGCAGGCCGACGGAAACCAGCGGCAAGAAGCCTGCCGACAGGATATAGCCGCCCAGGACGCCCAGCTTCTCGAAGATAAAGGTCAAAACGCTAAAGATGGCAGTCGTCAGCCATGCGCCAACCGGCTGGATGACGAGCATCAGAGCAAAGGCGCCGATGATGAGCACCAGCAGCGGGGACAAGAATGTGTCGAGTGCGTTGGGCATAACCTTGCGAATCTGACGCTCCATCCAGGCAAAAAATGCGCCAGCGATAAGAGCCGCGATCATGCCGCCCGCTGCGGGGTTGTACTGCGCATTGGTGAGCGGCAGCAGAATGGCAGCGGCAGGATCAGCCGCGCCAGGCGCAAGCAGGGGCATGGCACTGTTGGCGATACACATCATGCCGGCGATGCCGCCCAGCGCAGCGGAGCCACCAAACTCACGCGCCGCGTTATAGCCCACCAAGATGGGCAGATAGGCAAACAGGGCCCAGCCCATGGAACGAATGCCCTGGTACCACCACTCGCCTGCAAGCGCGCCTGCCGTCGAGACGTTAATGACGTTGCAGATACCGTTGATGAGGCCAGCCGCAATGATGCCGGGAAGCAGGGCGACGAAGACATTGGAAATCTTCTTGAGGAAGGCCTGAACCGGCTTGGACTCGTACTTGGCCTTCTGCGCGGCCTTGTTTGTGGCCGCAGCGTCAACCACGCTCTCGTCGGCAACGCCTTTCGCAAGGCCGGTGAACTTGGAGAACTCCTCGAGCACCTTATTCACCTTGCCCGGACCCAACACGATCTGCATCGTGTCGTCCTCGACCAGGCCCATCACGCCGTCGAGCGCCTTAATGCCCTCCGTGTCAACGTTGCCCGTGTCTTTGACGGTCACGCGCAGGCGCGTCATGCACGCCGCGTTTGCCAGCACGTTGTCTTTACCGCCCAAAAGGTCCAGCAGCTTTTGAGCCAGCTCTTTGTTCGTCATAACTCCTCCTTGTATTGGGTATCTCGTCTGGATGTCGTATCAGATCACGCCGCGCACCTATTGGGCATCGGCATTGCTCTTCTCATGGCCACTCACCGCAGCACGGACATGGCCTCGCGCCCGCCCAAGAGCTACCGCAGCCTGCTCGGCATCGCAGTCCAGCAGCACCGAGACAATAGCGGTTTTTACGTGGCCGCCGGCATCTGCAAGCGCCTGAATAGCGCGCTCGCGCGTGCAGCCGGTCGCCTCCATCACGATGTTCTGGCCGCGCACCACCAACTTCTCGTTCGTCTGCTGCACATCGACCATCAGGTTTTGGTATACCTTGCCGATCTTGACCATGGCACCGGTTGAAATCATGTTGAGGATGAGTTTTTGAACCGTTCCCGCCTTGAGCCTCGTTGAGCCGGTCAGCACCTCGGGACCGGGCACGGGTTCAATGGCAAGATCTGCGCTCTCCCCGATCTTTGACCCTTGGTTGCAGGCAATTGCAATGGTCTTGCACCCAGTTGCCTTGGCGTACACAAGGCCGCCCACCACATAGGGAGTACGGCCGCTTGCCGCCAGGCCAACGACAAGATCCTTGTCCGAGAGTCCACGCTCCCGCAGGTCGCTCGCGCCAAGTTCCTCGCTGTCTTCGGCACCTTCGACAGCCTTGATAAACGCCGTCTCGCCTCCGGCAATGAGCCCGACAATCAGATCGGGTGACACGCCAAACGTGGGCGGACACTCCGAAGCGTCGAGTACGCCCAGACGACCGCTGGTGCCTGCGCCCATGTAAAAGACGCGCCCGCCGCGCTCGAGTGCCTCAGCAGCCCAGTCGATTGCTGTGGCAACCTGGGGCAGCACTTTTGTGACCGACTGGACGGCACGAAGATCCTCATCATTCATCGTCGTGACGATTTGCAGCGATGTCATCGTATCGAGGTCCATAGACCTTTGATTACGCTGTTCGGTCGTGAATTTTGTTAAATCGAGCATTTCATTCACCTCATCTTTCCTGTTTCTCGATGTAGTTTTGCTTAATGACATGTGTCGCCCGTTCGTAGTCGCTGGCAACGTAAGCAGCGTACAGGGCATCGACAACCATAAGCTGGGCCATACGCGAAGCCATGGCACCGCTGCGGACCAAGGGCTCACTCGCAGCGACGCCGAGCACGGCATCGGCCATGGTGGCAAGCTTGGATGATCCATCTACTTTGGTCACGGCCACAACGGGACAGTTGTGACGTTGGGCCTCGGCGGCGCAGCCCAGCACCTCTTGCGTCAAGCCCGAGTAGCTAAAGGCGATTGCCATATCGCCCTCATGCATGTTCTTGGCACACAAGAGCTGATCATGCCAGTCGTCGTACAGATGGCACTCTTTGTCGACACGCATGAGCTTTTGCGCCAGATCGTGCGCGACCAAACGAGAGGCACCGATACCGAACAGATTGACCGCGCGTGCCCGCTTAAGATAGGCCGCACATCGCTCCAAGACGGTGTAATCGAGCGTTCGCGCCGTCGCTTCGATCGTGCGCACGTTGCTTTTCATCACCTTCCCCACGATACGTTCGACGCTGTCATCCATGGAGATGTCCTCGAGGGCAACGTCTTTCTTGTCACCCAAGAGCGCCAGCTCGGCAATCAGTTCGCGCTGGAACTCCTTGTAGCCCGCAAAACCCAAGCGCTTGCAAAAGCGCAAAATGCTCGAGGGCGAGGAGAACGTGGCATCGGCAAGACCGCGGACGGACAGCCCGACCACCTCGTGCGGATGAGCGCTTACATATGCGATGACATTGCGTTCCGCCGGGCTCGCGCTGAGCTCACGCTCGCGAAGCCGCAAAAGCAATCCGTTTGCCATCTCAAACACCTCCGTTGAGAAGAATTAAAGACCAACGAACGATTCGTACCGGATATAAACAGCTTTTACGGTACATTGTGCCGCATCGTGGCGCACAAAGGGCGAGCGTTCTACCGCTCGCCCCTCAAATCCGACCGCTCGGAAATACGCGCGACACAAAATAATTCAACAAGATCGCATTATCAAAAACGGGCTTGTTACCGGCTAGCGCCTCGCATGGGCGCCGATCGGCCGAGTCGCATGGCGCACCAACACCGCTGCCAGCAATACCAACAGCATGGCGGTGACATAGCCCGCAGCATCGAATCCTAAATCGATAACGTCGAAATGCCTGCCGGGAACAAAGATCTTATGTACCTGATCGCCAACGGAGCAGACGGCGCAAAAGAGCAACACGGGCACGCAACGGGAGCATACGCTCCACGGACGCCTGGAAAAGCAAACCACGACCACCGAGGCGAACAATCCGACGAAGAAAAACTCTACGGTATGGGCAACGCGACGGACGTTCGTGCCCACCCACATGCGAATGGAAGCAAGTCGGCCAGACCGGACATTCGAAGCAGCCGAATCGGTGCCCCCGGTCATCCCGTTCTCGGTCTGAGCTTCACCCGCGACATCGGCAGCCTGTACGCCCGTAGCTTGACCCTCCACCACACGCGCGGTGGACTCGCTCAGCAACGACGTCTCCACCGCATTTTGCTCCGTCAGCACCCAGATGCCCGCCAGCGTTGCAGTAAACAGAACGATCGCGGTCCATCCGATTATTTGTTTTACGCGCGCCAAGGGCCTACCTCCTTTTTTGAATATCAGCGAGTGTAGCCCCAAATGGCATCGTCACCGTATCAAAATTTGAATCGCAACAGGAAGCGCCAAAGCGGCGCAAACCCCTACCCCGCCTCGCGCATCCAGCGATCGAACGTCCCCACGCACACGCCCAGGCACTTTGCTGCCTGGCTGCGGGTAATATCGCCTGCCTCATAGCTATCGCGTACCAGCTCAAACTGAGGAGGGCACGGCTTGCGAGGTCGACCGAAACGGACCCCTCGCGCCCGCGCCGCTGCAATCCCCTCCGCTTGGCGCCGATGGATATTCTCGCGCTCCACCTGCGCCACGTAGCTCAGCAGTTGCAGCACAATATCGGCAATCAGGGTATTGGTCACATCCGGCGCGCCGCTGGCCCTGGCGCGCGTGTCAAGCAATGGCATGTCCAACACCACAATGGCAACCCCGAGCTCCTTGGTAATGCGACGCCATTCCTCAAGAATCTCGGAGTAATTACGGCCAAGTCGGTCGATAGAAAGCACCACCAGCACGTCCCCGTCTCCCAGGACGTGCAGCAGCTCGCGATAGCGCGGTCGATCGAAGTCCTTGCCGCTCGCATGGTCGGCATAAATATTCGCCGAGCCCACGCCATAGGCGCCCAGCGCATCCAGCTGCCGATTAAGATTCTGATCGCGCGAACTCACCCGCGCATAACCATACACCGTCGCCATCTCATCCCCGCTTTCTTGTAAACCTGCCAAAAAGGGACAGGTTTATTTTGGTAGGTTTTACCTCTCGAATAGCAGGTAAGCGGGCGGCCGAGCAGACGGCAAGGTAGCCATGATCCAAATGCGGAGGGCGGCCCCGAAAGACCGCCCTCCGCTCTCCCGCCATGAGTCGAGATTTGGCTAATGGATAAGCTTAAAGTCCAAGTGCCCACGCGTGGTATTGACGCGCGAGACCTCGATAATCACGCGCTGGCCCAGTTCATAGCGAGTCCCCGTGTCGGCGCCCGTCAGCGTAAGCGCATCCTCGTCGAACTCGAACCACTCGTTGCCCAGGCTCTTGATCGAAACCAAGCCTTCGACCTGCGTCAGGTCCAAGCGCACAAAGAGGCCCATGCTGCTAACCCACGAGACGGTTCCGGCATAGCGCTCGCCCAGACGGTCCTCATAGTACTGGGCAATCTTGATCTTTTGCGTCGCATGGCTAGCGGCATCTGCCGCGCGCTCGGCATCGCTGCATGCGCGGCAGATCTGCGGCAGAATGCGCGGCAGCGACTCGCGCCCCTTGCCGATCAGCCGCGGCGTACGGACCAGGGCGTCCTTGCCGCCGAGCTGCTCATAGGCCAACTGCAGTTTGAGCACGCGGTGCACCACCAGATCGGGGTAGCGACGGATGGGACTCGTAAAGTGACAGTAGCACGGCGCGGCGAGCGCAAAGTGGCCCTCGTTGCGCGGCTTGTACAGTGCGCGCTGCATGCTGCGCAGAAGCAGCGTGTTGACGAGCGGTGCGTTGGCCGTACCGGCGGCAGCATCAACTGCAGCCTGTAGCTCATCGGGACTCCCCAGGGCGATACCGGCAGCACGGCGATCGTCGATGATGCCCAGCTGCGCCAGCGCAACGGCGGCACCGTGCAGGCTATCGGGGCTCGGATCCTCATGCACGCGATAGCAGGCCTCGATATCACGGTCTGCCAGCCACTCTGCAACGCACTCGTTGGCGAGTAGCATGGCTTCCTCGATAAGCGACGTGGCACACGAACGCTCGCGCGCCACAATCTGCACGGGTACTCCGTCCTCATCCAATAGAGCGCGAATCTCGGCCGTGTCAAAATCGACTGAGCCGCGGGCACGACGAATACGACGGCGAAGTTCGGCGAGTTCGTTGGCGGCGACAAGGAAATCGCCGAGGTCGACGTTATAGCCGCGAGCAGTTTCCTCGCACGCAAGACCGCGCTCAAGCGCCTCCTCGCGCGAGGCCTCAGCAGCCGCAACATCCTCAGCGGCGCCTTCCAGCACCCCATACTCCACCGCGCCGGCACGCACCAGCAGCGCCTCGGCGCCGTCATAGTCCATACGCACACGCGAGCGAATCACGCTGGGGTACGGATCGTAATGCCGCACGCGACCCTGCGCATCGAGTTCAATGTCAACGGTAAACGCAAGACGGTCCTCGTCAGGGCGAAGCGAACACAGGTCACAGGACAGGCGTTCGGGCAGCATGGGAAGCACGCGATCGGCCAGATACACCGATGTCGTACGATGGCGAGCCTCAAGATCGATATGCCCGTCCCAAGCCACATAGTGAGAAACGTCAGCGATATGCACACCCAGCTTGTAGCCACCCTCGGGCGTGCGCTCAAGCGAAATGGCATCGTCAAAGTCGCGCGCGTCGACCGGGTCGATCGTGATGACAAAGCGGTCGCGCAGATCGCGGCGGAGCGGGTCCTTAAGCGCCGCGGACACATCGAGCGAAAGTCCCTCGGCCTCGTCCAGCGCGGCCTCGGGATAGCTATCGGTATAGCCGTAACGCGCCATCACGTATTGAACGCCCAAATCGGGCGCGTCATCTCCGCCAATGCGGCGTTCGATCGTCACGGTGCCCGATTCCAGGCGCGTCGGGTAGGTCAAAATGCGCGCGACAACGGCATCACCCGGGTGGACGCCCAGACGATCCGCCGAGGTATCCTCGGGCAGAATGAAGAAGTCGGCCTTCAGGCGCGAATCGAGCGGCTCGATCACACCGAGCGGACCAGCGGTCTGGTACGTACCCACCACGCTTATGGCTGCGCGCTCAACCACGCCTTCGATCACGGCGCGCCGCTCACCGTGCGGGCTGTTCTTAATGCTCACGGCAACGGTATCGCCATCCATGATCTCGCGCTTACCGCGGCCCATAACCTTGTAGTCGCCGCTCTCGGTTATGACATAGGCGCCATGCTCATGGAGCTGCACGCGCCCGGTCAGGCTCGGACGGCGTTCGCTGCGCACCGGCCCACGCTTATTGCGAGCACCGCGCTTATGCTTGTTATTGCGCCCCATGGCGCCTCCTTGCTATCGATGACGAACTCCAAAGAGTCTACCCAAATGATTCGCTTTCCTGCCGTCCCCTAGAGATCAAAAAACGGGCCGCCCCATAAGAGACGACCCGTTGGAAGGGATGAATTCCAGGCATGCCTACACGCGCAGGTAGCGGCGCATGGCTATGGCAGAACCAAAGAGACCGATAATCACACCGACCAGAATCAGCGCAGCATAGGTCACCAGGTAGTACTGCATCGGCAGGGCAAACGACATCCAGCCGATGCTCTCCTGCAAACGCGGAATCATCAGATTGCGCAGCAGCTCCAGAACGCCGATGGAAAGCAGCGAGCCCAAAATGGCCTGCAGTACGCCCTCGGTGATAAACGGGCCGCGAATGAAGCCGTTGCTGGCGCCGACCAGACGCATAATCGCAATCTCACGACGACGCGCCGTGATGGACAGGCGAATCGTGTTGTTGATGAAGATGAATGCGATAAAGGTCAAAAGGCCAACGAGCACCACGGCGGCGATGCGGATGTAGTTGGTCACCTGGAACAGGCGGCTCACTTCCTCTTGGCCGTACAGCACGCTCGCGTTGACGTCGCCGTCATCCGCGATCTTCTGGAAGTCGGCGTTCTTCTTGAGCTTCTGGGCCGTGCTCTCGACCTTGGACGGATCGTCCATCTCAATTGCAAACGAAGCCGGCAGCGGGTTCTGGCCATCGAGCGCGCTCATGGTGGCGTCGGCGTTGCCCGACATCTTGCTCGTATACTCGGCCAGCGCGTCGTCCTTGTCCTTATAGGTCACGGACTTGACGTTATTCCACGTCTTAAGCTCGGCCTCAAAAGCCTGAACATCGGCCTGATCGGCGTCATCGCTAATGAACGCGTTGATGACAACCTGATCCTCGACGGTGCCGATCACGGAGTTCAGCATCGCGGAGCCCATGATGAACAGGCCGATGATAAACAGCGAAAGGAAGATCGTGATGACGGCGCCGAGCGAGGTAGTCCAGTTACGGAAGAAGTGACTGATTGCCTCTTTGAAGGAGTAGCCCACGTTAGTTGGTGCCATAGTTGCCGTAACCTCCCCTCTCCTGGTCGCGGATAACGTGGCCGCCCTCGAGGGCGATCACGCGACGGTGCATGCTATCGACCATCTCGCGGTCGTGCGTGGCGACGATCACGGTGGTGCCGGTGCGGTTAATACGCTCGAGCAGCTTCATGATGCCCAGCGAGATCGCCGGGTCGAGGTTGCCCGTGGGCTCGTCACAGATCAAAAGCGGCGGGCGGTTGACCATGGCGCGGGCAACGGCAACGCGCTGCTGCTCGCCACCGGAAAGCTGGTCGGGCAGCGAGTCCATCTGATCGGCCAGACCGACCAGACGCAGCACCTCCGGCACCTGGCTGCGAATGACGCCCTTGGGCTTGCCGATGCACTGCAGGGCAAACGCCACGTTTTCGTAGGCGGTCTTTTGCGGCAGAAGCTTAAAGTCCTGGAACACGGCGCCAATCTGGCGGCGCAGGAACGGAACCTTGCGGTTCTTGATCTTCATGAGGTCCTGACCGGCAACCAAGATGCGGCCGCTCGTCGGCTTGACGTCGCGGTTGAGCGTCGACAGCAGCGTGGTCTTACCCGAGCCGGAATGACCGACCAGGAAGACGAACTCGCCCGGATAGATCTCGATGTTGATGTCGTCGAGTGCAGGCTTGTTGGGCTGTGCCGGATAGATCTTGGTGACATGCTCCATAAGGATGACGGGCTCGACGCCGGCCTGCTTGGCCATCTTCTTGCGGCTGGCTTGCGGATCGATGGGCGCAAACACCGACGTAAAATCGGGGTTGTTGAGCGCGTTATCGAGGCTTGCGACCTCGGCGGCCTGATCGCTCTCGACCACCGGGGCAGCAGGCTGCGTGGGATCGGGAATAGCGGCAAAGAGACCGGACTGCGCAGGCTGAGGAACCGGCGTCGCAGGGGCCATGGGGTCGGGAATGCCGGCCATGGTAGGCTGCGGCGTGGCGGCGCCAGCCTGAGGCTGCTCCACGCGAGCGGTCACGGCCTGAACGGGCTCAAAACCCGCCGTGCCGGAAAGCGCGACATCGCTGGTGGGATTGTAGGCAAAGGGATCGGATGCCGGCTGTGCCTGATCTGCCGGCTGAGCGGGGGCCTGAGCAACAGGCTGGCCCTCTGAATCCGGAGTGGCGAAACGACTGCCCTGGACGCCCGTCTGCGTCTTGGGGGCATCATCGCCCGCACCGGAGGTACGGAAGTGGTTACCCACTGGTGCTCCTTATCGTCGTGCGTTTAAACTACATGAGCGCTTTGTATTTTAGCAGCATTAGCTTTACTGCACATAAGAAGCATGGCGGGGTTTGGGTCTCACCGACCGGGCGCAGGGTTACCTCCCAAATCGTCCTCGCGCATGGCCGGCATTTGTCCTGCTCCTGCGGAGCTGCGGACAAACGCCGGCCTGCGCCGCGGAAAGATTTGGGAGGTAACCCTGCGCCCGGCCTGCGGCTACTATGGGGCCGACGCACCAACTTGAGATGCTGCGCATACAAAGTTGGAAGGGTCTGAATTGCACTTTGTTGGGATGGGCCCGTTTCCCCATGGGAACTTTGCTTGGCAGGACTCTAATTTAAATTCAGCATAAACAGGGGCGCCCTCTTTGAGGACGCCCCTGTTCTGGCTTGTTTGCGGTTGTCGACGCGATACTTTGCCTCGTCTTGCCTTATGCCAAGAACTCCTTGGTGGTCGCCACGATGTTGGCGGCGTCCAGGCCGTACTTGTGCAGGAGCTCGGCACCCGGGCCGGACTCGCCGAAGGTGTCGTTGACGCCAATCTTCTTGAGCGGCGTCGGGCACTGCTCACACAGGACGTCGGCAACGGCGCTGCCCAGGCCACCGATCACAGAGTGCTCCTCGACGGTCACGACGTGGCCGGTCTTGGTGGCGCTCTTGACGATCAGGTCGGCATCGATGGGCTTGATGGTGTGCATGTTGATGACCTCGGCGTCGATGCCCTCGGCAGCGAGCTGCTCGGCGGCCTCGAGAGCCTCGCCGACCATCAGGCCGCAGGCGATGATGGTCACATCGGCGCCCTCGCGCATGACAATGCCCTTACCCAACTCGAACTTGTAGGTCTCGGGGTCGTTGATAACCGGCGAGGCCAAACGGGCGAAGCGCATGTACACCGGACCGTCGCACTCGTAGGCGGCGCGCGTCACGGCGCGGGCCTCCACGTCGTCGGCGGGAACAATTACGGTCATGCCGGGGATGACGCGCATGAGGGCGATATCCTCGCAGCACTGGTGCGTGGCGCCGTCCTCGCCCACCGAGATGCCGGCGTGCGTGGCACCGATCTTAACGTTGAGGTGCGGGTAGCCGATGGAGTTGCGGACCTGCTCAAAGGCGCGACCGGCAGCGAACATGGCAAAGGTACTCGCGAAGGCAACACGACCAGTGGTCGCGATACCGGCGGCGACGCCCATCAGGTTGCTCTCGGCAATGCCCACATCGAAGAAGCGGTCGGGGCAAGCGGCCTTAAACTTACCGGTCTGCGTGGCGGCGGCCAGGTCGGCGTCGAGGACCACAAAGTCATCGTGCTCGTTGGCGAGCTCGACGAGGGCCTCGCCGTAGCTTACACGCGTGGCGATTTTCTTGACGTCTGCCATCCTAGAGCTCCTCTCCGGCGGCCGTGAGCTCTGCCATGGCCTGCTCAAACTGTTCATCGTTGGGGGCCTTGCCGTGCCAGCCAACCTGGTTCTCCATAAAGGACACGCCCTTGCCCTTTGTGGTCTCGGCGATAATGGCGGTCGGCTGCCCCTTGGTGGCGCGAGCCTCGGCAAAGGCGGCGCGGATCTGGTCGAAGTCGTTGCCGTCGGCGAGCTCAACCACGTGGAACTTGAACGCGCGGAACTTGTCGGCGAGCGGCATGGGGTCGTTGACCTCCTCGACGGGACCGTCAATCTGAAGGCCGTTGTGGTCGACGATCACGCAGAGGTTATCGAGCTGCTGGTTGCCGGCAAACATGGCGGCCTCCCAGACCTGGCCCTCCTCGCTCTCGCCATCACCCAGCAGGGCGTACGTGCGATAAGTATCGCCCCAGTGCTTGGCGGCAACGGCCATGCCCACGGCGGCGGAAATGCCCTGGCCGAGCGAGCCGGTGGACATGTCGACGCCCGGGGTGTCGTTCATGTTGGGGTGACCCTGCAGGTGGCTGCCGATGTGGCGCAGCGTCTCAAGATCCTCCTTGGGGAAGAACCCGCGCTCGGCGAGCACGGCGTACAGGCCCGGAGCGCAATGGCCCTTGGAGAGCACAAAACGGTCGCGATCGGCCTTGCGGGGATCGGACGGGTCGACGTTCATTTCCTCAAAGTACAGATAGGTCATGATGTCGGCAGCACCGAGCGAACCGCCCGGATGGCCGGACTTGGCAGCGTGCACGCCGGTGACGATGCCCTTCCTTACCTCGTTGGCAACCTTTTTGAGCTCTTCGTCGCTCATTGTGCCTTCCTTTCATCCTCTTTAGACAAGATGCGCACGGCACCGAAGGTAATCCCAACACAGCCGCAATGCACGTACGTCATTCATTATGCTGGAAACTGATGGCTTTACCAGAGTTTTTATCATTATTTGAACAATTTAGCAGGCAGAACCGCTGATGAAACGGTTTATCAATGTGAACGTCTTTTGGATGGAACGCGGTCGCCCCTACGCGCTAATGTCCTTGAATCCCTCGCCGAAGGCTTCCGTAACGTCAGCGACCGTCACAATGGCGTGAGGATCGCGCTCGCGCACGATCGTCTTAAGGGTATTGAGCTCTCGACGGCTCACGATGACCATGATCACCGGCTTCTCGGCACCCGAATACATGCCAGTCGCCTTAAACTTGGTACAACCACGACCCAGGCCATACATAATATCGGCAGCGATATCAGGGAACTTGTCCGAGATGATGAGTACCATACGACGCTTGTTGCCGCCATCGACCACGGCATCGATCACGTAGCCGCTAATGACCATCGAAAGGCCTGCATATAGTGCATTTTCGATTGAAAAGACCGGAGCCGACAGCGCACATACGGCAACATCGATCGCCATGACGGTCGAGCCCACGGGCAGCGAGGTATTACGCGAGATGATTTGGCCAATCGTGTCCGAGCCGCCGGTGTTGGCGCCGGCGCGCAGCACCATGCCATAACCGATGCCCGTGATGATGCCGCCCCACATAGCGGGCAGCATCAGATCGGCATGTGCCAGCGGCGCCACAAACGGAGCGAACAGGTCGGTGAAAAAGCCCAGCAGCACAAAGCCTGTCGCCGTCTGCACCACGTAGAACATGCCGCCCTCGCGCATAACGACCAGCAGCAGCAAGGCGTTCATCACGATCGTCTGAATACCAACGGGAAGCGATAGACCGCGCGATGCGCCGACCGCCTGGATAATGGTGGCAAGGCCCGTAACGCCACCGGCAGCAAGGCCGTTAGGAATCAAAAACAGGTCGGTCGCAATAGCGGCCAGAGCGCACCCCAACATAATCTGGGGCAGGTCGTGAAAGAAGTTCATCGAAAGAATGCGCTTAATGTCCAGACGATATGCCATGCTGCCTCCCTCAAAAAAGCGCACCCCATCGGATGCGCTTTGAACTTCTTCTTGTATTCGATTCTACCGATTCGCCGGACAAAAACCACCCCTGCGCAGGGTTTATTCCGAATACAAACCCGTCCAACCGTTGGGCTTAGCATCGGCTTGAAGCCGCCCGATGTTTTAGATCTCCGAGCCTTCTACATCGGCGTTGCCGGTAGCCCAACGGTGATAGCCAATCACAAACGGATCCAAATCGCCATCGTCAAGAACGGCCTCGACGTTGCTGGTCTCCACGCCCGTACGCAGGTCCTTAACCATCTGGTACGGGTAGAGCACGTAGCTGCGGATCTGGTTGCCAAAACCAATCGTGGTCTTGGGTCCGCGAATCTCGTCCAGGGCCTCGGCACGCTTCTCGAGCTCAATCTCGTACAGGCGAGCCTTGAGGATCTGCATGCACGCGGCCTTGTTCTGGATCTGGCTGCGCTCGTTTTGGCAGGTAACCACAATGCCGCTGGGGAAATGCGTCACGCGCACGGCGGAGTCGGTGGTGTTTACGCCCTGGCCACCCGGGCCACTTGCGTGGTACACGTCGACGCGGATGTCGTCGGGGTTGATCTCGATATCGATATCGTCGGGCAGCACCGGAATGACCTCGACGCCGGCAAACGTGGTCTGGCGGCGCTTCTTGTCGTCGGTGGGGCTAATGCGCACCAGGCGGTGGACACCGGCCTCGGCGCGAAGCATGCCAAAAGCATCCTTGCCTTCGACGGTAAAGGTCGCGCGATCAATGCCAATGACCTCGGCCGCGGGGCAATCGTTGATGGTGACCTTCCAACCGCGGCGCTGACAGTACTTCATGTACATCTTAAAGAGCATGAAGGTCCAATCCTGGGCCTCCAAACCACCCTGCCCGGGCTTGATGGTCACAATCGCGTCGCCATGGTCGAACTCCCCGGTAAACCAGCTCGCAAGCTCAAGCTCGTCGATGGCGCGGGCCAGGCGTTCTGCCGTAGCGGCAGCCTCCTCGCGCAATGCGACGGCGTCGGGGTCATCCCCCATCTCCTCGGCAAGCTCCAGCGCAGCGCGGGCATCGGAAAGCTCGCCGCGCGCGGTGTCCACGGCAGCGATATCTTCCTTGGTGCGCGCGATCTCCTCCATCGTGGCGCGAGCGGCATCGGCGTCGTCCCAAAAGCCCGGGGCGACGCTTTTGGCCTCGAGCTCCGTTACGCGGGTGCGCTTCTCGTCCAAATGGAGGTACGACTCAACCTCACCGAGCCGGTCCGCAAACGCGTCCAGCTCGGCGGGCGTTACCTCTAAAGCCTCAGCCATTAACGATTCCTGCCGTGGCAGTACTTGAACTTCTTACCGCTACCGCAGGGGCAAGGATCGTTGCGGCCCACGTTGACGTACGGATCGTCGCTCTCGGACTTGCGGTAGGTCGTCACCTTGCCACCGTTGTTGACGGCAGCCGGTCCGCCTTGGACAGCCGTGCGGGCCTGCACCTGCGCCTGCTTGCGCAGCACCGAGTCGCCGTTGTCACCATCGACCTCGGCAGGACCGGAGAAGTGCGCACCCTCGAGCGCGGGCTCCTCCTTGTGCTCCACGACACGCGGGGCAGCCTTGATCTCGATGCGCAGAACCGTGCGCAGGTAATCCTCGTACATGGTGTCGACGAGTATCTGGAACGCGCCGTAGGCCTCGGTCTTGTACTCGACCAGCGGGTCGCGCTGGCCAAAGCCGCGCAGGCCGATGCCGGTCTTGAGGTAGTCCATCTCCTGCAGGTAGTTCATCCAGCGGGTATCGATGACGCGCAGCATGACCTGGGTGTTGAGCTCGCGCATCAGGTCCTCGCCCAAGCGCTCGGCTTTCATGTTGTAGCACTTCTCTACGTAAGCCAGGACATCGGCAGCTAGGGCCTCATAATCCTCGTCGGGGAACTTCGGCGTATCGATGTGGCCGGTGAGCTCCACAACCCACTTGCGCAGGCCCTCCAGGTCGCGCTCGCCATCGTGACTGTCCTTGGTGCAGAACTCCTGCACGCAGCGGTACACGGTATCGTGCATGACCTCGGTGATGTGGTCGGTCAGATCCTTGCCGTCCAGAATCTTATTGCGCTCGGCGTAGATGACCTGGCGTTGCTTGTTCATGACGTCGTCGTACTCAAGGACGCTCTTACGCATGGAGAAGTTGATGCTCTCGACCTTGTGCTGGGCGCTCTCGACAGCCTTGGAGATGATCTTGTGCTGGATGGGCATATCGTCGCCCATGTCAGCCGTGACCATCATCTTGGAGACGCGGTCCATCTTGTCGCCGCCAAACAGACGCATCAGATCGTCCTCGAGCGACAGGTAGAACTGGGTCTCGCCCGGATCGCCCTGACGGCCGGAACGGCCGCGCAGCTGGTTGTCGATACGGCGGGACTCGTGGCGCTCGGTGCCGATAACGGTCAGGCCGCCGGCGGCAAGAACGCGCTCGCGCTCGGCCTTGCAAGTCTCCTTGGCCTCGGCGTTAAACTGCTCAAGCTGCTCGGGCGTTACGTCCTCCATGGTCAGGCCCTCGTACTCCAGGCGCTCGCGCACCAGCTCGTCGGGGTTACCGCCCAGCAAGATGTCGGTACCGCGGCCGGCCATGTTGGTAGCGATGGTCACGGCGCCATAGCGACCAGCCTGGGCAACGATATGGGCCTCGCGCTCGTGGTGCTTGGCGTTGAGGACCTCGTGCGCGATGCCGCGCTTGGTAAGGGCGGCCGACAGTTTCTCGGAGCTTTCGATGGAGACGGTGCCCACCAGGACCGGCTGGCCCTTGGCGTGACGTCGCTCGACGTCGTCGGCAACGGCGTTGTATTTGGCCTGGATGGTGCGGTACACCAGGTCCTCGTGGTCAACACGCTGCACGGGCTTGTTGGAGGGGATGACCTCGACGGGCAGCTTGTAGATCTCGCGGAACTCGGCATCCTCGGTGAGTGCCGTACCGGTCATGCCGGAGAGCTTGCCATACAGACGGAAGTAGTTCTGCAAGGTGATAGTGGCCAGCGTCTGGTTCTCCTCGCGTACAAGCACGCCCTCTTTGGCCTCGATGGCCTGGTGCAGGCCCTCGGAGTAACGGCGGCCTTCCATAATGCGGCCGGTGAACTCGTCGACGATCTTGACCTCGCCGTTGGTGACCACATACTGCTTGTCGCGGTGGAACATGTACTGGGCCTTCAGCGCCTGCTGCAGGTGGTTGACCAGCTGGCCGGAGAGATCGGCATAGATGTCATCGATACCCAGGCGGCGCTCGATCTTCTTAAGACCGCGCTCGGTGGCAGCGATGGTGTGCTTGGCCTCGTCCATGACGTAGTCGCCCGTGGGTTCAACGTCCTCGGTGGCGGTAAGCATGTCGTGCGACACGTCCTCGCCGCGCTCAAGGCCACGCACGGCACGCGCGAAGTCCTTGTAGGTACTGGCGGACTTGGTGCCAGCGCCCGAGATGATCAGCGGGGTGCGAGCCTCATCGATCAGGATGGAGTCAACCTCGTCGACGATGGCGTAGTTGTGGCCGCGCTGCACGCGCTGCTCGGGACGGGTAACCATGTTGTCGCGCAGGTAATCAAAGCCGAACTCGGAGTTGGTGCCGTAGGTGACGTCGGCCTGGTAGGCCGGGCGCTTGAGCTCGAGCGGCATGTTGTTCTGGAGCAGACCGACGGTCATGCCCAGGTACTTGTAGATGCGGCCCATCCACTCGGAGTCGCGCTTGGCAAGGTAATCATTGACAGTAACGACGTGCACGCCCTTGCCGGCAATAGCGTTGAGATAGCCGGCCAACGTGGAGACGAGGGTCTTGCCTTCGCCAGTCTTCATCTCGGCGATGTGGCCCTCGTGCAGTGCCATGGCGCCAATGAGCTGCACGTCAAAGTGGCGCATACCCATGGTGCGCTTGGAAGCCTCGCGCACGGTGGCAAAGGCCTCGGGGAGCATATCGTCGAGCGACTCGCCGTTGGCGTAGCGCTCACGGAACTTATCGGTCTGGGCGCGGAGCTCCTCCTCGGTCATCTTCTCAAACTGGGGCTCAAGACCGTTGATCTGGTCGACGATCTTGTAGTAGCGCTTAAGGTCCTTATCGGATCCAAAGGACAGCAGCTTTGACATGAATCCCATGTTGTTTCCTTTTTGGCCATCGCCCGTGCCATGCAGCTCCGAGCGAGTTAAACACAGATAGTTGTACTTTAGCCAAACAGGACGCACCCTATGCGGTCGACCTCAACCGCCACGTAATAACTACGACCAACCTGCCAAAAAGGGACTGGTTTATTTTGGCAGCTTTTATCTGGGAAAACGCCGTCTCTCTGCCATTTGGTGCAAACCAACCTGTCCCCTCCGCACCAATCTGGTGCAATGGGGACGAGCTAGCTTGCACCAATAAAAAGAAAAGGGCCGCGCACCCGAACGGATGCACGGCCCTTATGCCATGAATGCGAGCGATTCCGCGGCGAGCTATTTACTCAGCAGCCTCGGTGGTCTCGGCCTCGGCAGCGGCCTCCTCGACGGGAGCCTCTGCAGGAGCCTCGGCGGCCTGCTTGGCAGCCTCCTCGGCAAACTTAGCGGCACGCTTAGCCTTCTCGGCAGCCTTAGCCTCAGCGGCGGCCTTGCGAGCAGCCTCGGCCTCAGCAGCCTTGGCGGCCTTGGCAGCCTTGGCCTCCTCAGCCTTCTTGAGCTGGGCGGCAGCGGCGCCACCGAACTTGTCGGCGAAGCGCTGGACGCGTCCACCGGTGTCGACGAACTTCTGCTGGCCGGTGTAGAACGGGTGGCACTCGTTGCAAAGCTCGACCTTCATCTCGGACACGGTAGCGTGCGTCTTGAAGGTGTTGCCGCAGGAGCACGTCACCGTGCACTCGACATACTGGGGATGGATACCCTGCTTCATGGTAGGACTCCTTATTGGTCAGGCGCTGGTTACCGATCAGCGCATAAGGCGTCTTGGTTTCCGACCAAGACAACAAACTCGGCTATGGTACCACGGCGCCGCGCGTCCCACAAAAGGTTCACGGTCTTTTCGGAACGACACGAATCTGACCCATCGAAACACATCTCCACCGTTCCTTCAACTGGGAAAATGCCGTCCCCGGGGCCTGAGAAGGGCCCCGGGGACGTTCGACTGACTGCGGGAACGGCCTTTCCGCTCAATGTGTTCGGCTGAGATCGGAAATCAACCAAACTGAACTAGGTTCAGTTGACATGGTTAAAAACGAGGGGCGACGCTTTGCGTCACCCCTCGTCCCGGCCGGTTGCTTTAGTTGTACACACGGTAGTTACACTTGAACTGGGTTATGTGTCCATAGTTGGAGCGGTACCAACCCGACGTATAGCTGATTGCCTCTGCGCCTAGATAGTCGTAGCCCTTGTTGTAGCGAAGCTGACGGTAGGTCGTGTCGTACTCTGCTACGTAAAACGTGTCTCCAGAGAAGGCTTTGTACCGGTCTTTAACCGTCGAAGCCATGTACGCGGGTTCGACATCGCCTTTCTCTCCGTTGAGCGCATAGACGGGTGCCGCGATTCCGCATAAAGCCGTTGCCACGAGGATGGCGTAGACAGCCATGCGCGACGCATTGGACTTCAGCTGTTCAAATAGTTTCATGTCATTCGCCTCCCTCGTATGTATCGAGGTATTCCTGCTTGAGCGTCTGCGAGGACGACTTGATCTTTTCCACGAGCGTGCCGGCCTCGATGAAGTAGAACGAGTTGGTGAGGTCTGCCAGGTCGTCGAGCAGATGGCTTGAAATGAGCACGCTGCGTCCCCGCGCCACTTCGCTGCGCATCGCGTCGCAGGAGGTTTTCCGCTTTCCCGGATCGAGGCCGTTCAGCGGTTCATCGAGGATGAGGTACGGGCAATCGGTCGCTATCGCCATGGCAAGCTTTACCTGCTGCTTCATTCCTGTCGAGAGTTTACGGGTCGGCTTGTCGAGATATGGGGAGATTCCGAGGGAGCTGCAGAGCGAGTCGATGTCGGTGGCCGATTTCCACGCCTCCCTAACGAAAGCAAGGTGCTCGAGGGCCGATAGCGTGGGGTAGAGATCCGTGCCGCCTGAAGAGCTCAGGTAGACGAGTTCTGCAAATTCGGCTGATCGACGTTGGCAGATTCCGTCTGCCACCAGGCTTCCCGAGTGGATACGGATGGGAAATTGGCCCGACAGCGCTTCAAGAAAGGTGGTTTTCCCCGAGCCGTTGGGAGCAATGAGGCCCGCCGCCGTTCCCGGGCTCAAGAAAAGCGATCCGATTGAAAGTATCGTCGTGCTTCCGTATCCCACGCTCACGTCCAGAAGCTCGAGCCCATGGTGCTTTTTAGCGGGTCCAGCCTGTTTGGGCGAACGTGCCGCAACGGCGCCGACCGCAAAAAGGACCGCGACGTATATCAGGGCCACGGCAAGCATCGATGCGCTGCCTGAACCGGAGCCAATGAATTCTGTCGGGAAGCATCCCACGTAGCCCGTTGCCTCGATAGGCGAGAACACGGCCAGCGGCAGGAGCCCGAGCACGGCATTATGCTCCAGCGCCGAATCGGACAGCAACGGGAATGCCGGGGCCGCGACAAGCAGCGCGGAGGTAAGGGGGCCCGCGAGGACGCGCCTCGTTGCGGTCGATAGGACGACGGAACAAACGGATATCAAGGTTCCGCCCGCAAGAAGCGCGATAAGCAGGGCTGTGAAGACGTTTCCCGCAGTCGTGGTGGTAAGCGCGCCGTCATGGAAGAAGGCGATCGGGTACCCAATTTGCCCGAAGCCGTTTAGGGCCAAGGCGTAAATGCCCCCGGGTGCGAGGCCGGCGAGGAGCATCGCGGTCCCCGCGGCGATTATCGAAAACACGATCTGGATAAGGCGCCGGAATTTGGGCACGGGCGCCTTCGCCGCCAGGGTCGCAGGCCTTGTGGCGCCGAGCACGAGTATCGACGAGAGAAGGAAGGGAATGAAGGGAAGGAAAGACGGCGCCGTGGCAATGGCGTAAGGCAGGAAGGAAAGGAATGGCAGGTCGTTTGCGGAGGCCGGGATATCCGTGATGCCGGAGCTGCTCAGGGCACGGCAATATGCGAGCGCCGCGTCATTGGTCTCTCGGTCTCCCACGATGGACCCGGATTGGAAGCCTTCGCCCATGAGCGCGTAGTAGCTCTCGGCAGAATCGAGAAAGGCGGCGTCGGTTTGAGCGGCAAGGGCGGCGTTCGCGTATCTTGCAAGCTCCGCGTCAGCTTGCTGCTCTGGCGATAGGTCTGTGCCGCTGGCCTGGGGCGCGCGCGTATTGAATGCGTCGACAAAGCCCTGCATGCCCTGTTTCATAAAGAAGGGCCCGTAGATGGGTGAATTGAACGCAATGGGGACGGAAAAGGCTGCAGCGAGAACGAGCGTACAAATCCATGCGGCCTTGTCTCTTAGGATCAGTTTGAGAAGAAGTCGACAGTACATTCAGAAGCACCTACGTTCCTCAAAGAATCGTTAGATTAATAATGACAGACCGAATGAAGATGCGTGCGATGGGGGCGAGGCGAATGGCTGAGCGGTATCGATACGCGGGTTCAACGGCATCATATTGACCACATAGATTTTTAACTTGCATTTCTACCCGCCCTTTTCGTAGAGTCGCCGATACGTGCTTAGCGCACCCTCGGCGCGTCCGGCAGGCTTTGCGAAATGGGATCCAGGAGACTTCGGCGCAGCATCATCTTGCGGAATGCTTCTAATGAGCCTCCCATCCTTCAAAAACAGAATCTCATCGCACAGCCTATCGACCGAATCCAAGATGTGGGATGACATGATGATGCACGTACCAGAATCGGCCAGCTTCCTGAGAATCTCGGAATGCAAGTCCACCCTGCTGGGGTCGAGCGCGTTCATGGGCTCATCTAATAGAAGGTACCGCGCGCCCGTCGCATACGCAATCGCCAGGGTAAGCTGCTGCTTCATGCCCTGGCTCAGAGTGCGGGTCCTCATCTTCGCGAACTCGCCTATCTGCGTTTGTTCCACTATCTCTTCGATATCGCGAGCATGCGGCCACATATCGCAAACCATCTTGAGGTGATCTTCCGCACGCAATCCGGGATACAGCAGCGTCCCCTCACCAGGTGCATAGAAGATCATAGAACGGACCTCTCTCGCACCCGTACCCTGCACCTCATCCAGAACGATGCTCCCGTCCACGCGAGGACCCGGCAAACCTGCCATCGCACGCAGCAACGTCGTCTTTCCATGCCCGTTCGGAGCGACGAGACCGTAGACCGTACCCGGGGCAAACTCAGCGTTCACCGAATCTACGAGCACCTTCTTTCCATAAGAGATCGTCAGCGTTTGAAGGTCAATCATCGAGATCATCCCCTTTCGATCTTTGGAACACTCAGGCGCACCATCAACGGAGATACGGCGCCCAAGACCACCAGCAGAGCGCCCGATGCGCCGACGACCTCTCCAAAAGGCATCGCGTTCGTCCCTCGCCCAAGGAACCCAATCGTCCCCACCTGGGAAGCGGGATCAAACGAGGCGAATGGAGCCAGCAGCGCGACGCCCATGCCCACGCTTTCAACATGAGCGCTCAACGAACCCAACACCAAGAGAACCGCGCAAACCATTCCGGTGACAACGGGGTTGCGGCTAATCGCTGCTGTCAACGCGGCGACGACGGAAATCACGCCGTATGCCATGACCAGCAACGGAATACTGCACAACACCGCCTCCCCCACCATGGACGTTGTCGAAGCTCCCGCCCGAATGAGAGCGACGGGATACTCCGATCCACCCGCACCGTTCTTAATCACGGACACAACGACAGCGGGAACCATCGACACCAAAAGCAGCACCAAGCCAAGCAGGAGAGCCAGCGCAACAGCCGTCAGAAAACGCACATGCGCTGTTGCGGGGATCTGGAGAACCAGAAGGGAACGACACTGCAGGTGGGTGCACGCGAGCGATGTGACAACCACGGGCAACAGCAAAAATAAGGAGGGAAGCGCTGCCTGGAGATACGAAAGGAGGATTAATGGGGGCATCTTCGTACTTAACTCGTAAACCTTGGGGTCCGGCAAGCTCGCGATCGACTCAAGCAGAAGGGCGCGCGCCTCCGCACGAGAAGGAGTCTCCGGCTCGATTCCGATCGATTGCAGGAGAGTCGCATCTGCCGCGCCCAGCTCACCTCGAACGCGCTCGTACGTCGCAAGGCTTCGAAACCCCTCCGCAGGCATAGGCGCGTACACGAAACCCGAAAGAGCATCCCGCATGTCTTCCAGGGCCGCTTTGCCCTCGACGTCCATATTCGCAGCGTTCTGCTCTAGATACCGATCTATTGAACGGAGCTCCCCATCCCTATACCGAACAGCGGAAACGTTATCAGCGTCAGGAAACATCTCGACCAGAGCCGGGGCCAGCATCGTCGTCGACATTGCAATCGCGCATACGGCGAGGGTAGGAGAACGCAGGAGCAGTTTCCCCATCGTTCTTACGTATGCAACGGCGGAGGCACAAGCGCTCGAACGAGTTGCCGTTCTCGATGCAGTGAAGGAACCTCTCTCAAGACAAATCGGGGATATCGGGCACGCGCAGCCGCTCTTTCCAGCAACGCAAAGCAGGCTAATTGCCAGCACCTCGATCCCGATTGCGCATACGAGGGCAATCGCGCCACGCTCGAAGCAAAGTCCAGGCAGATTCACTATCTGCGTTGTCGGGTACGGGCTATAGGCGCCGACGGTCAACTCAGTGTTCGCATACGTAAGGGGATTCAACAGGGCGAACTCACGTAAAGCGATGGATCTTCCGTAATACCCGGGAACCATCGTCACCCCCATCAGGGCACATACGAACACGATTCCAAGCGTAGGGTTATTGGCAATCTTCACGGCAAGGTGAACGACAAGCGAGATGAACGCTGCCACCAAGAATTGCAAGATGGCCGTCTGCGCGAACACCAGCCAAGCCGGTTTGATAACCGGAGTCGCATATTGAATGTAGCCTATCGGATAGAACGGCGAGCCCGGGCCATTCTTCACAAGCGCGGCGATTATCCCTGGAAGATTGATGGCGAGGACGGCAAGCATTGCAAAAACACTCGCCCATACGCTCGATGCAACAAGTCTACCCAGCTCGCCCATCGGTGCCTGGATGATGAGCTTTTCACGTTTGTTAAGACGCGCGGCAAGGAACGAGACGGCAACGGCCGTTGCGACCCATAGCAAGTACTCCTTCGATCCGTCATAATAGGTGTACTCTCCATCCGATATCTGCAGAAACGGAAGTAGGGGAGAGAGCGGTGCCAAGATAAGACGTCCCGCGGCAAGAGGGTACAGAAGCGCGGGCATGCTTGATGAAGAGGTATAGACACCGTCCTCCCCCGCATTCACAAGCGCATCCGCATAGGATGCTGACAATTCCTGCTCAACACGGGTTATTCCCGACTCGAGGTATTCGACCCGTCCGTCGATGCCAGCCGCGCTCCTGAAGACGGGCAGAGCACAAAGAACCATCAACGCAACAACGACAACACAGAGCGACCTGGAGGAGAGAAGCGACCTAAAGATCGCCTTCGAGATTTTGAGCATATCCATCGCCAACCTTAACCTCATCCAGTCGGAACAGAGGGGCCGAACAAAATGCTCGGCCCTTCCTTGCATCTAGTAGGTGCTATAGACAAATTGCCATTTATCAGTTGTGCCAAGAACACCACAGGAGCACATTGCAGCGAGGCGGGATTCCCTATGATGCGCGGATCGGCGATAGCCATTTCGGTAGGA
This sequence comes from uncultured Collinsella sp., assembly GCA_902406375.1. Lineage (GTDB taxonomy): Bacteria > Actinomycetota > Coriobacteriia > Coriobacteriales > Coriobacteriaceae > Collinsella. The sequence goes on from CABPDL010000010.1 coordinate 44,244, forward strand.
GATCGTCTTGTAAGAGATGTTGAACATCGAGATGCTGTGCCCGCTTACGCCGCGAGGACAGCTGTAGCTCCAGTAGGTATCGACGACGTCGTCCGTATACCCGAGGGGCTCAACGAGGGCACACTGGCTGCTCTCCTGGGAAGGAGGCATCGGGGTATCCGCAAAAGCGGGGGCTCCCGGCAGCAACAGACAAAGAGCGAGGCCGAGGAAAACCAAGAGCTTACACGACTTAACAGTACTGAACATAATCCTCTCCAATCTAGAGGGGTTTCGGTTGCAGTATGCTGTGATTACTTGCCGGCAAAGTCAATTTAACATAAACTGTTAAAAAGTAACCTGAGTTTTTTAAATTCTTCGGAGGTTATTATGAGTTCCGACAATCGCACTCCCCGGCTTCATTCCTTCCGCATCGCATGTGCGATAGCCTCTGCGACCCTTTGCGCCACCGCCATCGCACAAGTGGCGTTCTCCTTAAAGCCAGCAATCGAAGTGCTCGACAACCCTGTAATTGCAGACTCCCCCGCGTATCCAGCCCTTGCGATCTCGACATTGCTCCCTGCCGTCATCGGTATCGCTACGACCATCCTCAGCGCCGTTCTCGTGTGGACGATCAAGAGCGGAGACCCCTTCAAGAAAGGGTCTGCGACATGCTTGAAGGTGCTCGGCATTCTCTTCGTTGTTCAAGCTGCCACCAGCCTCTACGCCGGCTCACTCAAAACCTCCGTTTCGATGTTTGGCGGCGAGGGGGCCGTCGGCGCCCAAGAGATCGCTTCATCATTCGATTGGACCTCTCTGGTTCTCGGCATCGTCCTGTTCATGCTTTCCCAGCTCTTCTTGTACGCCCGAGAGCTGTACCTCGACTCCGACGAGATTGCGTAAGGAAACGCCATGCCCGTAATTGTTCGCCTCGACAAGATCATGGCCGAGCGAAAGATTTCCTCGAACGAACTTGCCGAAAGGATTGGAACCACGCCCGTGAACCTGTCCCGTATTAAAAAAGGGCATATTCGCGGCATTCGCTTCAACACACTCGAGCAGCTATGCCTCGCCCTTCGTTGCCAACCCGGAGACCTTCTCGAAGTCATGAGCGAAGAGGATGCCCGAAAGGAGTTCGGACTCGATTGGTCCGCCGAGGATTAGAGGGCGGTCGTACTCGCCCTGCACACGGGGATGCGAATCGGCGAGGTCTGCGGCCTTCGGTGGTGCGATGTGGATTTCGAGACGGGCCTGATCTCGATCAGACACTCGGTGGCGTACGCGAAGGGAATGGGTTCGTTCATCAAGGACACCAAGACCCATGACGCCAGGGGTATCCCCATCGACCCGGTCGGCCTACTCCCCTTCCTGAAGGAGACCCACGAGATCGACTGCGGAAAGCTGCGCTTGCGCGGCCTTACCGGGGCGGTCGAGATCGGGGACTGCTACATCCTGTCGGAGCCGGGCGCGACCTTCGCGACGACAAGCTATATCCGCAGGGCGTTCAAGACGTTCTCGGAGACCAACGGCCTCATGGGCACCAACGACGAGCTGATCACGTTCCACGGCCTTCGCCACACGTTCGCAACGCAGTGGATCCGCCAAGGCGGCGATATCAAGGCGCTCCAATCGATCCTCGGCCACAAGGACGCCATGGCGACGCTCAACGTCTACGCCGACATCGAGCCCATCTCCAAAATCCATAACATGCTGCGCGCCACGCCGTGCCTTTGGCGCGGGCACCTCGGGCCGAGGGTCGATCCGGGTCCCATGTTCCAACAGAGGATCCAGGAGTCCATCGAGACGCTCCAGGCGTTCGGCTACGGCATCACCGAGCCGGACGACCGAAATATCGCCATACGCGACGTGAAGACGAACAGTTGGCTCTAGCTCACCGAGTACGCGGCAGTGCTGGGCCCATCCCAACTGAGGTCACGGTGGTCCGATAGGGGCGCCGCCCGCGGCATGCGCCGCGGAGCGGTATCCCCTACCGAAGGGCGGGGATGCCCTCCGCTTCCAGTTCGGAATCAGCCGTCGGAGGCGTTCGGCTGACTGCGGGAACGGCCTGTCCGCTCAATGTGTTCGGCTGAGATCGGAAATCAACCCAACACGAGCCGGACACGCGCCAGACGGCTCTTCCCCGTGCGGCCTTCCCCCTTACGCTCATGTTGCAGGCATGTAACGCCGCAGCGAGCGCGCCTTTTTTGCGCCAGACAGGTACAATGATGAACACTGTACCGTAGCGGAGCGCCCCGCGCGCGCCGCAATCACGCGAAAGGGTTTCCCATGGCCGAGATCTCGTCCTCCCGTATCGTCATCACCGTCCTTGGCAAGAACCGCCCCGGCATCGTCGCCGGCGTCACCCGTGTCCTAGGCGAGGCCAACGTCGACATCCGCGACATCACGCAGTCCATTATCGAGGACATCTTCACCATGACCATGCTGGCCGATACCGCCGAGTCCAAGCTCGACTTCGCCGAGCTGCAGAAGGCGCTGGCCGAGGCCGGCGAGCTTTCGGGCGTCAACGTGTCCATCCAGCGCGAGGACGTCTTTAACTTTATGTACCGCCTGTAGCGAGCAGGCCGCTGGGGATAGCCTGACACGCGCATGCCCATGCAGGCCACCCCGATGCGGCCCGGAGAGGAGCGCGCATGGCCTACGACGCCAAGAAAATCTATTACCGCTTCGATGACCACTTGAGCCGCCTGGTTCTGGATTACGAAGCAAGCCGCCAGATTTCGTCTGAGAGCGAAAGCCTCTACCACGGCCTGCCGACCGACCCTTATGACGAGGGCCTGTTTGTCGAGCACAATGTCAAGCGCGGCCTACGCAATGCCGACGGCTCGGGCGTGGTCGCGGGTCTCACTCGTATCTCGGATGTGCACGGCTACAACAAGGTCGACGGAAAGGTCGTGCCCGATCAGGGCAAGCTCACGCTTCGCGGCTACAGCATCGAGGATCTGGTCAACAATGCCCAGGCCGAGAATCGCTATGGCTACGAGGAAGTCGCCTATCTGCTTATCACGGGTTCGCTGCCCAACAAGGAAGAGCTCGACGGCTTTTGCGAGCGCCTGGGCGCCTTTAGACATCTGAGCGACGAGTACGTTAAAGAGTTCCCTATGACCACGGTATCGTCGAGCATCATGAACGTGCTCCAGCGCGCCGTACTGCTGCTCTACGCCTTCGATGCCGAGCCGGACGTGATCACGCCCGAGCACGAAATCGACGTCGCCATTTCCATGCTCGCACGTCTCCCGCGCATCGCCGCCTTCGCACACATGGCCTCGGTCGCCAAGCTTCGCGGCTCCGAGGTTCACGTGCCGCACCCTACGCCCGGTCTCTCCACCGCCGAGACCATCCTACAGGTCCTGCGCGGCGGCATGGCGTTCACCCGCGATGAGGCGATGCTGCTCGACGTTATGCTCATGCTGCATGCCGAGCACGGCGGCGGCAACAACTCCACCTTCGCTTGCCGCGTGCTGTCGTCTTCGGCCACCGACCCGTATTCCGCCTACGCCGCGGCTATCGGCTCGCTCAAGGGCCCGCGCCACGGTGGTGCCAATGCCAAGGTCGTGTCCATGCACGAGGACATCCGCGCGCATGTCTCCAACTGGGAGGACGAGGACGAAGTCGCGGCCTACCTGGGCAAGATCCTCGACAAGCAGGCCTTCGACGGCACGGGCCTCATCTACGGCATGGGCCACGCCGTCTATACGCTCAGCGACCCGCGCGCCGAGGTCTGCCGTCGTTACGCGCGCTCGCTGGCAGCCAAGAAGGACTTGGGCGAAGAGTTCGCACTCATCGAGCGCATCGAGCGCCTGGCACCCCAGGTCATGCGCGACCACGGCATGACCAAGCCCATCTGCGCCAACATCGACCTGTACACAGGCTTTATCTACAAGATGCTCGGCGTGCCCGAGACGCTTTTTACGCCGTTATTCGCCGTCGCCCGCATGGCCGGCTGGTCGGCACACCGCATGGAAGAGCTCTTCTGCGCGCACCGTATTATTCGCCCGGCCTATCGTCCGGTGATCGAGCCGCTGGAGTACAAGCCGATCGCCGACCGCTAGGACGCGGACCGTTATAGAACTCGAACGTGGCCAGGGCATCACCGCCCTCGGCCACGCTTTTTATGCCAGTAGAAAGGGCTGCATCGAATGATTGTTTTTTCCGATATGGATGGAACACTGCTGACGAGCGACAAGCAGATGGGCGACGCCACCTGGGCGATGCTCGACGAGCTCGCACGTCGCAGCATTGAGTTTGTACCGTGCACGGGGCGTCCGCTGTCGGGCGTCTTTGAGCCCATCCTCGCCCATCCTGCCGTGCACTACGCGGTCTGCGCCAATGGCGCCAGCGTCTGGCAGCTCGACGACGATGTGCCCAACGATGCCTCGCGCGCCACGCGCATTTTGAGCCGTCCGCTCGATCGCGGCATTGCCCATCGCGTCCATCGCATCGCCGCCGGCCACGATGTGACCTTCGATATCTTCGCGGATGGGCAGTGCTTCCTCCCCCGCTCGCTTTACGGGCGCCTGGATGAGTTCTGCGGCGGTGACCCCCACATCGCGGCTTCGCTCAAGCGCACACGAACACCGATCGACATGGATATCGACAGTAAGATCGACGGGGTAGAGACGCTCGAACGCATCGCCATGTACTGGCACGACCCGGCCGATCGCGACGCCATCGCGGCTGAGCTCGACACGCTCGGAGGCATTGAGGTCACACGTTCTTACGCCATGAATATCGAGGTCATGGGTGAGGGCGCCACCAAGGGAACGGCCCTCACGTGGCTATGCGAGCACCTGGGCGAGCGTCTCGTCGACGCCTGGGCGTTCGGCGACAACATCAACGACATCCCCATGCTGCAGGCAGCGGGCCACGGCATGGCCATGATCAACGCCGAGCCCGAAGACCGCGAGGCCGCCGACGCCGTCACCGGATACGACAACGACCACGACGGCGTCGCCCACACCATCATGGCCGCCCTTGCCTAGTCATCGTCTGGTCATTGGGGACGTTCTTGAATGACCAGTCGTTGGGGACAGCCTTCACGAAAAAGCTGCAAGGACTGTCCCCCACTGTCGGCAGAAAAGGAACGTCCCCATCTGCCGAATTAGGCGAGACTCTCCAGCACGCGACGGAGCTCCTGCTGGACGGCGTGGTCGCGGTTGCACCCCACCACGCGATCGGCCACCGCCTTAAGCGCGGGGCGCGCGTTTTCCATCGCGCAGCCCGTGCCGACAAAGCGAATGATCTCGTAGTCGTTCATCGAGTCGCCAAACGCCATGACCTCGTCGCGACCAATGCCGTAATGCTCCGCGAGCTGCGCGATACCCGAAGCCTTCGACACACCGGGCTGCATGGCATCGATCCACGCGTTGCCCGAAGGCGCAAAAGTAAAGAGCTGACCAAGTTCGCGCTGTAGCACGTACGCACTGTCCATAACCGCACTGTCGTCGCAAAAGATACTCGCTTTGATGATATTTACGCTGGGATCGGGCAGCTCCCAAATACGCTCGGCATTGGGAAGGTCCTTATCGACCTCACGCACGAACTTGCACTCGTCATCGAGCAGGAAGGACTTGGTTCGGTCAAAGAGCGCAAGATGCAGATTGGGAAACGTCCTGACGGCTTGGGCGAGCCTTCGAATCGCCAGGTGGGAATACACCTCACGGTCTACCATCTTACCGTCGGCGTAGACTTGGGCGCCGTTAGCGGCGACAAAGTCCATCTTGTCGCGAACGGGCGCAAAGAACTCGCACAGGCGATCGTAGCGACGACCTGACGATGCGGCGAAATGCACGCCATGCTCGTGTAGCGCCAGAATCAGTTCGTAGGTCTCGGGAGGCACCTGGCCGTTTTCGTCAAGCAGTGTGCCGTCCATATCGGATGCAATCAGTTTAAACATAGAAAAGCTCCCTTCGGGCTTGTTGGAATCGAACGTGTATCCGATTCCAACGTACCCAAAGGGAGCTCAAATAAGACTCCGCGGGCGTAAACGTTACAAGGACCTGGCAAATAGCTCAGACATGCCAGAGGTCTCACGGTCGCGGCGTCAGGCGACACGCCACCCCGACGGCTAGTCGTTTAAGAACGTCCCCGATGACTAGTCGGCGTAGGTGAAGGTCGTGACGTCGAACATGCCCTCGGGGCGGATGCGGAGCGTCGGGATGACCGGCAGGGGCAGGAAAATGATGCCCATGATGGGGTCGAGCGGCGGCTCGATACCCATGGCGCGCGCCTTGACCATAAAGTCGTCGTGCTGCGCGGCGACATCCTCGGCCGTGCCCTCGCTCATAAGGCCACCGAGCGCCAGCGGAATGCGCGCCACGACCTCGCCGTTGCGCACCAGCACGTGGCCGCCCTGGCCCACGGCCTCAACGGCAGCCATCATATCCGCCGCATTGTCGCCCACCACGCACACGTTGTGCGAGTCGTGGCCAATCGTGGAGGCAATGGCGCCACCCGTGATGGTAAAGCCGCGTACCCAGCCGCGACCGATATGCTTGCCAACCAAGCCCAGACCCGCGGGGCCGTCACCGTCGGCGCCCTCGGCCTGCAGCGACACGCCGCGGCCGTGGCGCTCGATCAGCATAATGCGGCGCAGGCCCTCGGCACTCTCGGGGCGAGCCATACCCGTGATAGCCATACCCGGGATGACATCGATAACGGCCTCGCCCGGCTTAAAGGCATAGTCGAACACGTCGAGCGAAAGCTTCGGCAGCTTAACGGAGGCGCGCAGCTCATCGGCAAGGGCCGCAACCTCGGCCATCTCGGGAGCGATCTCGCCCACAAAGGTGCCGTCCTGCGCCACCAGAGCACCGGCGGCATATACTCGATGCGGAGCCGTAGCAAACGTCAGGTCATTGAGCACCAGCAGGTCGGCACGCTTGCCCGGGGCAATCGCACCACGCAGCTCGTGCGGGTCGCGGCAGCCGTGATCCAGGCCAAACGCCTCGGCCGTGGAGAGGGACGCCATAGAGATAGCGACCACGGGGTCGATACCGGCCTCAATCGCCACGCGGCAGGCATTGTCGATCATGCCAGTCGCAAGCGCATCGGAAGGGGCGCGGTCGTCAGTCGCAAAGCAGCAGCGGCGGGCGCGCGCGGGGTTCTCCAGCAGCATCGGCGACAGATTGGCCAGGTCATGGCTGCACGTGCCCTCGCGCAGCATCACGTACATGCCACGAGACAGTTTATCGAGCGCCTCCTCGGGAATCGTCGACTCGTGATCGGCGATAATGCCCGCCGCGGCATAGGCATTAAGGTCCTTGCCGGCAACGAGCGGTGCATGGCCGTCGACCTGCTTGGACGGCGTCTGGTTGGCAGCATCGATGCGAGCACAGGTCTCGGGGTCGGCCATAAAGACACCCGGCAGGTTCATCATCTCGCCCAGGCCAAAAACATCGCCCGGATGCTCGGCAAAAAACGCCTGCATATCGGCAGCCGAAATAACGGCACCGGCCTGCTCGTCGGGCAGCGCGGGCACGCACGAAGGCATCATGTACTTGATGGAGATGGGTGCGCGGCGGCCGTCCTCGATCATAAAGCGCAAGCCGTCGAGACCGGCAACATTGGCAATCTCGTGGCTGTCGGCAATGGCGGTGGTAGTACCGCGCGTCGCGGCCATGCGAGCATACTCGGCGGGACGGATGTTCGAGGACTCAATATGCAAATGCCCGTCAATAAAACCGGGAGCGAGATAGCGACCCTGGCAGTCGATGACCTCAGTTGCCTCGTAGGTGCCAGCAGCATCGTCGCGACCATCGTAGAGCACGCCGACGATCACACCGTCCTTGACGGCAACGCTACCGGGCGCCACACGCTGGCCATACACGTCGACGATCTGCGCATTGGTAAACAGCGTGTCGACGGGCACGCGCCCCTCGGCAGCATCGATCACAGACCTCATGACCTCAACGGACATACATACTCCTTTAACCGTAGAAAAAAGCTGCGGAGCGGACAGACCTTCACCGCAGCAAGCCAATAGCCATTGTATGCCCAAAAGAAAGTCCCGCTAACACCCCTTCCGCTTAACGGCACCGCCAAATGATCCCTCCGTCCCCAAGGGATCGTCGTAATCAGAACCACCCTTAAAAAGGGTGGTTTGCTCTTAGGGTATAACCCACGGGCC
>CABPDL010000011.1:0-49024 GCA_902406375.1 uncultured Collinsella sp.
GAAGGAAATCTATTCGCGGCATTCTTCGCAGAACCGAGCGAAAGGACGTGCAGATGAACGAAAACGAACTGACCGGTCTGCTCGAGTCTTTAAGGCGCATGGGCTCGGACGATCTTAACGTCGAGGTCAAGGAGAGCGCCACGACACTTTCCCGCGACGTATGGGAAACGGTTAGCGCATTCGCGAATACCGCTGGCGGAATTATCGTGCTCGGCGTGAGCGAGCGCGCGGGTTTTGTCCCAGTTGCAAACTTTGAGACTGAGAAAGTGCTCAACCAATTCGTGGCGGGCATGGGCGATGCCGGCGGTCGCGGAAAGCTGGCCAATCCGCCCAAATACACCATTGAGCGCGTGGAGCTCCAGGGCACCGTGGTTCTGGTCATCACGATTGAGGAGCTCGACCCGTCGAGCAAGCCTTGCTATGTCATAGAGCGGGGCGCTCAAGGTGGCAGCTACAAGCGCATCGATGACAAAGACGTGCCGCTTTCGTCGACCGAGGTTTTGGCGCTGTCGTCATACGAACGGACGAGCCCTAGCGATCGCGATGCGGTGCCCGGCACGAGTGTGGGCGATCTCGACGAGTCGCTGGTCGACCGCACGATAGAGCGTGCCTATTCGTTGACGCCTCGAGCGATGCGCGGTGCGGCGGACAAGAAGACAAAGATGGGGCGTCTGAATTTCCTCGACTTCCAGGGCAATGTTACCAAGGCCGGCCTCCTTGCCGCGGGCGTTTACCCTCAGCAGTTCTATCCCAAGCTCTTCATTGATGTGGCTGTCCACGTGGGAACTCAAAAGGGAGCTGCGGGGCCACTAAGGTTTATGGACCGCACAGTCTGCGAGGGCACCCTAGGCGAGATGATTTCGGATGCCGTCGCAGCTGTCGCCAAAAACCTGCGCCGCATCTCGACCGTCCAAGGCGTCTCGCGTGTCGACTCGCTGGAGATTCCCGAGGAGGTTCTGCGCGAGGCAATCGCCAACGCCGTAATCCATCGAGAATACGGGGATCGGTTCTGTGGACAATCGATTGCCGTCGACGTCTTTGACGATCGTGTCGAGGTGACGAATCCTGGCGGCCTTTACGGGGGAAAGACTCGCGAGAACTTGTTTGACGGCAGCTCCCGATGCCGTAACGCGACGCTGGTGAAGCTCATGTCGATTGTCCCGCTTCCGGATGGCGCAGGTTCGCCGGCTGAGGGCAATGGCTCGGGCATCCCGATGATGATCGATGCCATGCGCGCGCATGGTCTGGCCGAGCCCCTGTTCTGCCCGGGGTTCGATCGGTTCAAGGTCGTACTTTACCGTTCAAAGATCGAGCCGGTCGATCATGGCGGGGGCTTAATTGTGACGGCACTCAAACACTACGGCGAGCTGGGGACGCGTGAGCTGGCAGAACGCACGGGGCTTACAATTTCCCAGGTTAGGTCGCGCGTCAACGCGCTCATTGCTCAAGGCGAGCTTGAGCCCACGGCGCCGGCGACGAGCCGCAACCGCAAGTATCGACTGTCAGAGCGCGTGGAATAAATGCGTTAGTGGACGAGGCAACCCAATAATCGACCCTCAATTGGCGCCCACTAAGGTAAAGCGGTTGTTGCTCAGTCGACGGTGATGCTAAAGACTCGGCTTACGCCGGCATGGCCCCGAACCCGTCCATCAGGAACAGCCTAAGAACCAGCTTGATGACATATCCCGGTTTGACTTCTGCCGCGTCAAAGACGTGGCGCTCGGCGAGCTCACTGCAGTATGCATAGATGTCACGGATAAGGTCCGCGCCCGAAAGCGTAAACATGTAGCCTACGTCCGAAAGCGCATTGGGCGCGGCGGGCAACTTGGCTATGCGGCAAAAGGTCAACAGGTCGGGCGCCATAGCGTCCTGGTAGCCAAGATGGCTGCCGTCTTCTTGTGCGGCGAGTTCTAGCTGGCGTACTCGATCCAGCGCCGCCGCTAGCACAAAGCTCGGCGTAGGCGCGTTGACGTCCCGAGTGGTCGCCACGAGCCTGCCCGCCGCCTGCGTGACAAGCCAGGCGACCTCGCGCTGGCAGCGCACGGCCTTGCGCGTAACCGGCTTGATGGACGAAGAAGAAACGCTCCCCTTAGGTGGATTCGAAGCAGCCATAAGACCCTCCCATGAACAATCCGGCCCAACAAGCCCGGATGAAACACGTGCTACATCAGTATACAGGGGAGTGGGATGGAAAAAACGGAGTCGACAGCGTGAACTGCCGGCTCCGGATTGCTTGCCTTAGAGGCCGTACACTTCGACCATGGCTTCGCCAATGCGATGGGGCACGCCGGTGACGCTTGCGAACTGCCCGACGGGCGCTGGATGACGAAGCAATCGTTCTGGTTCAACAAGGGCTATCTGGAGCACATCCTGGGGCTGTAGCGTTTTGGGATTGTTTAACGATCGAGCTCCTGCTCCTCAATGCCTCGATGTCATCTCTATAAATAAACCCCCTCACCGAGCTGCTTGTGGAACTCGGCGTGATGGTCGCGTGCCCAAGTAAAGAGTGCCTGGTCAAAGTCGGTGCGCGTGGCCGGGACGCCAAAGACGCCGGCAACTTCGACACGCACAAACTCCAGTGCCGGCAGCTTGTTGATGGCGGTGAGGGCAAACGGGGACGTGGGTTCTTCGAACAGATAGTGGCTGCCTTGCAGCGCGTCGCAACTGGTGCACGTGTTGCCGAGCGACGGGGCTTTGGAGGCTCGTGCGCCTACGGGTTTGTAGCCACAGCGCTTAGAAAGATAGTCGCGGATCTCGCCCGGGACGCAGCCAAGAGCGGGAACAATGGCGAGCGCGTTGGCATTGGCCGTGTCGATGGTAATGTGCCCGGCTTCGTTGGGCGCGTTCGCAATGGCGATGCCCTTGCCGTCATCGGTTCGATAGGGAATACCGAAGGCCGCGACCGAGGTCTCTTCGTGGCATTTCCAGCACTCGCGCTTGCCCAGTACTAGATATATATACGGCGCTGAGGGGTCGGATCGGTCAACACCGGGCAGCCACTCGGCAAAGGGCTCGGTGTTGACGCCGCTGGGTACATACCAGATCTTCTTGGTCCGGTCCCATTTGGCGCCCAGCGCCTTGGCTTCTTCTTTGTGCGAAAAGGGGACATCGAGCTCGGTGCGCATGGCGGCTCCTTGGTGCTGCAGGTGCAAGTGGCTCAAGGATACCGCAGGGCGCAGACATCGCGGCGTTTTGCTGAGAAGTTGCGGTGCGGACTGATTGGTTATGCCGATGGATAGATCGGCAAGTAGATGGTCGGCTTTTGGCCAGTTGGGCGGTTGGAGCAGCTTGCGGCGCAGTTTTGTGCCTGGCTATTGTTGATGTTGGGGTATTGAATTTGTTTGGCAGCCATTCGTCAGGTGAATTGATGCTACGTTGCGATGACGGTTGGAACTGCCAGCGGATTTGGCGACATAAAACAAAACAGCCCAGAGGACATAGCCTCTGAGCTGCGAACATTTGGTGGGCGTTAGAAGATTTGAACTTCTGACCTCTTCCGTGTCAGGGAAGCGCTCTCCCCCTGAGCTAAACGCCCGATCAAGGGTGCGCAAGCGCGCAAGGGATAATATAACGGAGCCTGAACTCGGTGGCAAGAACATTTTTTAAAAATCGCTTACATTGTGGAATTCGGGGGTCTTGTCATATCCATTTCAAAAGAGCCTGCTGCCGCGATTTGGCTGTCGCATAATGCAAGGCCATTGCGGTATCGAGCTATGGAAAGACGCCTGCGGAATTGTCCTACCGATAAGCGGACAAGCCTTCGGCTGGTGCCTTCGCCGTGGTAAGGTAAGCCGAATTGCTTCCAGACTGTTTCGGGGGAGTGGAATGAGCGAAGAGTGTGTCGAGCAGGTCGAAGGCGCAGGGGCTTCGGTGCCGATGACCGATATTTCGGACATTGATGTGCCCGAGGGCACCGACGAGCTCAGCCGCAACACCCGTCGCGCATGGCGCGACCGCCTGAACAGCGCTTCGACGCGCAAGATGATCACGGGCGTCTTGGCTACGCTGGTGGGCGGTTCGTTTTGGGGCTTCTCGGGCACCAGCGCGAGCTTTCTGTTCGATACCTACCACGTCGACACCTTGTGGCTTATGAGCGTGCGTCAGATTCTCGCCGGTCTACTCTTTATGGCCGTGGTTGTTACGCGCGACCGCGAGCGCCTGATTAAGCTCTGGACCACACCCGCCGATCGCAAGCAGCTGCTGCTCTTTACCGCCTTTGGTCTGCTGTTCAACCAGTTTTGCTATCTTTCGGCCGTGCGCCTGACGAACGCCGGAACCGCGACGGTGCTCCAGTGCCTGCAGCTCGTTATCATCATGGGCTACACCTGCGTGACCGATCGCCGCATGCCGCGTACTCGCGAAGTCATCGGCATTGGCCTGGCTCTGGGTGGAACCTTTTTAATCGCCACCGGCGGCGACCCTACCAGTCTGAATATCTCGCCGCTTGGCCTGGCAGCGGGTCTTATGTGTGCGGTCAGCGCCACGTGTATGGCGGTGATTCCCGCTAAGATCCTGCCCGAATACGGCAGCCCCATCGTCACGGGCTCGGCAATGCTCACGGCGGGCGTGGTCTCGTGTGTCTTCGTGCAGCCCTGGGCGCATATGCCGGCGCTCGACGCTGCCGGCGTCGAGGCGCTCGCGGTGTTCGTGGTTATCGGCTCGTTTTTTGCTTACATGCTCTATATGCAGGGCGTTAAGGACATCGGCTCGGTGCGTGCGAGCCTCATCGGAACTGTGGAGCCGGTTTCGGCGACCATCACCAGCGCCGTTATGCTGGGTACGGTGTTTTTGCCCACCGACCTGGCGGGCTTTGCCATGATTATCGCGATGGTGTTTTTGACGGTGTAGCTGGCGCCGCCGCCAGGACGGAAAAGGCGTTGTGCCACATTTTCGCCAATTGATGTCCGTGTCTGGAGTTTAGCTGTCGATGCTCAAAATGCCATAAACTAGTAACGTTATGGACTTTTTCATTGCGACTCAATTGCGAGGATTCTTTATGGCTGGTAATCACTTTAAGGGCAGCGATAGCGGCCGTCCTGCAGTTCCGCCGCGTCCGAACGGGGCTGGTAAGGCCGGCACGCCGGGCGGCGCTGGACAGGGCGGTTCCGGTAAGCGCGTGTCCCCGGGCGAGACGGCGATGTTTACCGCTCTGTACGAGCAGTCTCAAAAGGCAAAAAAGACCGGCCGTGCAAGAGGGAATGTCTTTGCGGGCGGTGCAACCTCCGCGTCGCAGCCGAGCGGGGCTCCTTCGGTACCTGCGAACAACGCAGGTGCTGCCAACGCCGCAAATGCCGCCGGCAACGTTAATGCCGGCAAGGCCGCCAACAATACTCCCTCTGCCGGTGGCGCGGGGCTTACGGGTAACCTTGGCACGATTTACACCGGTGCCTCCGAGACTGGCACGTTCGCCCGCCTGGATGATGGCGGTGCCCAGTTTGCGGGCTCGGGTTCCAAGGAAGATTATTACGATTTTGGCTTGAACTACGGTAGCGACGCTTCGTCGAGTTCGACCTCTGACGGTCTGGTCCGTCATCGCCATCGCAAGGGCGAACGCAAAAAGCGTCACACCGGCGCCACTATTGCCGCTGTAGTCGCGGTGCTTCTCGTTGCGCTTGGCGCAAGCGGCTTTATGCTGCTTAACTCGGCAAAAACCGTAAAGAGCGAAGCGAAGGAGGCCGTCGAGATTGTCGGTGGCCTTAAGGACAAGGTCACGTCGGGCGATTTTTCGACGCTGCCTGACGACGCGAAGAAGATCGATGAGCTCTGCGACAGCATGAAGGCGGAGACCTCGAGCCCGCTGTGGACGGCGGCTTCGTTTATCCCGGTGTATGGCGGCGACATCAATGCTGCCCGCACCATGATCGACGCCCTGTCCGATGTCTCTAGCGGCGCGCTGATTCCCATGGCCGACAACCTCTCGCAGGCAACGCCCGGCAAGCTGTTCCAGGATGGCATGATTAACGTGTCCGCGCTGCAGGCGGTCGCCGATTCGCTTTCCAGCAGCTCGAAGGTATTCAAGAGCGCCAACGAGAAGATCCAGGGCATTGGCGATACTCATATTTCCCAGGTGACCGAGCTGGTCGATAAGGCCAAGGACGGCTTTGCCACCCTCAACGGCGCGGTTGACGCGGCGGAGAAGGTCGCCCCCGTCCTTCCCCAGATGCTCGGCGCCAACGGCCAGACGCGTAACTACCTTGTGTACGCCATGAACAACGTCGAAATTCGTGCCTGCGGCGGCTTTGGCGGTTCGCAAGGTTTGATTTCGGTCACCGACGGCCAGATGTCGATTGGCGAGTTTGTTCCCCGCATTGGGCTCAGTGAGGATGAGGCAGTCGAGAGTGTCGACGAAGAGGATGAGGCGCTGTTCGGCAACCACAGTAACCTGTACAACTCGGGCAATACCTATTCGCCTGATTGGCCCCGCAACTCGCAGCGTGTCGCCGCGCTGTGGAAGTCCCAATATGGGCAGGACGTTGATGGCGTCGTCGGCATCGACCCGGTGTTCCTGCAGTATCTGCTGGGCCTGGTCGGTAACGTGTCGCTGCCCGACGGAACGGTTGTCGACGGCACCAACGCCGCAAAGGTCCTCATGCACGATGTGTACTGGAACTATCCGGTCGAGGAGTCGGACGGCATCTTTGCATCCGTCGCCAGCGCTGCCTTCGACAAGATCCTTGGCGGTATCGGCGATGTCGATGTTACGAAGCTAGTCAGCGCCGTTGAGCGCGGTGCCGAAGAGGGCCGCCTGATCGCGTGGATGAAAAACGATGACGAGCAGAACGCTATCAAGGAGATGAACATCGACGCCTCGCTGCCCGATCCGGATGACCCGAGTGAAGATCCCGTTGCTGGTGTCTACTTTAACAACCTGAGCTTCTCCAAGCTCGACTGGTACCTGAATGCCGATACGCAGATTGGCCAGGGCATCAAGAACGGTGACGGCACATGCTCGTATCGCATCGCCGTTACCCTGACGAACATCATGACGCAGGAGGAGGCCGGCAAGCTGCCCGACTACGTCGCGGCGAGCGCGCCCGATGCCGCGCGCGACGACGAGCGTCTGAATGTCTCGTTGTTTGCCCCGACGGGCGGCAACATTACTGATCTGACCGTCGAGGGCACCCAGTTTGGTCTTGGCGCCGCTACGTGGCATGGAATCCCCTTCTATTCGGGCACCGTTGACCTGCATGCTGGCGAGACGACGACGATCACATATACGCTGACCACGTCAGCCGAGGCGGGGGACAAGCCGCTTACGCTGCGTCAGACTCCTACATGCCAGGCGGCTCGCGACAGCGCGTCGGCGTAGGGTTTTTCTGGTAGCGCAGATAATCGAGTACCATTTTGGGGCGGACAGGCAATCTGTTCGCCCCTATTTTGTAAGGAGAGCGCATGAAGTACTTTGGCACCGACGGCTTTCGCGGTGAGGCTAACGTTGGGCTGACGGTAGAGCACGCTTATAAGATTGGCCGTTTTGTGGGCTGGTATTACGGCGCCAACCGCGAGCGCAAGGCGCGCGTCATCGTGGGTAAGGACACGCGTCGCTCGAGTTATATGTTTGAGGCGGCGCTGGTGAGCGGCTTGGTCGCGAGCGGCGCGGACGCCTATATGCTGCACGTGATCCCCACGCCGGGCGTAGCGCATCAGACCGTGGAAGGCTGCTTCGATTGCGGCATCATGATCAGCGCGAGCCACAACCCGTTTTGCGATAACGGCATTAAGCTCGTCAATAGCGACGGTTTTAAGATGGACGAGGACGTACTGGAGCTCATCGAGGACTACGTCGATAGCAAGAGCGAGGTGCCGCTGGCCACGGGCAACCACATCGGCGCCACGGTGGACTACATGCAGGGCCGCAACCGCTACATTGCCTCGCTCATCGCCAGCGCGAACTTTTCGCTTCAGGGCGTCAAGATCGGCATCGACTGCGCCAACGGCTCGGCGTCCTCGGTGGCCAAGCCGGTGTTCGACGCGCTGGGCGCCGACGTGCGCGTGATCAATGCCGCGCCTGATGGTTTTAACATCAACGTCGACTGCGGCTCCACGCATATGGAGCGTCTGCAGCGCCATGTGGTGGAGCAGGGCCTGGACGTGGGCTTTGCCTACGACGGCGATGCCGACCGCTGCCTGGCCGTGGACGAGCGCGGCCGCGTGGTCGATGGCGACCAGATCCTGTACGTGTGCGGCGTGTACCTGAACAAGCACGGTCGCCTTTCGGGCGGTACCGTGGTTCCGACGATTGCCAGCAACTTTGGCCTGATCAAGTCGTTGGAGCTTGCCGGCCTAAGTGTCGTGACCAGCGGTGTGGGCGACCGTCACGTGTATGCCAAGATGCGCGAGGGCGGTTACAGCCTGGGCGGCGAGCAGACGGGCCATACGATCTTTGGCGATATCGAGCGCACGGGCGACGGCATTATGACCTCGCTGCGCGTGATGGAAGTGATCCGCGCCGAGCGCGAGACGCTCTCGCAGCTCACGGCTCCGTGCAAGCTGCTGCCGCAGGCGCAGGTGGCCGTGCGCGTGGCGGACAAGGACGCCGCGCTCGAGAACATGGGCGTGCAGAACGCCATCGCCGAGGCCGAGGCTGCGCTGGCAGGCGAGGGCCGCGTGCTCGTACGCAAGAGCGGAACCGAGTCGGTTATCCGCGTGCTGGCCGAGGCGCCCGACCAAGCATCCGCCGATGCCGCCATGAAGCGCATCGCCAACGCACTCGAGGCTCTGTAGTTACGCGGTTTTACCAAACCGCGTAACTGCTCGACGCTGCAAACGCCCCTAAGCGGCAATCTGACGTTCAATTTCAAGGGCGCGACCAGAAGGTCAGCGCCCTTTCATTTCACGTCACCTTGCTCGCTTAGGGTCGTTTTCGCTGACGTTGCCAAGACATTGGCGTCAACATGGTTGGCGTTGGCGATGGCGTGCTGGTCAATCCTTACAACTCGTACAGCGTGGTGAACTTGTCCTGCAGGTAGCTGCAGTAGTAGCGGGCGTCAAAGGCCATGCCGCAGGCGCCCTTGATGAGCTCCGGCGCGTCTTTGGCGCGACCCCACTGCCAAATGTGCTCGCCCAGCCACGCGCGAACGGGTGACAGATCGCCACTCGCGCAGGCACCGGTAAGGTCGACGCCGTCGCGGCACATGGCCGGCACAAACATGGCGTCGTAGGCGCTACCCAGTGCATACGTGGGGAAGTAGCCAAACGAGCCGCCGCTCCAGTGCGTATCCTGCAGACAGCCGCGCGTGTCGTCGGGAACGGGAATGCCCAGATACTCGTCCATAAAACGATTCCAAAGCGCGGGGATGTCCTTGGCCGTGGCCTCGCCGGCAAACAGCATGCGCTCGATCTGGTAGCGCACCATAATATGCAGTGGGTAGGTGAGCTCGTCCGCCTCGGTGCGGATCAGCGACGGCTGCGCGATGTTCACGGCGCGGTAGAGCGTATCCTCGTCCACGCTACCGTAGACCTCGGGCGCGTGGCGGCGCAGCACTTCGAGCAGCGGTCCCATAAAGGCGCGGCTGCGGCCCACGGTGTTCTCAAAGAAGCGGCTCTGGCTCTCGTGGATGCCCATGGAGGTGCCGCCCTCCAGGCAGGTGCGCGCGTAGGCGGGGTTCACGCCCAGCTCGTACATGGTGTGACCGGCCTCGTGGATGATGCTGTAGACGTTGGAGATGCAGTCGTCCTCGTAGATGTGCGTCGCGATGCGCGCGTCACCCACGGAAAAGCCCTCGCTAAACGGGTGCTCGGTAAAGGCAAGCGTGGTGTCGTCTAGGTCCAGGCCGACAAGCTTCATAAGGTCGAAGCTCATGGCACGCTGGGCGGCCTCAGGCACGCGGGCGTGCAAAAAGTCGGCAGCCGGCTGCTGGCCGCGCTCGCCGATGGCGTGCACGAGCGGCACGACCGTCGCCTTGACCTCATCGCAAAACGCGTCGAAGCTCTTGGCGGAAAGGCCGCGCTCGTACTGGTCGAGCCAAACATCGTATGGGTCGCGCTTGGGGTCCATGAGCTCGGCCTGATGCTTAAGTTGGGCGACGATTCTATCCACATAGGGCTCAAAGCTCGCCCAGTCATTGGCCGTCTTGGCCTTGTGCCACACGGCGTCGGCCTCGCAGGTGAGCCTGGTCCAGGCCTCGGCTTCCTCGGTGGGGATGACGCTTGCCTCGCGCTGGTCGCGGCCGAGTACGCGAATCTCGTCGAGCAGCTGCGGGTCGTCGATCTTGCCA
The DNA here is from genome assembly GCA_902406375.1 of uncultured Collinsella sp. Taxonomy (GTDB): domain Bacteria; phylum Actinomycetota; class Coriobacteriia; order Coriobacteriales; family Coriobacteriaceae; genus Collinsella. The sequence continues at coordinate 10,218 of CABPDL010000011.1, forward strand.
CCGGCGACGGTCTCGCGTGCCAGCGAGCGTACGAGCTCAACGGACTTCTCACTGGTCAGCAGCTTGTGATGCTCGCCGGCAAGCGTGCCCATAGCATCGGCGCGCGCCGCAGCGCCGTTGGCGGGAGCAATGGTCGCGCCGTCAAACTCGGCAATCTTGAGCAGGTACTCGCGGGTCCACAGCTTGCCCTCGAGCTTGCGGAGCTTCTTGATGCTCTTGCCCGCCTTGGCCTTCTTATCGAGTTTCTTTCCCATACCATATCCTTGATCTCGCAGGTCGCCCGTCGCACGCGGCGGCGCGGCCAGTTTGCACAGCTACCTGCCTTGTACCCAGCACGAACAAAACGGAACGCGGCGATATGCTCGCAGAATGTGTTATCCTGTAGCCCAATGCGTTGACGGAGAGGGTTTTGCCCGCCGCGTCGCCGGCAAGAGAGGGAAGGCCATGGGCTGCAAGCCTTCCTGCGGTGGCAAGGGCCAAGCGTTCACTCCCGAGCAGCGACCTCAACGGGCGCGCGGCCAGCGGCGGCGAAGCCCCAGTAGGGAAGCCGTGAGCCTCGCGATAAGGGGCGCAGAGTGGGCACGGCGGGCCAGACATCCGCCGGGTCAAACAAGGTGGTACCGCGGAATTCAACCGTCCTTGGGCAATGCACATGCCCGAGGACGGTTTTTTTATTACCGAACCGGGCCGCGTTTTCGCAACGTCAGACGGCGGCAGCCGCCTCGGCAAACGGAGAGCGCGAGAGACGAAAGGGAAGACATGAGTCTGATTGATGATCTGGTCAAACTCGAGGAAGAGGCCAAGGAGCTCGTCGCAGGCGCCGACGACGCAGCCAAGCTCGAGGCTGCGCGCGTTGAGCTGCTCGGCCGCAAGGGCCGCATCACCGGCCTGATGCGCATGATGGGCAAGCTCGCCCCCGAGGATCGTCCCGTGATGGGCAAGCGCGCCAACGAGATGCGCCAGCTGATCGAGGGCATGCTCGACGAGCGCAACACCGAGATGAAGGCCGCCGCCCTCAAGCGCGCACTCGAGCACGACGCCGTCGACATCACGCTGCCGGGCATCCGTCCGCAGATCGGCCACCAGCACCTGATCAAGCAGATCATCGAGGAGGCCGAGGACATCTTCTGCGGCATCGGCTACACCGTCGAGTCCGGTCCCATGGTCGACACCTCCTACTACAACTTCACCGCGCTCAACGCCCCCATGGATCACCCGAGCCGCTCGGCCCGCGATACCTTCTACGTGGTCGACAATAACCCCGGCAGCGTCGCGCACCCCGAGGCCCACGCCCACGGCGAGTCCGACGTGCTGCTGCGCACCCAGACCTCGGGCGTGCAGATCCACACCATGGAGTCGCAAAAGCCGCCCATCTACATGATTTGCCCGGGCACCGTCTACCGTCCCGACACGGCCGATGCCTGCCACCTTCCGCAGTTCAACCAGATCGAGGGTCTGGTCGTCGACGAGGGCATTACCTTTGGCGACCTTAAGGGCACGCTCGACTACTTTGTTAAGTGCATGTTTGGTGAGGACCGCAAGACGCGCTATCGCCCGCACTTCTTCCCCTTCACCGAGCCCAGCTGCGAGGTGGACGTGAGCTGCCACGTGTGCGGCGGCAAGGGCTGCAACTTCTGCAAGCACAGCGGCTGGATCGAGATTCTGGGCTGCGGCATGGTCGACCCCAACGTCCTGATCAACTGCGGCATCGATCCCGAGAAGTACACCGGCTTCGCCTTTGGCATTGGCGCCGAGCGCGTCGCGGCCCTGCGCTACGACCTGCCGGACCTGCGAACGCTCATGACGGGCGATATGCGCTTCTTAAATCAGTTCTAGGCCCGGCGGCTTTCCCAAGCACCGCACCTTGCCTTTCAATCATCGGTTGCGTACCTAAGTACGCGGCCCTCCTCTTTCAAGGCAATCTGCGGCACTTGGAAAACCCGTCTCCGTTGCAGTTTTTTGGCTCAAAGCCGCATTTATGAAAGGAGACCAGTTAGATGCGCGTTTCTTACGACTGGCTCAAGACCATGATCGATATTCCGGAGGATCCCAAGACTCTTTCGGACGAATATATCCGTACCGGTACCGAGGTCGAGGCGATCGACACCGTGGGCGAGTCCTTCGACCACGTGGTGACCGCCAAGGTGCTCACCAAGACCCCTCACCCCGATAGCGACCACATGTATGTGTGCTCGGTCGACGTGGGTGACAAGAACCTCGACGCCGACGGCAACCCCGCTCCGCTGCAGATTGTCTGCGGCGCGCAGAACTTCGAGGCCGGCGACCATATCGTCACGGCCATGATTGGCGCTGTCCTGCCCGGCGACGTCAAGATCAAGAAGAGCAAGCTTCGCGGTGTCGTGTCCATGGGCATGAACTGCTCCGCGCGCGAGCTCGGCCTGGGCGGCGACCACTTCGGCATCATGATCCTGCCCGAGGACACGCCCTGCGGCATGCCGTTTGCCGAGTACGTGGGCTCGAGCGACACCGTGCTCGACTGCGAGATCACGCCCAACCGTCCCGATTGCCTGTCCATGATCGGCATGGCCCGCGAGACCGGCGCCATCTTCGATCGCGATTTCCACGTTGATCTGCCCGCCATCAAGGCCGAGACCGGCCGCGCGACCGACGACGAGCTTTCGGTCGAGATTGCCGACGAGGGCCTGTGCGACCGCTACGTTGCCCGCATCGTGCGCAACGTCAAGGTCGGCCCGTCGCCCGACTGGATGGTCAAGCGCCTCAACGCCCTGGGCGTGCGCCCGCACAACAACATCGTCGACATCACCAACTACGTGATGATGCTCACCGGCCAGCCGCTGCACGCCTTTGACCTCGACACCTTTGCCGAGCGCGATGGCCACCGTCGCGTGGTGGTTCGCGCCGCCCAGCAGGACGAGAAGTTCACGACGCTCGATGGCGAGGAGCGTGTGCTCGACGCCGGCATGGGCCTCATCACCGACGGCGAGCGTCCCGTGGCGCTGGCCGGTGTCATGGGCGGCATGGATTCCGAGATCGAGGACGATACCGTCGACGTGATGGTCGAGAGCGCTTGCTTCAACGCCGGTCGCACCTCGCACACCAGCCGTGACCTGTCGCTGATCTCCGACGCCTCCATCCGCTTTGAGCGCCAGGTCGACGAGACCGGCTGCGTGGACGTCGCCAATGTGACGTGCGCGCTTATCGAGGAGATCGCCGGCGGCGAGGTCGCCCCCGGCTATGTGGACGTGTTCCCCGCGCCCAAGACCATCGACAGCATTAGGCTGCGCCTGTCCCGCGTGCATGCCATCTGCGGTGCCGACATCGAGCCCGACTTTATCGAGCGTTCGCTCACCCGTCTGGGCTGCACCGTCGAGCGCGACGGCGAGGACTTCATGGTCACGCCGCCGAGCTTCCGTCCCGACCTGCCGCGTGAGATCGACCTGATCGAGGAGGTCCTGCGCCTGTGGGGCATGGGCCGCGTGACGGCGACCATCCCGGCTGCCAAGAACCACATCGGCGGCCTGACCCGCGAGCAGAAGCTCACCCGCAAGGTCGGCGAGATCCTGCGCGCCTGTGGCCTCAACGAGACCACGACCTTTGGCTTTGCCGCCCCGGGCGACCTGGAGAAGATCGGTATGTCCACCGAGGGCCGCGGCTGCCCCGTGGTTCTCATGAACCCGCTGGTGGCCGAGCAGACCGAGATGCGCCGCTCGCTGCTGCCGGGTCTGCTGCAGTCTGTGGCCTACAACGAGGCCCACGGCACGCCTAACGTGCATCTGTACGAGGTCGGCAGCCTGTTCCACGGTCGCGAGAACGCCAGCCTGCCCAAGGAGACCAAGTCCGTGGCGGGTGTGCTCTCGGGCCAGTGGAGCGAGCAGTCCTGGAACATGAAGTACCGCAAGCTGCGCTTCTTCTTTGGCAAGGGCATTGTCGAGGAGCTGCTCGCCCAGCTGCGCATCGAGAAGGTTCGCTTCCGTCCCGTCGAGGGCGAGGGCTACGCTTTCTTGCAGCCGGGTCGTGCGGCCGAGGTTCTGTCCGGCGGAACCGTGCTGGGCTGGGTCGGCGAGATTCACCCCGAGGCGCGCGAGGCGATGGGCATCGATGAGGTCGTCGTTGCCTTTGAGCTCGATTTGGACAAGCTGATCAAGGGCGCCCGCAACCAGGAGAACTATCGCGAGTTCTCGCAGTACCCGGCTGTTGAGCATGACCTTGCCATTGTGGTCGACAACACTGTGACCTGCGAGGATCTTGAGCGTCGCATTACCAGTGCCGGCGGCAAGCTGCTCGAGGGCGTGCGCCTGTTCGACGTCTACCGCGATCCGGTCCGCATCGGTGCGGGCAAGAAGTCCATGGCCTTTGCGCTTACGTATCGCTCCGACGACCACACGCTTACCAGCGAAGAGGTCGAGAAGGCGCACCAGAAGATCGTCACCAAGGTGTGCAAGGGCGTAAACGGCGAGGTCCGCTCGTAATCTTTGCTGTTCGGAACCCGCCCCCTGCGGGGTTTTCACGGCAACGTCCTCGCCGCTTCGCGGCTGCGGGATGTTGCCTTAGAAAACCCCTCTCGGGGGCGGGTTCCTGCGCTAACCTTGTTGCGAGCGGACCGCACCTTCTTCCGGGTGACCGGATAGTTGGGAGTGCAAGGGCCCTTGATTGGGCGGTGCGTGGGCCTGGGTTAATAACGTACGTATTGCAAGGGCGTGCTGCGTTGTGGGCGGGGCGCCTTTTTGTTAGTATGCAGAGTCGGTGTTACGGATTGTTAGAAACGTAACACGCAACGTTCTGATTGAGAGGGCTCATGCATATTCCCGATAACTATCTGTCCCCGCAGACCGATGCCGTTATGGCGGTGGCGATGGTGCCCGTATGGGTTCACTGCATCAAAAAGGTGCGCGACACGTTCGATCGCGAGCATATGGCGTTCCTGGGCATCTGCGCTGCGTTCTCCTTTTTGCTCATGATGTTCAACGTGCCGCTGCCCGGCGGCACCACTGGTCACGCCGTCGGCGGCGCACTCATCGCGCTGCTGCTGGGCCCCGAGGCCGCGGCTATCGCTGTCTCGGTCGCTCTGGCGCTGCAGGCGCTGCTGTTTGGCGACGGCGGCGTTCTGTCGTTTGGCGCCAACTGCTTTAACATGGCCTTTGTGCTGCCGTTTGTCGCTGCTATCGTGTTCCGTGCGCTCAACAGCCGTCTGCACGACAAGAGCTGGGGCACCTCGGTTTCTGCCATCGTGAGCGGTTGGGTCGGCCTGTGCCTGGCGGCCCTGTGCGCGGCAATCGAGTTTGGTATTCAGCCGATGCTCTTCACCAACGCTTCGGGCGCCCCTCTGTACTGCCCCTTCCCGCTGTCCGTGGCTATTCCGGCCATGTTGATCCCGCATATGCTGGTTGCCGGCGTGATCGAGGGCGTGGCGACGTCCGCCATCTACGGCTTCATTAAGAAGACGGCGCCGAGCATTATCGTCGGCCCCGAAGCCGCCGATGGCCAGCTTGCCGCCGATGGTACCGCCAAGAAGACTTCCCTGATTCCCACGCTCATTCTGGTCGCCGTGCTTGTCGTGGCTACGCCGCTCGGCTTGCTCGCCACCGGTGACGCTTGGGGTGAGTGGGACGCCGAGGGCGCCGCGACCGCCGTTCAGGAGGCTGGCGACGACAGCCTGCAGGCTTCGGTCGGCCTCGATACCCCGACCTTTGCCGACGCCCTGCCCACGGGCGATTATCTGCAGGCCTATTCCGAGGAGCAGGGCCTTGGCTTTGCCGGCCAGGCTGCGATGTATATTCTTTCGGGCGTGATTGGCGTGGCGGTGCTCACCATCACATTCCGCCTGGTCTCGCTGACGGTCAAGGAAAGCGGTGCTCATGGCAATAGCCGAGCTGCCTAGTTGGCTTGCGGCCGAGGAGCGTTACGAGCCCGCGGGGGCTCGGCATCGTGTGATGCAAAAGAATGTCCTGCACCTGGCGAGCCTGCTTGAGCGGGTTCGCCAGGGTGGAGGCGCGCACGAGGGCGGGTCGATGGTCGACCGCGCCCTTTCTTGCGTTTCGGCTCCGGTGCGCCTGGTGGGGATGTTCGTTTGCGTCCTGTGCGTGTGTCTGACGCAGAGCCCGCTGTACCTCATGTTGATGGCGGCCATCGCGCTGGTGCTCGTTGCCGTGCGCCCCGTACGCGGGCTGCGTGCGACCTTTGTACCGGCGCTCGGCGCCACGGGGCTTGCGGTGGTTCTGGCACTGCCTGCCCTGCTGCTAGGCGCGTCTGCCACGGGCGCCATGCTCAAGATTGCACTCAAGACGTTCATTAACGTGTCGCTGGTGCTGGGCGTTTCGTGGACGCTCACCTGGAGTCGCATGTCGGCGGCGCTTAAGATGCTGCGCCTGCCCGACGAGGTCATCTTTACCTTTGATATGGCACTCAAGCATATCGAGGTGCTGGGACGCACGGCGCACGATCTGTGCGAATCGGTCATGCTGCGCAGCGTTGGCCGTGCGCCTGAGGGATTTTCGCGTACCGATTCGATCGCGGGTATCATGGGCATGACCTTTATCAAGGCGATGGAGTGCAGCCACGCGATGGACGAGGCTATGCTCTGCCGCGGCTTTGCCGGTGCGTACCCGGCGCCCGGGCGGAGCGGCTTTGGCTGGCGCGATGCGGTTTATGCGGCCGTCGTGGTGCTGCTCGCCGTGTTGTGCGTGGTGCTGTAGCGCGGGCGGCCGAGCCGTCGATGTGGATAGGGAAGGGCGACGTTTTGGCAAACGATACGAATGGCGTGATGGGCGCGAGCGGTGCTACTGGCGCCAAGAGCGTGTCGCTCATCGAGTTTCGCGACGTGGTGTTCTCCTATGCGGGGCATACGGTTGTCGATGGTGTGTCGCTGCAGGTCGATCGTGGTGAACTCGTTGCCCTGCTTGGTCCTAACGGTTGTGGCAAGACGACGATCATGCGCCTTATTAACGGCCTTGAGCTTACGGACGCGGGTGCGTACCTGTTCGATGGGCGCGTGGTCGATGCGGCATATCTCAAGGATTCCGCAGCCGCTCAGCGTTTTCATCAGCGCGTGGGCTTTGTGTTCCAGAATGCCGACGCCCAGCTGTTCTGTGCCACGGTGGGCGAGGAAGTTGCTTTTGGTCCCGCGCAGATGGGGCTGCCGACAGACGAGCTCGAGCGCCGCGTCCGCGATGCCATGGAGCTGTTCCAGGTTGCCGATCTGGTCGATGCCTCGCCCTATCAGCTTTCGGGCGGGCAAAAGAAGCGCGTTGCGCTGGCTGCGGTGGTGTCGATGAACCCCGATATCCTAGTGCTCGATGAGCCCACCAACGGGCTCGATGAGGACTCGTGCGACATCGTAGTCAACTTTTTGCTGGCCTACGTTGCTGCCGGTAAGACGGTTTTGATGAGTACGCACCATCAAGATTTGGTGCGCCGCCTGGAGGCCCGTGCCATCTATATCGATCGATATCACCATGTGGTCGAGGCGCCCGTGCCGTCGTATGGAACCGAAAGCGGTGCTGCGGAATAGTTGCTGCGTAGGGTATGTATGGCCGCCTGTGCGACTCTGCCGTGATGGTATAGTTAACCAGGTTTTATGGGGGTGGCTATGCCAAGTTGGAACATTCATATCGCTCAAACGGAGCGCTTGCTGGCACGTGCTAGCGTGCTTGCCGATAGCGTGCGCGACCGTAATGCCTTTTTGTTTGGCTGCGTGGTTCCGGATATCTTCGTGGGCTATATGGTCCCTGGCATCGCCGATCCCATTCCGTATCGCATTACGCACTTTGCAAAGCCCGAGCCTATCCCTAAGCCGCGCGAGCACGAGTTCTGGGATACCTATGTGGCGCCGCTGCTTAAAGGCGCACCCGCGGGCGAACCTGCTGAGGCTACCTCGATTGTCGAGGAGCGCGAGCGACTGAACCGCGTGCACTATCCTCAGCGCTACAGGGATGCCGAGCCGGTTGTCGGTCCCGGCGCCTGTGAGTTCTCGCTTGCGTCCGAAGATGTGGCGCAGTCGCTGCTCGATTTAACGCTGGGCGTCTGGTCGCATCTGGTGGCCGACACGGTATGGAACACGCGTGTGAACCAGTATCTGGAAGCACGCGGCGGCAAGCCGTGCGAGGAATTCCGCATTAAAAAGCAGGGCGATTTTGACTGGTTTGGCAAGACGCTGGGCATCGTTTCCATTCCGCGTGCGACCGATCGCCTCTATACCGCTGCGACGCGTTTTGGGCAGTATCCCATCCATAAAGAATATGTGCTCAAGACTATCGGCGTCATGCACGAGATTGTACGCGAAAACCCCGGCGAGCCTGATCATCCGCCGTATCGCCTGCTAACCGAGGAGTTTTTCGATGCAACGTTTACCGAGGTCATCGAGCTGACCGAGGCGGGATTTGCGGCTCGCGTCGCTGCTTCTGACGTTCCCGCAGTCCCCCTGATCGCTAGCTGCTAGCCGGCCGGCTTAACGGTGAACAGTTCATTCCAATTGACCAACGGCTCCCGTCGCAGGGCGTCTTCGGTGGTGCGCTCGGCATCGGAGAGGCTTGCGACTGAACACAAATCGATGATGCGGCATACGAAGAAGGTCTAAAAAGGGCCCGGAAGGCAATGCCTTCCGGGCCCTTTGCAATGCAAATCTGCTTGCAAGTGCGATTTAGCGCACCTGAGCGACGTAAGCGACGTTGGTCGAGGAGACCTTGTCCTCGAGCTGAACACTCATGCGGGGATCGCCGGCGGTAGCGACGGTCAGATCGCCGGCCTCGACGTAGCCGAGCTCCTTAGCGGTCTCGATCGCCTTGACGATCGTGCCGTTGACGGTGCCCTGGGTAATCTCGGCCTGGTGCGGGATAACGCCCCAGTACATGATCATCTGCTGGACGGCCCACTCGTGGCGGGAGAACGCGCAGATCGGCATGTTGGGACGGAAGTGCGAGATCAGGCGTGCGGTACGACCGGTGGTCGTCGGCACGGTGATGCACTTGGCGCCAACGGTGGTGGCCATGTTCACAGCGGACATACCCACAACGTTGTTGACGACGCGGGTGCCGTGAGCGTCGGCCGGAACCTCGAGCGGAGCGTGGGCCGGGAGGTACTTCTCGGTCTCGAGAGCAATGCTGGCCTGCATCTTAACGGCCTCGACCGGGTACTTACCGGCAGCGGACTCGCCAGAGAGCATAACGGCGTCGGTGCCGTCGTAGATGGCGTTAGCAACGTCGGCAACCTCGGCGCGCGTCGGGCGCGGGTTCTGCTGCATGGAGTCGAGCATCTGCGTAGCGGTGATAACGGGCTTGTAGGCCGCGTTGCACTTGGCGATGATCTCCTTCTGGATGTGCGGAACGAGCTCGGGCTTGATCTCGATACCCAGGTCGCCACGGGCGACCATGATGCCGTCGGAAGCCTCGAGGATCTCGTCGAAGTTCTCGACGCCCAGGGCGCACTCGATCTTCGGGAAGATCGTCACGTGCTCGCCACCGTTCTCGCGGCAAAGCTTGCGGATGCCGCGGACGGACTCGCCGTCACGGATGAAGGAAGCGGCGATGTAGTCGATGTTCTCGGTCAGGCCAAAGAGGATGTCCTGACGATCGCGCTCGGTGATGGCGGGCAGCGAGATGTTGACGTTGGGCATGTTGACGCCCTTGCGCTCGCCGATCAGGCCGTCGTTCTTAACGACGCAGGTCATGTCCTGGCCGCTGACGGACTCGACCTCGAGGGCAACCAGGCCGTCATCGATCAGGATGAGGGAGCCCTTCTCGACCTCGGAAGGCAGAGCCAGGTAGTCGAGGGAGATGTGCTCAGCGGTGCCGTGGAAATCCTCGGACGTGGGCTGAGCGGTGACGACGATCTTATCGCCGGTCTTGACGGCAACCTTCTTGCCGTCGACCAGAAGGCCGGTGCGGACCTCGGGGCCCTTGGTGTCGAGCAGGATGCCGACAGGCAGACCGAGCTCCTTGGAAATACGGCGGACGCGCTCGATGCGACCGTGGTGCTCGTCGTAGGAGCCGTGCGAGAAGTTAAAACGGGCGACGTTCATGCCCGCCTTGATCATCTCGCGGATGGTCTCGTCGCTATCGCAGGCGGGACCCATGGTGCATACAATCTTAGTGCGCTTGTACATTCAGACCTCCATCTGACATCGTCTTGCGCTGATAGATAAACCATAAGAAATAAAACCGAGATGATTATAACGAAATGCCGACCGAATACCCCAAAAAATCGACCGTATGCCGAAATGGAAGTTCATTTTTTGCGGGAAAAACGGTATATGAAAAATCTTTACCAACCACTCCAACCGCTGCTATCTGGGAGATATGTCAGTTTGGCGATGTGCCGAAGAAAAAACGTTTTACCAATGTTGAGCATCACACGGTCTGCACCGTTGCGTGCGGACCATATTTCCAAACCGATTGTTTTGGCTAGACGCGTCGCTTTGGGGTACCATAGCTCCACTATCAACTGCCGCTCAGCACGGCAGCCTTGATGAGCCCTTGCCCTTCTCCTGGGAATTATGATCGGGCATCAATCTGCTGAGTGGCCCGAATCCCAGGAGGGGACTCTATATGCAAAAGGAATACCTGTCCGCCGCGGCGGAGGTGCTCAGCGACCAAGGTGTCGATGAGAACCTCGGCCTGAGCAACGACGAGGCGTCTTCGCGCCTCGCCAAGACAGGCCCTAACAAGCTCGAGGAAGCCGAGAAGACACCGCTGTGGAAGCGTTTCTTTGAGCAGATGGCCGACCCCATGGTCATCATGCTGATCGTTGCCGCCGTCATCAGTGCGCTCACGGGCATGGTCAAGGGCGAGCCCGACTTTGCCGATGTTGCCATCATCATGTTCGTCGTTATCGTCAACTCGGTGCTGGGCGTGGTCCAGGAAGCCAAGAGCGAGGAGGCCCTCGAGGCCCTGCAGGAGATGAGTGCGGCGCAGTCCAAGGTGCTACGCGACGGCAAGCTCGTGCACCTGCCGAGCGCCGAGCTCGTGCCCGGCGACGTGATCATGCTCGAGGCGGGCGACTCCGTTCCGGCCGACTGCCGCGTGCTCGAGAGCGCCACGATGAAGATCGAAGAGGCCGCGCTCACCGGCGAGTCCGTGCCCGTCGAGAAGCATGCCAACGTGATCGAGCTCGCCGCCGGCACCGACGACGTGCCGCTCGGCGACCGTAAGAACATGTGCTATATGGGCTCCACCGTCGTGTACGGCCGTGGTCGCGCCGTCGTGGTCGGCACCGGCATGAACACCGAGATGGGCAAGATCGCCGGCGCCCTGGCCGAGGCCAAGGAAGAGCTCACGCCGCTGCAGGTGAAGCTCGCCGAGCTCAGCCGCATCCTCACCATCATGGTGATCGTCATCTGCGTCGTCATCTTTGGCGTTGACATCCTCCGCCACGGCGTGGGCAACGTCCTTACCGATCCGACTGCCCTGCTCGACACCTTTATGGTTGCCGTCTCGCTCGCCGTCGCCGCCATCCCCGAGGGCCTTGTTGCCGTCGTGACCATCGTCCTTTCGCTTGGCGTGACCAAGATGGCCAAGCGCCAGGCGATTATCCGCAAGCTCTCTGCTGTCGAGACCCTTGGCTGCACACAGACCATCTGCTCCGACAAGACCGGCACCCTTACCCAGAATAAGATGACCGTCGTCAAGCACGAGCTCGCTGCGCCCAAGGAGAAGTTCCTGGCAGGTATGGCGCTGTGCTCCGATGCTCAGTGGGACGAGGAGCTGGGCGAGGCCGTGGGCGAGCCGACTGAGTGCGCGCTCGTCAACGATGCCGGCAAAGCTGGTCTCACTGGCCTGACTGCCGAGCATCCGCGCGTGGGCGAGGCCCCGTTTGACTCGGGCCGTAAGATGATGTCCGTGGTCGTCGAGACCCTGGACGGCGAGTATGAGCAGTACACCAAGGGCGCGCCCGACGTGGTGATCGGCCTGTGCACCCACATCTACGAGGGCGATAAGGTCGTCCCGCTGACCGAGGAGCGTCGTTCCGAGCTCGTGGCCGCCAACAAGGCCATGGCCGACGAGGCCCTGCGCGTGCTGGCGCTGGCAAGCCGCACTTACACCGAGGTCCCGAGCGACTGCAGTCCCGCTGCGCTCGAGCATGACCTGGTCTTCTGCGGCCTGTCCGGCATGATCGACCCTGTCCGCCCCGAGGTCGCCGACGCCATCCGCGAGGCCCACGATGCCGGTATTCGCACTGTCATGATTACGGGCGACCACATTGACACCGCCGTGGCCATCGCCAAGCAGCTGGGCATCGTCGCCGATCGCAGCCAGGCCATTACCGGTGCCGACCTCGACCGCATGAGCGACGAGGAGCTCGACGCGCACATCGAGGACTACGGCGTGTACGCCCGCGTCCAGCCCGAGCATAAGACCCGCATCGTCGAGGCTTGGAAGTCGCGCGACCAGATTGTGGCCATGACGGGCGACGGCGTCAACGACGCCCCGTCCATTAAGCGCGCCGACATCGGCGTTGGCATGGGCATCACCGGCACTGATGTCACCAAGAACGTCGCCGACATGGTGCTCGCCGACGACAACTTCGCCACCATCATCGGCGCCTGCGAAGAGGGCCGTCGCATCTACGACAACATCCGCAAGGTCATCCAGTTCCTGCTCTCGGCCAACCTTGCCGAGGTGTTCTCGGTGTTTATCGCCACGCTCATCGGCTTTACCATCTTCCAGCCGGTGCAGCTGCTGTGGGTGAACCTGGTTACCGACTGCTTCCCCGCGCTCGCGCTGGGCATGGAGGATGCCGAGGGCGACATCATGAAGCGCAAGCCGCGCAACGCCAAGGACGGTGTCTTTGCCGGACATATGGGCCTGGACTGCGTGGTCCAGGGCCTGATTATTACCGTGCTGGTGCTCGCGAGCTTCTTTGTGGGCGTGTACTTTGACATGGGCTACATCCACATCGCCGATATGGTCGCCGGCAATGCCGACGAGGAAGGCGTAATGATGGCCTTCATCACGCTCAACATGGTCGAGATCTTCCACTGCTTTAACATGCGCAGCCGTCGCACGTCGCTGTTTAAGATGAAGAAGCAGAACAAGTGGCTGTGGGCTTCGGCCGCGCTGGCGCTGGTACTGACGGTGATCGTGACCGTGCAGCCGACGCTTGCCGAGATGTTCTTTGGTCCCGTGACGCTCGAGCTTAAGGGCGTTATCGCCGCGCTGGGCCTTGCCTTCCTGATCATTCCGCTGATGGAGATCTACAAGGCGATCATGCGCGCGGTCGAGAAGGAGTAACGCTCTCGTTCGGGCCCGCCCCACGCCCTTTCTCCCTCACTGGTCCTCGCGCTTCGCGCTGCGGAATCGTTCGGGAGAAAGGGCTTCCGGGGCGGGCCCTGCGGTGGCTTTGCTGGCTTCTCTCCCGTGCGGATGAAAAGGGCTGAAGGAAAGTATGTGAGCTGGTCGGGCTTTGCCCGGCCAGCTCTTTTTTTAGAGCATTTGCTCGACCGACTCTTTTTGTGAACTGGATTGTATGGGGTTGAATCGGCGACGCGTTAGGAGAAGCCGGGAACGTCGCTGAAGGGGATTTGAGGCATAAAGAGAACGATGACGGCCATAATTCCCCAGTAGATTTGCAGAGGTAGCGGAGCCGATATCAGGGCATTAAAGAAGGACAAACCCTTTTTGCTTCCATATAGCTGGACCGAGCTGAGAAGAGCAATTCCAAAAGAGATGGCGCTCGGCCAGCATGCTTTGACAATGAGGCTAAGGAAATAGCATATTAATGTTATCGCTATGCACCCAATGCCCCAGAGCCACTTCTTGTTGAGGAAATACTGGATGCCCCATACACCAATTACGGGGGCAATGATGACTGGCAACATAGCCGTATCCTAACTATTTATACAACGAATGTATTCTCCGGAGTTGGGGGGATAGACGCTGCAAGGTAGACGGTACGCGTTGCCTGCGGGTACGGGGTGTCCAAGGAGTTGCTTTGCTGCATACTCAGGCCAAGTACCTCCGGTTTTGCTTATGATCTTCTTAATCAGTCCGTCGATTACAAGCCCCGTTACATAGCCGATGAGTTCTTTTCCAATAAAAATGGCAATTTTGACGATCCATTCTTTAGCGCCGCGTGTGGCAGTTGCTAAATCATCCAAAGACAGGGTCTGGAATCGATCGATAATTTGGACATCTCCGTTTTCATCTAGTGCGTATGTCGTCCATCCTGTGCCGGACTCATTGACAGCTTCAATGTACTCTTCGGCAGAAGGGAACTCTACTTCAAGAGGTTGCGCCTTAGATTGCTTTGGTGAAATGGCAATTGAGCAAAGCGCAACTGCGCTTGCGATGAATGACTTACGGCTTACGGGAACGTTGCGTAGCATGTGTATCCTCCTGACATTTAGCTTGACATTGCTGTGTTGTTCAGATTCAGCCTCCAATCCGTGAAACGCATTTCAAACGAATCAAGCGTGGAAAGGTCGAACTCGGACGCTATCTTTCCTTCAGAGATGGCAAAAATTGAAGGATAAAACTCGAATGACGGCAGAAGCGCCTTAAGTGTTTCCCTATCAACTTCCTTTTGGCTCTTAGGGACAACGAGGATCTCGATGTCGTTCTTGAGACTCGGCGAAAGCGAGCGCTCTGCCGCACGGAGTTCTTCACAGGCCGGGCAGCCCTCCAGCTCAATTTGCACGATAAAAGATTCGTCTTTGCTTAATTTCGATCGAAATTCGGGCAATGAGATATTGATTGGATCGGAATTGGTTCGTACTGACGAGAAGAGGGCGAAAAGGGACAGCGATAAGATAAGGATAAGGACGGTTTGCTTTCTCATGGGTCCTCCAAACTCTATAAAGTTAAATTAATTTATATAAAACATTAAATAAAGATTTTTTAAAATGAACGGTATCGATTTGCCGGTAAATGGTTTTGAGCGAGAGCGGTTGGATTGAAAAGTACAATGAACGCAGGGAAATAAGGAAAAAAGGAGGAGAAATGAAAGATCGCGATATACATCTGCGGTTGACGACGAGTTTTCTGACAATCTTCTGTATCGCCCTGGCGGTTCAAGCGCTATGTTGCGTGGTGTTGTTCGTTCATCTTGCGAACCTGTTGCTCATCGAGGGTATCTCTGCGGTGAGCGGCGGATTTCTGCTCTTGTTTATGGTTAGCACGCTTTGCGACGCTGCAACGTTTCTTCTGTTTACGATTCTGACGGCGAAAGTCAGGCATGAGGGTCGTCCTTTTGGTAAGTGGCAGACCAGGATTTTGGTCGCGGCTGGCCTCCTGATGTCGGTAAAAGCCGTCATCAGCATCATATGGCCGACGATTCAATTGCCATACAGCAATGTTCTTGGAACGGCTGAGCCCGTGTTTCCCGAGTTTGATTTTCAATCGCTTTCTTACGGACTCGTTTTCTTTGCGTTGGCGGGGGTCTTTGAATACGGTAGGGTATTGCAGGAAGATGCAGACGAGATTCTCTAGGGGGTGGCACGGTGCCGATTGTTATGCGTCTTGACCGCGTGATGGCGGACCGTAAAATCTCGTCGCAGGAACTTGCCGAAATCATTGGAATATCGCCTGTTAATCTGTCTCGAATTAAAACGGGAAGACTCAAGGGGATCCGCTTTTCTACACTTCAAGCAATGTGCGAGGCGCTTCATTGCAAGCCCGGCGACATCATCGATTGGATGGATGATGACGAGTACGCCGCAGCATTTGGTAAGTCGGACGGAACAATGCGTTAAAATACCTGCTCAGTTGTGTGGTTTTGTGCTGGGAGGCGTTTGTGGGCAAGGCTAAGGCTAAGGCGAAGAAAAAGACGACGGGGGCGCGGGCTAAGCGCGATCGTCGTCGGAAGCTCGCGACCGAACCCCCTGCATCTGCTGAGGAGTTGCTGGCGAGTGTACCGGGGCTTGACGCGCTGCAGGATGTTCCGGCGTTTGATGACCTGCCGGTCGATGAAGCTCAGCAGGCTGCCTTTGATGATTTCTGCGCACATGCCGAGGAGCCCGAGCAGATGCAACTTGGCGCCGTGGTGCGCTTGGATCGTGGGTTTCCGCTGGTGGCGACTGCCGACGATACCTTCCGCGCCGAGCATGCCGTGGGATTTGCCAAGTCGCGCGGTGGGGACGAGGTCCTGCTGCCTGCCGTGGGCGATCGTGTGGCGGTGCGCCGCGCTCCCGGGCACGATATGGGCGTGATTGAATGCGTGCTGCCGCGCCGTACGAGCTTTGAGCGTTGGCGCGGCCGTGCCCGCGGAGAGCGCCAGGTGCTCTGCTCCAACGTGGATAGCGTGCTAATCGTGCAGGCGCTCGGTGCCGGTGAGGTGCTGCTCGACCGCGTGGCGCGCTCGCTGGTGTTGGCGCTCGACTGCGATGCCGAGCCGGTGGTGGTACTCACCAAAGCTGATCGCTGCGATGCCGAGGAGCTCGAGCGCGATCTGGACCGCGCGCGCCGCCTGGTGGGTCCGGACGTGCGTGTGATCGTGACGTCCTCTGCCGAGGGCCGCGGCCTGGACGAGGTCCGTGCCTGCGTGCCCGCCGGGAGCTGCGCCATGATTCTGGGCGAGTCGGGTGCCGGCAAGTCGACGCTGCTCAATGCGCTGCTGGGCCACGATACGTTGGCGACCGGCGGTGTGCGCGAACGCGACGATCAGGGCCGTCACACTACCGTCGCGCGCGTGATGGTGGCACTGCCGGGCGACGCCGGCGTGATCGCCGATGCCCCGGGCCTGCGCAGCCTGCCGCTCGTGGGTCACGAGCGGGGTCTGGCGCGCGCTTTCCCCGAGATTGTCGAGGCATCGCGCGCGTGCCGGTTTGGCGATTGCACGCATACCCATGAGCCGGGCTGCGCCGTTCGCGAGGCCGAGGACGCCGGGCAGATCGATAGCCTGCGTCTGGAAACGTTCCAAAACCTGGCGTCATCCATGCGCGTGAGCGCTCAAATGCTCGATCCCGATGTCCATCTGTAATTGATTTTTCCTATGACAGCCGTCTCCCAACTGTTCGGGAGACGGCTTTTTTTGCTGCGGAAAAGCTTCGAAACATACAGTTTGCTGACGTGCTGACCAAAACCTTGCCACGAGCTTGACGGGCTGGTCAGCTTTTGGTCAGCGATTGGTTTGACATCGAAAACCAAGATTGCGATTGCGCCGCTTTGCACTCTGACCGCTCAGACAATGGTGGTACGGGCATTCGCCCGGCACTGCCATGAGAGGAGCGGCCGTGAACAAGAGCAAGCGCATCGCCATCAGTCTGGTCGCGGGCGTGCTCGCTGCGCTGCTCTGCATGGCTTACGGCTCGTCGATCCGCTCACGAGCCGAACAGGTCCAGGCTGAGACCTTGGCCAAGTACGGTGGCGATCACGTCGAGGTATGCGTCGCGGCGCGCGATATCGATGTGGGCGAGACCCTCGATGAGACCAATGTCATAACCCAGGAATGGCTGACGAGCCTGCTGCCGCGTGACGCGGCGACCGAGCTGCGCCAGGTGCGCGGCGACGTGACGACTTCGCGTATTCCCAAAAACGCCGTGATCTGCAATGTCTACACCAAGGCCGAGAGCCGCAAGCTCGAGGTGCCTAAGGGCAAGGTCGCCGTTTCGGTGGCGGTCGATGCCGAGCACTCGGTCGGCGGTGCTACGGGCGTGGGCAGCTACGTGGATGTGTATGTGCAAAAAGACAGCGTGACCGATCGGCTGTGCGGCGCGTACGTGATCGATACCAGTGAGGATTCCGGTGCCACGCGCGAGGGCAAGATCGAATGGGTGACGCTGGCGGCTGACCCCGAAGACGTCAAGGAACTGCTGGGAGCCTCGGGCAAGGGAACGGTCAGCTTGACGATTCCCGCCACGGCGCGCGGCAAAAAGAGCGGAGGCGACGAGTGATGAAGGCGATCTGGCTTGCGTGCTGCGCGTGCGGCGATTACGGGCTGTTGCAGCGGGAAGTCGAGGGCCGTGATGCGGGTGCACAGGTGCTTCGCGTGGGTGACCTGGACGGGCTGGTTTCCATGGCGCGGGCGTTTCCGTCGCGCCGCGGGGCTGCCATCATCGCGGCGTCTCTGTTTGATACCGAAGATGTGCGCAAGACTGTTGCGCGCCTGACGGCCGAAGGCCGCGTGAGTCGCGTGGTCGTGTTGATAGAAGCGCTCGATCCGTCGGATATCGAGGGGCTGTTTCGCGCGGGGGCGACCGAGGTCATCGCTGCACACAGTATATGCGGCAACGGGCGCGCGGGCGAGGGAGCGGTTGATTCCGATCGGCGCATGACGATTGAGCCCGATGCTTTTGTTGATAGGGAACCCGGGGCGCCTCGCGCTACAAGAGGCCCGCGTGTTGATGATTATGGAAAAGCGGAAGCCGAGCATGGTCGGCGCCCCCGGAACCCCCTTGTATACGATGACGCTGGAGGGCCGGCGCAGCATGCTGGCGACTCCCCGGCAGTAGATATGGGATACGTGCACGGCGTGAATCTGGCGGATGAACTCGACGAAGTTGAGGGCCTTGCCGGGTGCGGCGAGTTGTCGCTGATGCAGCATGAGCAGATTGCGCAGAACGAGCCTGCCTCGCAGACCGAACAAGCAGCCATGCCGGCTTGGACGCAGCACGTGGTTGCGGCGGGGGAGACGGGGACGCTGTCACCGACGCCCGCCCCGCCGCCTCCGATGCCGCCGGCAGACGCTACCGCTCCGCCGCATCGAGCTCCAGTCATCTGCGCTATTTCGGGTTCGGGCGGTTGCGGCAAGTCGACGATCGTTGCCACCATGGCACACACATCGTCGCTGTTGGGCTTGCGTGCCGCCGTGCTCGACCTGGACCTGATGTTTGGAAACCTTTACGACTTGTTAGGCGTCGATGCTCCGCGCGATATGGCGGCACTTATCGAGCCGTCGGCGGCGGGCATGCTCACCGAGCCGGATATCGTAGCCGCTTCGATGCGCGTGGCGCCGGGCGTTACGCTCTGGGGTCCCGTCGCGGCGCCCGAGCAAGCCGAGCTCATGGCACGTCCGGTGGAGCTACTGCTTGATGTTCTGCGTCGCGAATCCGACGTGGTCTTTATCGATACCTCGGTCTTTTGGGGCGACGCCGTGGCGGCTGCGGTGGCGGCGAGCGACCGTTGCCTGGTCGTTGGCGATGCGGCGGTGTCGTCCGCGGCATCGGCATCGCGCGTCATTGAACTGGCAGGTCGAGTAGGTGTGCCGCGCACGCGCATGAGCGCCGTGTTCAACCGGTTCGGTGCGCGCGGGGCAGACGAGGACGTCGCCATGCGCTTTGAGATTGCCTGTGCGTTAAGCTCCAAGATTCGTATCGCCGATGGCGGGCAGGATCTCGCCGCGCTCATGGCGTTTGGGCGCGCTGACGAGGCAGTGGGGCAGACCAGCGCTTTTGCGACTAGCGTGCGCGAGGCCACGCGCGAGATGCTCGTGGAACTGGGGTGCGCCGTCGGCCCTTGGAGCGATATGGTCGCCGACCGTGCAACGCGCACCGAACGCCCGCGTATCCGCCTTCCCTGGTCGCGCGAGGGTGATCAGCGATGAGCCTGCAAACGAGGATTAAGGCTGCCGGCGCTGCGGCGGCGGCAGCGCCTGTAGATGTGGGGCGTCGCCGCGCCGTGAAACGACGCACCAAGCGCGCCGTGATGGACCGCATGGGTTACGACGAAGTGGCGCGTATCAGCGCCTATATCGACCCGGCACTTGCCCGCTCGGAATTGCGTCCTGCGGTGGAGGCGGCGCTCAATGTTGAGGAGTCGACCGATCTCGCGACGCCCGAGCGCGAGACCATCATCGACGAGATCTTGGATGACGTGGTGGGCTTGGGGCCGTTGCAGCCGCTCATCGAGGACGACACCGTTACCGAGATCATGATCAACGGCTGCCGCTCGGCTTTCTTTGAACGCGGCGGCGTCTTGTACCCCATCGAGCATGCGTTTGAGGATGATGAGCAGATCCGTGTGCTTATCGACCGCATTATCTCGCCACTTGGCCGCCGTATCGACGAGCGCAGCCCCATCGTCAACGCCCGCCTCAAAACGGGCTATCGCGTCAACGCGGTGATTCCGCCTGTGGCGATTGACGGACCGATTCTCACCATCCGAAAGTTCTCGGACCGTATCTGCTCGCTGGACGAGCTCGTGGGGTTGGGATCGCTGCCGCTTTGGTATGCGCAGCTGCTGTCGTGTGCGGTGTCGCTGCGACAGGACCTGGCGGTTGCGGGAGGCACGGGATCTGGTAAGACCACCCTGCTCAACGCGTTGTCATGTGAGATTTCCACCGGCGAGCGCATCGTGACGATCGAGGACTCTGCCGAGCTCAAGTTTGCGCATCATCCGCACGTGGTGCGCTTAGAGGCGCGCGAGGCTTCAATTGAGGGCGAGGGCGCGGTGACGATCCGCGACCTGGTAACTAATGCCCTACGCATGCGCCCCGACCGCATCGTGGTGGGCGAGGTGCGCGGTGCCGAGTGCTGCGACATGTTGCAGGCCATGAACACGGGCCACGACGGGTCGCTCACCACACTTCATGCGGGTTCAGAACAGGAGACCGTGGTGCGTCTGACGTTGCTTGCACGTTATGGCATCGATCTGCCGAGCGAGCTCATCGAGGAGCAGATTGCCATGGCGCTCGACGGCATCGTGATGTCCGAGCGCCACGCCGATGGCAGGCGTTTCGTCTCCTCGTATTCGGGGGTGCGACGCGCCGCATCGGGTGGCGTAGAGCTCGAGCGCTATGTGACGTTCGATGCCGCCGAGCGCACCTGGACGCTTGACCGCGAGCCGCCGTTTATCGCAGAAGGCCTGCGGTCGGGGACGCTCACACAAGAGGAGGTGGACGAATGGAGATCACTGTGCCCCTCGTCGTAGGGGGCTTGGCAGGGCTTTCTGTCGCGACGGCGTGCGGAGTGGAACCTCGTGTGCCGCAGGTACCGCCGGCGGAGCTGGCACGTCAGGCGCTCGAGACGGTGGCAGAGAAGCTGCCGCGTGAGCTGGTGGAAAACGATCTGCTGAAAAAGATCGCCCGTTCGTGGGCATCGCTGGCTCCGGCGCATCGCCTTGGCCTCGTGATCGAAGATGCTTCGGGACGTTTGGCGTTTCTGCTGCTATCGAGCGGTGTCTGCTGCGTTTTACTAACGATGGTGTCGTTATCGCCCCTCGGATTTGCCTCGGGACTTGTTGCTCCGTTTGCCGTTGGTGCCGCTTGGGATGGCTTTGAGAGCCGGCGCGAGCAACACGATGCAGAAGAGGCAATGCCCGAGGCGTTTACCGCACTTTCCATGTCGCTTGCCTCGGGACATTCGCTGGCCCAGGGCATGCGCTTTGTGGGCGCTCATGCGCAAGAGCCAGTGCATACCGAGTTTTTGCGGGTGGCGGCGGCGATCGATTGCGGCATCTCGGCGACCGACGCGCTCGATGACTTGCTCGTGCGTATCGACGCCCCCGGTCTTTCGCTTGTGACCTTGGCGCTTAAGGTGTCTCAGCGCACCGGCGCTCCGCTTGCCGACTTACTGTCCGAGGCGTCGAGCATGGTGGGGGAGCGCATCGAGCTCAAGCGCCGCCTGGATGTTAAGACGTCGCAGGCTCGCATGTCTGCGCATATGGTCGCGGCGATGCCGGCGGGCATGTGCGCGGTGTTGGCGCTGCTTTCGGCAGATTTTCGTCGCGGTCTTGCGACGCCCGCCGGCGCGGGCGCTGTGGTGTTGGGTCTTGCCCTCAACGCCGTTGCCCTGGTGGTTATCCGGCGCATTATGCGGGTGGAGCTATGAGCGCCCCGGTTGCAGTTGCGGCTTGCCTGTGCGCCCTGAGTGTATTTGTCGCGACGGGTTTGGATCGGGCGGATGCACGCAAGATCGCAGGGGCCTGCAAGCGCGAGGCGGTGCTGGTCGCTGCCGCGGGTCGCTCGGTGGTCGATGCTCTGACCGCGCGAGTGAAGGGCGCGGTTGGAGCGGGCGGCCCGGCGCGAGTGTCGCTCGGCGAAGTTTCCGAGATGATTGATGTTGTGCGCTTGGGTCTTTCGGCCGGTCTTTCGTTTGATGCGGCGCTTGAGATTTTCTGCGCCAACCGCCGGTCAGTGCTGGCTCTTCGCCTTGAGCGCGCCTGCATGGCGTGGCAGGTGGGCGTGGGCACGCGTGAGGACGAGTTGTTGGCCGCCGCGCGCGACCTGGACGTGCGAGCGCTCGAGACCTTTGCCATCACGGTGGGGCAGGCGCTCGCCCTGGGTGCCCCACTTGCCGAGACGCTGGCCGCTCAAAGTCGCGAGATCCGTGCGGCTCATCGCGCCGCGGTCGAGCGCGAGATCGAGCGTGCGCCCGTCAAGCTGCTGATTCCCACCGGCACGCTCATCTTGCCGGCGTTGCTTCTGTCCATATTGGGCCCGCTGCTGGGAGCAGGCGGGATGATGTAGGGAGGAATACATGAACACGATGACTGACACTGCTGGCAAGGTGCAGGGCTGGGCGTTTTGCCGGGCGGCACATGTTCGTCAGCGCGCCAAGGAACTATTGCAGGAGGAGAGTGCGCAGGGTACCACCGAGTATGCCATCTTGGTCGGCGTGCTCGTGGTGATCGCGATTATCGCCATCGTCGCATTTAAGGGCAAGGTCCAAGATCTATGGAACGCTATCAGCGAGGGCATCAACAGCCTGTAGAGGGCGAGCGCCCCGTCGGGGTGCTGCTGGTGTTTGCTTGCCTGACCGTGGCGATAGCGGCGGTGCTTTGGGGGCTTAACGCCGCGCGGCAGCAGCGTCCTGGGACCGCCTCCGATTTGGGCTCAGATTCGGCGGTGGCGTCTCAAAAAGATGAGATGCGAGATGCGGACGATTCGGATGTCGCTGTCACGGCGCAAACCTTTCTGCGGACGCTCGACAAGCGGTCTGGCACTGCGACGGATTCGCCTGGGGGCAACGCGATTGTGGTCCGGCTTGCATGGTCCGAGGACCGACCGATGACCGAAGCGGCGGCGGATATGCTGCGTTCCTATCGCGAGGTACCCACGGCGCAACTTGCTCTGAGCGGCTATCTCGACATCAAGGGAAACGTGTGGGGCGCCATCGTGCGTGACGGACGCGGCTGGGTCGATATGATGACGGTTGCTGCGGATACTGGCGATGCTTCGTGTCGTCTGCGCGCCGTGCGCCTGGTCCCGCAAACAATAAGCTCAAAGGAGGGGTCGTGAAATGCATGGCGTTCTGCGTGAGGAGGTTGCCCAAGCGACTGTGGAATACGCCATCGTCACGGTGGCGCTGTTATCGATCGCGCTGGCGATCGCGGGACTTTGGCGTGCTGGCACCGATGGACGCTTGGCGGCGCTGGTCGAGCGGGCGGCGTCTCACGGCGTCACCTCGACATCGGTTGTCGACGCTGCTGCGGGTGCTAAGGACATCGCGCTGTATTGATATCGCGCGCGAGGACCGGGCGCAGTCTACGGTCGAGGCAGCTTTTTTGCTGCCGACGTTTCTGACACTCATCCTTCTCGCGCTGCAACCGGTGTGCCTGCTCTATACGCGCGCGGTTATGGAGTCTGCCGCCGCCGAGACCGCGCGGCTCATGACCACGACGACGGCGGAGGACGACGATCTTAAGGAGTTCACCCGCCGCCGACTTGCCGCAGTGCCCAACGTTTCGATTTTTCATGCCGGCGGGCCGTTGTCGTGGGATATCGAGCTTGGCCGGGCCGGTGCGGGTGGCGTCTCGTCCGTGTCCGTTTCCGGCGAGGTCAAGCCGTTGCCTGTGATCGGTGCGTTTGCGCAGGCTATGGGTGGTACCGCCAAGGGCGGCTACGTTGAGCTCAAGGTCGATGTCTCGTATCAATCGCGTCCCGAATGGCTGGAGGGAGATTATGATTCGTGGATTGCTGCATGGGATTAAGCGTTTCTGGTCTAGACGCGTTTTGACGCACCGTCCGAGCTGCCATCGCAAGCGAGGCGGCTTTATGGGTCGAGCCGGTGTCGATCTGTTTATCGAAGACGGTGCCTATACCACGCTTTCTTCTGCCGTGGTCATCCTAGTGGTGCTCACATTGTTGTTTTCGTCGACCGCGGCGATATGGAGCATGTCGCGTGCCGGGGACACCCAGGTGGCGGCTGATAGCGGCGCGCTGGCGGGTGCCAACGTGGTGTCGTCCTATCACACGGCTGCCACGGTGGTTGATGCGAGTATCTTGAGTCTGGGGCTGGCGGGGTTTGCCACGATCGGGACGGGCCTGGTCGCCATCCTCATCCCGGGTGCCGAGCCGGTTGCCGGCAATATGGTCGACACCGGGATCGAGATCATTAAAACGCGCAACAAGTTTGCCAAAAGCGCATCGGAAGGCTTACAGAAAATCGAGACGGCTCTGCCGTATCTGATCGCCGCGCGTGCCACGCAGGCGGTGTCGGCGCAGGATACCGATAGTGTGACCTATACCGGTACGGCGCTTGCCGTGCCCAGGACATCCGAGTCGGACTTCGCTGCGATCAAAGGGTCAGAGATCTCGACCGATACCATTAAAGACACATCAGATGATTTAGAGCGTGCGGCCGAGGAGCTGCGGAAGGCTTCTGAGGACACGGCGAAGGCTAAAGAGCGTGCTTGGCTGGCGGATTGTGGTGGGTCTGACAAGGGCTCGGTCGGCAGCTGTTCTTGCATGTGGGAGCGCGCGAAAAGCCTAACGGATCTTTCCGGTGTTCAAAATCCGCATTACTCATCGAGCGTTACGTGGGAGCCTCAAGTTGCCCTTGATCGCGCGAAGGACTACTACCATTGGCGTCTGACAAATGAGAAGCCCCAGGGCTCGAGTGTCGAGATGAAGGCAGAGTCTGCGGCGCGTAAGGCGTTTTATACCTATGCGAACGCGGAGGTCGATCGGGCATATATAACCGAGAACGGAGACAGGGTTTCCTCCTATATTCCGCTGCTGCCGCGCAACTCTGATGAGGTTCGGGCGACGGAACTCTATACCGATGCGGTGTGGCCGACGAGCGTGAACGATGACAAGGCGTATCTGCATTACGGGACGACCTGCCCTAACTATAAGAAAGGGACGCCGAGCGGATTTGCTTCGGTTGCCGATTACGATGGACAGGATAAATGCAGCAAATGCCATTTTG
Source organism: uncultured Collinsella sp. (assembly GCA_902406375.1). GTDB lineage: Bacteria > Actinomycetota > Coriobacteriia > Coriobacteriales > Coriobacteriaceae > Collinsella. The sequence goes on from CABPDL010000011.1 coordinate 35,212, forward strand.
GCGTTTTGTCGCTTGGTGCTGTTGCGGCGCCTTCAACCTCTATCGAAAACGGCTTCGAGTATCACTTTGACAAGTTTAAAGACGCCCTGGAGGACTACGTCGACTGTCGCAACAAGGAGCTCGAGCTCGAGCGTCAGACCGAGGACGAAGCCGACCGTGCGGGCAATGCGTTCGATACCGCCATCAAAGAACTTTCCGGTGAGCGCCCGCGTATCGCTCCGCCCGGTCGCAACGGCGTGGTTGCCTTTGCGGTTTCGGGTGCCATCTCGAGCTCCGATGAACTCAACTCTTCGTTTAACACGGCAGTCAGACTTGGCGATCGCGGTGCCATCTCTGCCGCGGTGCTGGCGCCCGATGGGGCGACGGCGCAAAACAACGTGCTTTCGCGATTTTTCTCGACATTGAAGGAACGCTCGGGCGGCGTTGCCGGCGTGCTCGACGGCGTCATGGATGTCTGGGGACGGCTGCTTGTGGGATACGGAGACATCCAAGGTTCGGCCGACGAACTTATGGACGAGATGATTAAAGGCCTAGGAGGGGGCAGCGGCGCGTTGGGCTCCATTGCATCGTGGCTCGGCGATACCGTTTCGGCGTCCGTGGCGGCGCTGGGTTTGGAACCGTGCGACTTGCGCCTGCGAAAGCCGGTGCTGACCGATTCCGCCAACGTCATTAAGAGTCCGGGGTCTGACATTGCTGGTTTCTCTCAAGCGCAAGACAAGCTGCGAAGTATTCCGTTGGGCGTGACCGATCCCAAGGCGCTTTGCGAGGCGTTGGAATATCAAGTCGAACGCACCATTAGCGGCACGGTGTTCACGCTTGCGGAGATTCCTCTGCCCGGCGGCGGCTCCATCCCGCTCACCGTCGATGTCGCCACGCTGGTTGGCGCTCTGGGCGGTGGGTCGTAATGAGTATCCGCATGCGTCTGCGCGAGGAGCGCGCCCAAGCGACGGTGGAGATGGCAGTGGTTACGCCCGTTTTGCTGGTGCTGGCACTCATCGTGTACAACGTCATGATCTTTGCCAGCGCTGTCGCGCGCTTCGACCGCGTGGTGCCCGACATCGTGTTGGCGCACGCCGTGGCGCCGAGCGGGGAGGGCGACGAAAGCTCTGTCGATGCCTCGGCGACGGTCCGGACTCAAATTCTGAATGCCATGGAAGGCTATGACTTGCAGATCGAAGTGTCGAGCGAGCAAGGCGCGGAGGCATCGGATGGTGGCCTGCTCTCCCTATCCGGTACGTTTAGGACCTACACCTGCACCATGCACTATGAGCCGTGGCCGACTTCTCTCAGCATCGCTGGCGTTCCGCTGGGGGCGCCGACAACGTTGTCGCACGAGCGCGCGGTGACGGTCGATCCATGGCGTCCGGGGGTGGTCATGTGACCGCGGTCTCGTCCTACATCGCCTACGCGCGGGCACTCAATAGGCTGGGCTGGACGCCGGCCGAGTTTGCGGTGGCGGAGTCGTTTGCCGTGCGCCTGCGCGGCATGCTGGGACGGTGTCCGGTTGCCGCCAACGGTCTGCCGCTCGTCATGGCATTTCCACGCTGCTCTTCGGTCCATACGTGTTTTATGGCCTATCCCATCGATATCGCCTTTATCGATGCACGTGGCTATGTCCTCGTATGCTACGAAAACGTACGTCCCTGGCGTATGTGCTCCTGCCCCGGCGCCTGGGCCGTACTAGAGCGTCCTTCAATCATTGTTTCGACCCCTGCTCTCCAACGCGTGCCGGCTTAAGAATTGGCGACAGCGGACTTTCGTCATACGAAATTGGGTAAGATGGAGGAGAAGATGCATGGATGTTGAGATCCATCCCAACGCTAAAAAGCACCTGACGGAAAAGCAGGTGCTTAGCGCTTGGCTTGCGGTTACTGAGTGCATTCGTCGCGAGCCGAAGGACGAGCCGCCGAGATGGCTTGCGATTGGATGGCTCCCAGACGGACGAAGCGTGGAGCTTGTCGCGGTCGAGCTTGTCCGTGGGGGCTTATCATTCATGCCTTGTCTCCAGTCCAGAAGAAATTTTGGCAGGAGATTGAACGGGCTCGGCAAAGGGGTCGATGATGGGCAAGACGTATACGGCCGCTAATGGTCAGGTTGTAACGGATGAAATGATTGACGCGTGGTGCGAGTCGTACGAGCGCGGAGAGTTTCCGGATGGCGAACACACCGTTGGTGGGATCGTGCATGGACGGCCCCCACTCTCAGGTGAGGGGACGGCAACGCTGTCGGTCAAGATTCCTCTGGGAATGAAGGAGGCCATTCGTCGACGGGCGGCTGCCGAGGGGATGACGCCAAGTGAGTTTGCCCGTGCGGCTCTGAGCGAAAAACTTCTTGCTGCCGGCTGATGCCTCTGACGTGCCGATTTATAGAACCGAGGCTGTGCTCAAAAACTTTTTTGAAATTCTCGGTTGACCGGAACGCGTCCTTGGTTATACTAATCAAGCCTTGAAACAAGGCACACCTCAAATGGCTGGGTAGCTCAGTTGGTAGAGCAGAGGACTGAAAATCCTCGTGTCAGGGGTTCGATTCCCTTCCCCGCCACCTTGAATTGACTAGGACCTCTGCAAAGGGGTCCTTTTCTTTTATGTAGGGTTCTGCGGAAAATGCGCCCCATTATTGAGCGATAGACCGGGACATGCTTTCCGGTGCCTGCCTCCGGCGCGCGTACACACCTCGTCGCACCATTCCGAGCCCGCCCGCCCCAGACATTCCTCCCACTTTCGCGTCACTTTACAGACCGTTCGGTCGCCTGTCCGCACACGCGGGTATACTCAAAACGATACTTATCCTATGCAATACGATGCGGGTTCGACCTGCATGATCCGAAGGGGGCAGTGATGGAGAGGATACTCGGCGTTAATCTCTCTGGCTGGTTTATTCCCGAGCCTTGGGTGACCCCGTCGCTGTACGCGGCGACCGGTGCATCCAACGCGGCCGAGCTACAGGAGGCCATGGGTACCGCCGCCTATAACGAGCGCATGCGCCGCCATTACGAGACGTTTGTGAGCGAGGACGATTTTCGTCGCATGGCGCAGATCGGTCTCAATGCCGTGCGTCTGCCGGTGCCTTGGTATGCCTTTGGCTCACAGGAGTCCGATGCCTCCTACATATCGGTTGTCGATTACATCGACCGCGCGATTGAGTGGGCTGCCAAGTACGACATCCGCGTGCTGCTCGATCTGGCAACTGTGCCCGGTGGCCAGGGCGATTCCAACGATTCGCCCACCACGCCGGAGGCTGTTGCCGAGTGGCATTCGTCCACTAACGGCCGCCATGTCGCACTCGACGTGCTCGAGCGCTTGGCCGATCGCTATGGCGAGGCCGAGAGCCTGCTGGGCATTGAGCTGCTGGACACGCCGCAGATGAGCGTTCGCAAGAGCCTCTTCACCATGACGGATGGCATTCCCGCTCACTACCTGCGCAATTTCTATCGCGATGCCTACGGGCTCGTCCGTTCGTATATGCCCGAGGATAAGATCGTCGTCTTCTCGTCGTCGGGGCATCCCAGCGAGTGGAAGCATTTTATGCGCGGCGCCAAGTACAAGAACGTCTACATGGACCTTCACCTGTACCATTACCGCGACGAGTATGCGCTCGACATCACGAGCCCTCGCGGGCTGACGACGGCGATTTCGCGTAACAAGCGCGAGCTTAAAGAAGCGATTTCGACTGGGTTCCCCGTGCTGGTGGGCGAATGGTCGGGCGCGGCGATCTTTGCCAACTCGTCGGTTACGCCCGAGGGCCGCAATGCCTACGAGCGCGTGTTTATCGCCAACCAGCTGGCTTCGTTTGCGCCGGCTGCCGGTTGGTTCTTCCAAACGTGGAAGACCGAGAAGCGCATTGCAGCATGGGACGCCCGCGCGGCGCTCGGTACGCTCGAGCGCGGCATGATTGAATAGGTTGATATGACGCAAAACAGCGCCCATACGGGCAAACTCTATGTGGTCGGCACGCCCATCGGCAACCTGGGTGACCTGTCCCCGCGCGTTGGCGAGGCCTTTGCCGCTGCCGATGTCATCTGCTGCGAAGACACGCGTGTGACGTCAAAGCTGCTGATGCACCTGGGCATTTCCAAGCCGCTTGTCCGTTGCGACGAGAATGTGATCGCTAGCCGCGCTGCCGGCCTGGTCGACCGTCTGCTGGCGGGGGAGACCCTCGCCTTTGCCTCGGACGCCGGCATGCCGAGCGTGTCCGATCCCGGCCAGGCGCTGGTCGAGGCGGCGCGTGAGGCCGATTTGCCCGTCGAAGTTATTCCCGGGCCCTCTGCTTGCGTCACGGCGCTTGTTTCGTCCGGCATTCCCTGCGAGCATTTTTTCTTCGAGGGCTTTTTGGGCCGAAAGCACGGCGACCGTGTGCGCCGTTTGCAGCGCCTTGCCGTGGTGCCCGGCGCACTCATCTTCTACGAGTCTCCACATCGCATCGTGGCGACGCTCGAGGCCGTGGCGGAGGTCTTTCCCCAGCGTGAGGTTGCCGTCTGCCGCGAACTCACCAAGCTGCACGAGGAGGTCTTGCGCGGGCCCGCTGACCAGCTTGCCGAGGAGCTGCGTGCTCGCGGCGAGGTAAAGGGCGAGATTGCGCTGGTCATCGCGCCGCCGAGCGAGGATGAGGAGGCCGGCATCGCGCCGGTCGGCGCTGCGGTAGCGGATCCCGACGAGGCCCTGCGCGAGGATATCCGCGCCGCGCTCGAGGAGGGGGAGCCCGCGTCTGCGGTGGCCAAGCGCCTGTCTCAGAAGTATTCGCGCCGCAAGCGCGATGTCTATGCCATGGTGCTCGATATGCAATAGATGGAGGATATCCAGCCCTTGCGCTAGAATCATCCTCTGTATGCAACGTTTTTCTGGAGGACAAACCCCATGGATCAAAGCAAGCCTTCGTTCTTTATCACGACGCCCATCTACTACGTCAACGCCGATCCGCACCTGGGCACGGCTTATTCCACCATCATCGCCGACGTTCAGGCTCGCTATCGCCGTTCCGCCGGCTATAACGTCAAGTTCCTGACCGGCATGGACGAGCACGGCGAGAAGGTCGCCGAGGCCGCAGCCAAGCATGGCATGACGCCGCAGGAGTGGACCGATAGCCAGGCCCCGCACTTCAAGGAGCTTTGGAGCAAGCTCGAGATTTCCAACGACGACTTCATCCGCACCACCGAGCCGCGCCAGCATCATGCCGTGCAGTATCTGTGGGAGCGCATGAAGGAGTCCGGTTACCTGTATAAGGGCAGCTACGACGGTTGGTATTGCGTGCCTGACGAGACCTACTTCACTGATACGCAGGTCCAGAAGGGCGACGAGGAGTACGGCAGCGTCGGCCAGCATCTATGCCCCGACTGCCACCGTCCGCTTGAGCGCGTGCAGGAGGAGTCCTACTTCTTTAAGCTTTCCGCCTTCCAGGACAAGCTTCTCAAGCTCTATGACGAGCACCCCGACTTTGTCGAGCCTGCGTTCCGCATGAACGAGGTACGTAGCTTTGTCGAGGGCGGCCTTAACGACCTTTCCGTGAGCCGCACGAGCTTTGACTGGGGCATTCAGGTCCCGTTTGACGAGGGTCACGTGACCTACGTGTGGTTCGATGCGCTGCTCAACTATATGACGGCCGTCGGCTACGGTGTCGACACCGACGAGGCGCGTGCCGAGCTGGCCTATCGCTGGCCCGCGCAGTTCCACATCGTGGGTAAGGACATCATCCGCTTCCACTGCGTCATTTGGCCCGCCATGCTCATGGCCATCGGCGAGGCTCTGCCCGAGCATGTCTTTGCCCACGGCTTCCTGACCGTGCGCAATGCCGAGACCGGCAAGGCCGAGAAGATGTCCAAGAGCCGCGGCAACGCCATCGCTCCGCAGGACGTTATCGACATGCTGGGCGTCGAGGGCTATCGCTACTACTTCATGACCGACGTCGTCCCCGGCACCGACGGTGCCATCAGCTTCGATCGCATGGAGCAGGTCTACAACGCCGACCTGGCCAACAGCTGGGGCAACCTTATCTCGCGTTCGCTCAACATGAGCGGCAAGTACTTTGACGGTTGCGCGCCCGCCAAGCCCGCGTCGTTCGATGCGTTCGACAACCCGCTGGCAAAGATCGCCGATGGCCTGGTCGAGCGCTACATGGCCAAGATGGACGTGCTCGATTACGGTGGAGCTAAGGACGAGGTCATGGAGCTCATCCACGCCGCCAACCACTACATCGAGGACTCTGAGCCCTGGGCGCTTGCCAAGGACGAGGCCAAGGCTGACGAGCTGGCATTTGTGATCTACAACCTGCTCGAGGCCATCCGCATCGCCGCTCACCTGCTGATGCCGCTCATGCCTCAGACCTCTGCCGAGGCCCTGCGCCGCCTGTCCTGCGAGGACGAGGCCGCGAGTGACGACCTCAAGGGCATTTGCGCTTGGGGCTTGCTTGCCGGTGGTCAGCCCGTCGAGAAGGGCGAGCCGCTGTTCCCGCGTCTGGGCTAAGACGCCGCGCGCCATATCGGCAATTCGCTGTTTAGATGTAAGGGCATGGCCGCAACGGTCCATGCCCTTTTGTTTCAAGACGCCGCCACCATGCTAAGGAGGCAACTATGACAACTTCGCCTTTGGCAAACCCCACGGCAACAAGGGAGCTGCTGGAGGAGTTTGGCCTTGCGACCAAGCATCGCCTGGGCCAGAACTTCCTGATCGACAACCATGTAATTGAGCGCATTTGCGAGCTTTCCGAGCTTGCGGGCGATGAGCGCGTGCTCGAGGTTGGCCCGGGCGTTGGTACGCTCACGCTTGCGTTGCTGCAGGAGGCGGCGTGCGTCACGTCAATCGAGGCAGATCCCGAGCTCGAGCCGGTGCTCGATGCTCACGCCGCCGACTACGCCAACTTCCGCTTTATCATGGGTGACGCGCTCAGAGTGACGCCGGGGCAGATTGAGCAGGCCGCAGGCGGTGAGCCGACGGTATTTGTTGCGAACCTGCCCTATAACGTGGCGGCGACGATCATCCTGCAGTTCTTCCAGACGATGCCTGCGCTCAAGCGCGCCGTCGTCATGGTTCAAAAGGAGGTTGCCGATCGCATTGCCGCAGTGCCGGGCAACAAGACCTATGGCGGCTATACGGCAAAGCTCGGCCTGTATGCGCAGGTGACGGGTCGCTTTGAGGTGCCGCCGCGTTGCTTTATGCCGGCGCCGCACGTAGATTCGGCCGTCGTGCGTATCGACCGTGTTGACGGCGTGGTGCCCGAAGGACTCGATCGCGAGTTTGTGGCCCGCGTAATTGACGCTGCGTTTGCTCAGCGTCGCAAGACCATCCGCAATTCCATGAGCGCCAACGGCTTTGCCAAGGACGTGCTCGATGCCGCCTTTGAGACTTGCGGTATCGCACCCACTACGCGCGCCGAGACGCTCGATGTTGCCGACTTTGTCCGTCTGGCCCAGGAGCTCATCCATGACGCCTAATGCCGAACGCGTGACGTTTACCAAGAAAAAGAAAACGGTTGCGTGTCCGGAGCCGCTGGCGCCGCTTGCCGATACGCATGCGCACCTGCTCTCGTTTTGGGGCAAGGAGGTGCCCGAGACGCTCGTGCGCGCCAAAGCCGCGGGCGTCGACCTGTTGGTGACGATGCTCGACCCCATCGCCGACAAGCGCAGCGTGACGGACTATAGCGACTGGCTCGTGCGCGAAATTCTGCCGATGCGGGATATTCCGCAGATTAAGTATCTCGCTGGCGTTCACCCCTATGGCGCGCCGGATTATACCGATGACATTCACGCGCAGGTTGTTGCTGCGCTCGATGACCCTTTGTGCGCCGGTATCGGCGAGATCGGTCTGGACTACCACATGGATTACGACGACGACATCGCGCCGGCGCCCCACAGTGTGCAGATTGATTGCATGGCGCGTCAGCTCGAAGTTGCCGTGCGCCGCAATGTGCCGGTGGAGCTGCACCTGCGGCACGAGGACTCGGATGGGGAGCGCACCTCGCATATGGATGCGTACAACGTGCTGCGCGAGGTGGGTGTGCCTCAGGCCGGTTGCGTGCTGCACTGCTTTGGCGAGGACCGCGTCACGATGGAGCGCTTTGTGGAGCTGGGCTGCTATATCGCCTATGGTGGTGCGGCCACCTTTAAGCGCAACGACGACGTGCGCGAGGCATTTGCGGCGACCCCGCTCGACCGCATTTTGTTCGAGACGGATTGCCCGTATATGGCGCCGGAGCCCATTCGCGGTCTTGAATGCGAGCCAGCAATGATCTCCATTACGGCAAACGCGCTGGTTAACGACCGTGTCGATCGCACTGGTGAGGACGCCGAAACAATCGCGCATGCCGCTTGGGAAAATGCCTGCAAACTTTTTCAAAAATAGTTCTTGCGTTCGCGGTGGCGCTCCGTTATTCTAATTCCTGCACGCGGGCGTGGCGGAATTGGCAGACGCGTACGGTTCAGGTCCGTATGGGGGCAACCCCATGAAGGTTCAAGTCCTTTCGCCCGCACCATTGAACGAAAGAGCTCCCAGCAATGGGGGCTTTTTTGTTATGGGCCCATCGCGGGGACTTGAACCCGCGAAAGAGCGAGCGTAAAGAATACGCGGAGCGTTTTTAGCGAGCTGGCGAGTCCGCCGGCAGGCTGTTTTTACGGACCCAATGCCGATATTTCGTATGCCCGAAACCCCAGTGGGCAAAAAACGGCAAATATGAGTACTGTCACAAAGGCGGCAACATTTCTAGAGGTCTATTTTGTGATAATTACGCAACAGCTGTACGTTAATTTGATTCGGCTTTGAGACAAAGCGGCTCAATTTGGAAGGATCTCGGGTTCGACAGGGTGCTATTTCGCTAAATAGGCTGCTACTAAAATAGTGACAGTACTCATATTTGGTCTTTTTTGCCCACTGGCCCTGCCATCGGGCCTTTGGGGCCGTCCAGGACGGGTATCCTAGTGCCAATGTATGCCCAATAGAGGAGAAGCCATGCTGTTTTCCGGTATCATCGCCGCCCTTACCAGTCTTTTGATCCCTATTATCATCCTGTTGCTGCTGCTTCCCAACGCCTGCTATGTCGTCGAGCAGCAACATGCCGTGATTATCGAGCGCTTGGGCAAGTTCAACCGCATCGTCAACGCGGGTTTCCACCTGAAGGTGCCCGTAATCGACCGAAAGGCCGCCACGGTGAGCCTGCGCACCATGAAAAACGGTTTTGGCATCGACGTTAAGACCCAGGACAACGTGACCATCGGCCTCGAGGTCTCCGCTCAGTATCACGTGAGCTACGACATGGGTGCCGGCCCGGCGGATTCGGGCATCTACAAGAGCTACTACATGCTGCAGGAGCCCGTCGACCAGATGCGCGACTTCATCACCGATGCCCTGCGCTCCTCGATTCCCGTTTACACGCTCGACGAGGTCTTTGCCAAGAAGGACGACATTGCCAAGGACGTCAACGCCACCGTGTCCGAGCAAATGGCCGCCTACGGCTTCACCCTCGTGTCGACGCTCATCACCAAGATCGCGCTGCCGACCGAGGTCGAGAATTCTATGAACGACATCAACGCTGCCCAGCGCAAGCGCGCCGCGGCACAGGAGCTTGCCGAGGCTGACCGCATCAAGCGCGTCACCGAGGCGACCGCCGAGGCCGAGGCTATGGAAAAGGCCGGTGAGGGCATCGCCAATCAGCGCAAGGCCATCGCGCTGGGCATCAAGGACTCGCTCGAGATTATCCAGGAGACGGGCGTTGGCAACGACGAGGCCAACCAACTGTTCATGTTTACGCAGTGGGCCGAGATGATGACGGAGTTCGCTCGTACGGGTAAAAACTCGACGGTCGTGCTGCCGAGCGACTTTTCTCAGTCGGCCTCGATGTTCGAACAGATGCTGGCAGCGGGCAAGGTCCAGAACGAGTCGAAGGAGTAGGCGCGCGTGAAATACACCGTCGTTTGCGTCGGCAAGCTCAAGGAGCGCTTTTGGAAGGATGCCTGCGCTGAGTACACCAAGCGCTTGGGCGCTTATGCCAAGGTGGATATGCGCGAGGTGGCCGATATCGATCCGGCTAAGGCGGGTGGCGTTGACGCTGCGCGCGATAAAGAAGGGGCGGCAATTCTTGCCGCCTTGCCGCCGCGAGCACATGTGATTCTGCTGGCTATCGAGGGCAAGGAGCGTTCGAGTGAGGAGCTCTCGACCCGTCTCGATGACCTCATGCTGCGAGGCAACAGCGACATCGCTTTTGTAATCGGCGGATCGGACGGCGTGAGCGATGCCGTGCGCGCCCGCGCCGATGAGATGCTCAGCTTTGGACGCATCACCTTACCGCACAACCTGGCGCGCGTGGTGCTGCTAGAGCAGATTTACCGCGCCTGCAAGATCAGCCGCGGCGAGCCGTATCACAAATAGGTCGGCAATACGAAACAATGGCATGGGACAATAGCTTCCGTTTTGAGGAACGTGCCTGAGAGGACTATGTGATATGAAGATTGGATTTGTCGGTTTTGGCAATATGGCGAGCGCTATGGCCGATGGCTGGATCGCTGCCGGTGTAGCTGCGGGCGACATGTGCGCCTGCGCGGGTCGCTACGACGCACTGGTTGAGCGCTGCGAGGCGCGCGGCATGGTCGCCTGCCACGATGCCGCCGAGGTTGTCGCCGCATCCGATATCGTGGTCGCTGCGGTCAAACCGTACATGATCGAGAAGGTATTCGCCCCGCTCAAGGATGCTCTTGCCAAAAAGGTCGTTCTGTCGGTTGCCTGGACCTGGGACAGTGCCAAGTGGGAGCAGGTCCTGCCGGGCGTCGCGCATATCTCGACGGTGCCCAACACGCCGGTTTCGGTGGGCGAGGGCGTCATCGCCTGCGAGAAGGCTTCGACGCTTAACGACGAGCAGCGTGCTGTGGTGCTCGACCTGCTCGGTAAGCTTGGCGCTGTCGTCGAGCTCGACACAAGCCTGCTGTTTGTGGGCGGCACGGTGGGTGGTTGCGCTCCGGCGTTTGTCGCCATGGCAATCGAGGCCCTGGGCGATGCGGCGGTCAAGCACGGTATCCCGCGTGCGGATGCTTATCGCATTGTGAGCCAGATGGTGCTGGGTACGGCAAAGCTGCAGCTTGCAACTGGCCAGCATCCTGCGGCGATGAAGGATGCCGTATGCTCGCCCGGTGGTGCCACCATCAAGGGCGTCGTTGCGCTCGAGGACGCCGGCATGCGCAGCGCCCTGGTCAAGGCAATCGACGCAACCCTCCAGTAAAACCTGCTATTTAGGGACAGGTTTATGTTGGCAGGTTTTTCCTGCGGTTTTGTCCTTTTAGCGAAAAGCGCCCCGCAACTGGCTCAATTCCAGTTGCGAGGCGCTTGCGTTTGCCCAGATAAAACCGACCAAAATAAACCTGTCCCTTTTTGGTCGGTTAGTCCCAGAAGCTGTCTTCTTCGTCCTCGGATTTGGGGCCGCGGTCGACATACATCTTATGGGTGCGCTTCTCCATTACAAAGGCAAGAATCGCAAACAGCAGGATGCCGCCGGCGAAAAGGATGGCAAAACCGGTGCGGGTGCCAAACAAAAAGGAAAAAACTGCGTCCATTGGGTGCCTTCTTGCGTAGTTGAGTTGGGTCGTAAACGCTCATAAGTATATACTTGCCCATACATGTACAAGGTTGCAACCTAAATGGAATGTATATCGCCGGAGGATCTAATGCTTGATATCAAGTTTGTTCGCGAGAACCCCGATGCCATCGATACCGCCATGGCTAATCGCCAGACGTCTTGGGATCGCGAGAAGTTCTTTGAGCTCGACGATGAGCGTCGTGCCGTCATCACCGAGGTCGAGGAGCTCCAGGCCACGCGTAATGCCGAGTCCAAGAAGATCGGCGCCCTGATGAAGGAGGGCAAGAAGGACGAGGCCGAGGCCGCCAAGGAAGCCGTGCGTGCCGTCAACGAGAAGATTGACGGTCTGGCCGAGCGCCGTACCGCCCTCGAGCAGGAGCAGTACGACTTCATGGCTCACTTGCCCAACATTCCGTGCGAGGCTACCCCGTACGGCAAGGACGAGGATGAGAACATCGAGCGCCGTCGTTGGGGCACCCCGCGCGAGTTCGACTTCGACTTTAAGCCGCACTGGGATCTGGGCACCGACCTCGACATCCTTGACTTCGAGCGTGGCAACAAGCTCTCCGGCAGCCGCTTCACCGTTCTCGGTGGCGCCGGCGCCCGTCTTGAGCGCGCCCTCATCAACTTCTTCCTCGATACGCACACCAGCCGTGGTTTTAAGGAGTGGTGGCCGCCCATCGTCGTCAAGCGTCAGACCATGTTCGGCACGGGCCAGCTGCCCAAGTTCGAGGACGACGCCTATCACGTCTCGGGCGACAACTTCCTGATCCCCACCGCCGAGGTCGTGCTCACCAACCTGCACGCCGGTGAGGTCCTCGACGCCGATACCCTGCCGCGCCGCTACACCGCCTTCACCCCCTGCTTCCGCGAGGAGGCCGGCTCCGCTGGTCGCGATACCCGCGGCATCATTCGCCAGCACGAGTTCGACAAGGTCGAGATGGTAAAGTTTGCCAAGCCGGAGGAGTCCGACGAGGAGCTCGAGAGCATGACCGCCGAGGCCGAGTTCCTGCTGCAGCAGCTGGGTCTTCCGTATCGCGTGATTAGCCTGTGCACCGGCGACCTGGGCTTCTCCGCCCGTCAGACCTACGACGTCGAGGTCTGGCTGCCGAGCTACAACGCCTACAAGGAGATCAGCTCCTGCTCCAACTGCGGTGACTTCCAGGCCCGTCGCGCCAACATCAAGTATCGCGACCCCGAGAACTTCAAGGGTTCGCGCTATCTGCACACCCTCAACGGTTCCGGTCTGCCGGCTGGCCGTACCATGGCAGCCATTCTGGAGAACTACCAGAACGCTGACGGCACCATCACGATCCCCGAGGTTCTGCGTCCCTACATGGGCGGCCTCGAGAAGATCGAGCCGGTCGCGTAGATTGGCTGCATAAGCGATTTGCTAGGGCACTCCTTTTTGGGGTGCCCTTTTTGTGTGCGGCCATACCATGCTGTGCGGACAGCTCAATAGAAAACACACGAACAACTGTTCTGTATACAGCCATCTACCTGCTATGCTTTTGCTAAATAAGAGCGAGAGAAAGGGGATGCGATGGAGCTGTTTGATGATCGGGTGGTTTTGTTTGAGAGCGACGAGGGCGGGGAGTACCTGCTTGTGACGTGTGAGCCGTCTGGCATGGGTGGCCTGGTGGTTCGACAGACGAGCGAGGGGCCGTTGACGCAATGGTGCTACGAGGAGTCGCCTCATGTGGTTGAGACGTTTGTGGCGCACGAGGGGCTTGTGGCCCTAGAGCATTTCTATGGGGTCCAGACATCTAATCAGGTTGCTCGCATGTTGAGCATCTCGTTTGCCGATTATGATTGTGCCCAGCGGGTGAGATCGCTCCTGAGGGAACTTGATGCTAAGTTTGACGTGATCGAAAAGCCAATCGATCGTACGGGGAATGGCGGTATATGCGGAGCAGCATGACAAGACTGCGTTCCACAAAAAAGTTTGAAATTGTGCTTGACTCCAATAAGCTAAAGTGGTTTTATATGTCTTGCGCTGCGGCGTTACCTCAGCTGGATAGAGGGTCTGACTACGAATCAGAACGTCATAGGTTCGAATCCTATACGCCGCACCAATTGAAATTGAAAGCCTCCGGCAACGGGGGCTTTTCTTTTATGCTGCCACCGCATGGATTCGAACCTCGGTCGAGGCGCGGGCGTAAAGAAAACGCGGAGCGTTTTTAGCCCGCGGGCGAGCACGCCGGCAGGCGGGCGAAGCCGGTGCGGATCCGCGCAGCGGATGCGCGGAATCCTATACGCCGCACCA
>CABPDL010000012.1:0-47504 GCA_902406375.1 uncultured Collinsella sp.
TGCACTCGGCAAGGTAGTTGCTCACCACGCCGGTGGCGCTGGAATACTGCTCCAGGTGGCCATGTCCGCCGCAGCCGCAGGTGCGCTCCTCTTCGGGGTTCAGGCACATGTGGCCAATCTCGCCGCCGGCGCCCACAACGCCCGACACCACGTCGCCGTTGACGATAACGCCGCCACCCACGCCGGTACCAATGGTGACCATCACCACGTTCTGTACGCCCTTGGCAGAGCCGAGCCAGGCCTCGCCCATGGCAGCGGCGTTGGCATCGTTCTCGTATTTAACAACCGCGTCGGGGCAGTGCTCCTGAATGGCGACTCTTAGCTCGGGCAGGTTAATGGCAATGTTGGCCTTGACCTTGGCATCGCCCGATGCCGGGATGGGGCACGGAACGGCCAGGCCAATACCCGCCACAAAGGCGCGCGGAATCTGGGCCTTGGCGACCACCTGGTCGATAGCCTCGGTCACCGCGGCAAAGCCCGCGGCGTCAACGATAGGCGGCGTGGGCACGCTGGCCTTGGCCAGCAGGTTACCATCCTCGTCAAACAGGCCCTCCTTAACCGAAGTGCCGCCGACGTCGATGCCGATGTAATACTGCTTAGGTTCCATGGGAGCCCGCCTTTCTCGTTTAAACATTGCCTGTATGGTACCGCTCCCAAGGCAAAAACCTGCCAAAAAGGGACAGGTTTGTTTTGGCAGGTTTTATCTGTGAAAACGCAGGGCATGGTATTTGGTTCGTTGGGCGGTAAAACGGCTCAACCCCATCCTCGAGTCGATCAATTTGCTCAATACCACATTATTCGAATGCATATTCATTTAGAGCGCTCTAGTTTTTAAAGAGAAGCGTTTTTTAATTAAACCTTTCTCGAACTTTTCAAAAACGCAATAGGGATGCTTAGGTGTTGACTATACTTTCTTCTGTACTCAATCAAGCCGGAAAGGAGGTTCCATGATTCCCAAATACGAGGCGATAGCTGCAGATATCCGTCGAAGCATCGAGGACGGCTCCCTTAAGCCGGGCGACAAGCTACCCACCGTCGTTGAGTTCTGCGAGCTCTATAGCGTTTCCAAAATCACCGTCAAACGAGCTATCGAGCAAATCACCGAGGAAGGTCTTATTACCAGCCGACGCGGATCGGGTACCTACGTTAAGGACACGGCGGGACTTCCCGGTCAGGCGTTTTTCCAGGGCAAAAACGACCGTGCCCAGGGCTTTTCGTATGAGCACCGCGGGGAGAAGGTGACCTCGGTGGTCTACGATTTCTCGATTGTTAATCCACCAGCGGACATCGCAGCCCAGCTGGGAATTGCCGAGGATGACTTTGCCTATCACATCGTGCGCGTGCGTCAGGCCGATGGGAAGCCCATCGTTATCGAGTACACCTACATGCCCCTCGAGCTGATTCCAGGCCTTAAAAAGAAGGACCTGTACGGATCGGTCTACCACTTCATCCGCGAGCAATGTGGGCTGAAGATTTCGAGCTTCCACCGTACCATTCGCGCCGTGGCAGCAACCGAGGAAGAAGCCGAGCGCTTGGACACCAAGCCTGGCTCTCCCCTGCTCGAGCTCACCCAGATTGGCTTTTTGGACAGCGGCACCGCCTTTGAGTATTCGGTCTCGCGCAACGTTGGCGACCGCTTTGAGTTGCACAACGTAACGTTGGCATAGGTTTTTGTAGTCATCCGGGCGCTCGCTTTGAGCTGTTTTGTGCAGCGCCCGCGCAACACAATGGGGGTATGAACATGTCCGATTTGATTAAGCTGACGCCGATCTTCCACGAGAAGATCTGGGGCGGTCGCCAGCTCGGAACCGTATTTGGCTACGACATTCCCGATGGCCCCATCGGTGAGTGCTGGGCCATCTCGGCCCACCCCAACGGCGACTGCCAGATTGCGGAGGGCCCGTATGCCGGCCACACGCTGTCGTGGCTGTGGGCCGAGCATCGCGAGCTCTTTGGCAACTGCGAGGGCAAGGAGTTCCCGCTGCTCATTAAGATTCTGGACGCCAAGGACGACCTTTCGATCCAGATTCATCCCAACGACGAGTACGCTGCCGAGCACGAGAACGGTAGCCTGGGCAAAACCGAGTGTTGGTATGTGCTGGACTGCGAGCCCGACGCCACGATCATCGTCGGCCAGCGTGCCAAGGACCGCGCCGAGGCCGCACAAATGATCGAGGAAGGACGTTGGGACGACATGCTCAACGTGTTGCCGATTCACAAGGGCGACTTTTTCCAGATTGATTCCGGTACCGTGCACGCCATCAAGACCGGCACGCTCATTTTGGAGACGCAGCAGTCGAGCGACGTGACGTATCGTCTGTACGACTACGACCGTCCCGGCACCGACGGCAACCTGCGCCCGCTGCACATTGAGCAGAGCCTCGACTGCATCGACTTTGATGCTCAGGCTCCGACCGACGGCACGGTGACCGCGCCCGAGGTGGACGGCGTAACCGAGCTCGAGTCCAACCCCTGCTACACCGTCGATCGCGTGCGCGTCGACGGCAGCAAAACCATCGACCAGCGCTGGCCCTTCATGTGCCTGTCGGTCATCGACGGCGAAGGCACCGTCTGCGGCGACCCCGTCCACAAGGGAAGCCACCTGCTAGCTCCGAGCACCGTGGACCAGATCGAACTCGAAGGCAAGATGGAACTGATCGTCTCGCACCTCTAGGTCGCACCAACAACCCAAACGCAACAAGGGGCTCCCCCGTTCTTTAACGGGGGAGCCCCTACTCATATCTATTAATCTATCAGCCCACCCGGCTCTCCAGACCAAAAAGCGAACGAGCAGAGCGATGTTCGTCCAGCAACGTTACCCAAGGACCTGGGCGGGTGTATGGGGCAACATCGATCGCGAGTTCCGCACGCAAAGGAGGCCACTTAATGTGGCCTCCGTCTTGCGCAGGACTGTCCGAGCAGGTGATGTTGCCCCATACGCCCGCCCAGGTCCGCCGGGATCACGACAGCTTGACGATCGGTGCAAAACCTTTCATAAGCTTTTTGGTCTGGCCGGTCTTTTCGAATTGAACCTCGATCATGTCTCCGGCGACCGAGATCACGGTACCGGCGCCAAAGGTCTTGTGGCTCACGGTATCGCCCGCGGCAAAGTCCTGCGATGCGCTGGCGCGATCGACCTTGCGCTCCACCGTCGGCGACACCTTGGACGACGGCTTTTTGGCTCGCGGTGCGCCCGAGCCAAAGGTCGAAGCAACACGGCCGGCGTCGGGCGACACCCCACGATGGCGCTCGGTCCCGTAGCTGCTGCCGCCAAAGAAGTCCTCAAAGCTCGATCCGCCGCGCGAACCGGAGCCGCCGGTCGAGCGCGTATGCGAGCCAAACACCTTGCCGCCGTACATATCCGAGCCCATGCCCGAGCCAAAGGTGCCGCGGCGATCGCCGCGCTTCTCCCAGCCCGTGCCCTCAAAACCGGCAGAACCGATACCGCTAAACTCGATATCCTCAAACGGAATCTCGTTGAGGAAGCGCGAGCGCGGGTTGGCAGAAGTCGAGCCGTAGGTACGACGCGTGGCCGCGTAGGTCAAGAACAGGCGTTTGCGGGCACGCGTAATGGCGACGTAGGCCAGGCGACGCTCTTCCTCGAGCTTACCCGGATCATCGCTGCCGCCAAAGTCGTGCACGTGCGGGAAGATACCCTCCTCCATGCCGGCCACGAACACCGCTGGGAACTCCAGGCCCTTGGCGGAGTGGATGGTCATCATGGTAATGGCATGCGTCTCGCCGGCCAGGGAATCCAAGTCGGAGCGCAGGGCCAGCCACTCCATGAGTGCCGGCAGCGCCTTACAGGTGAGCGGACCGTAGGTGCGCTCGATCTCGTCGGCATGCACGGCGCCCGCCGGTAGCTCTGTTGGCACGGTATACGCGTTGCCCGCGATGGCGGCGGCCAAGGCATCCTGCGGCGAGAGCGCCGGGGCGGCTAGGCTATCGAGCGAATTGGAGCCCGCGGCGTCACGAGCGCCGACAAGTGCCTCAAACGAAGACGCGGGCGCGGACGGTCCCGGCTCGGGCGCAGGCGCGCTCACCACAACGGGCTCGGGCTCGACGCCGGCAGGCACGTCGGCAACACCGGCTGCGCGCAGCTCCTCTAGGCTCTCGAGCGTACCCTCGATATCCTCGTGCGTCTCCTCAAATTCGGCCGCAACGCCCAAGAATTCCTGAATGTTCTCGGCGCGGCTCTCGGACTCCATGGTGCCCTCGGCACGGAACGCCTGCAGCAGGCCCGTCTTATCCACGATCATCTCGACGACGTCCTTGAGCTCGCCGTCCATGCGGCGGCCCTCGCACACCAGCGACACAAAGCTCGACAGGCCGTTACGCACCTTGGCACTAAACATGCCCGTCTCGGCTGTTGCGATCTCGCAGGCCTGGAAGAACGAGCAGCGGTTGTCGCGCGCCAGCTGCTCGATCTTTTGGATCGAGGTGGAGCCGATGCCGCGGCGCGGCGTGTTGATGACGCGTTTGACGCTCATCTCGTCGGCCGGGTTCACGATCATCTTGAGGTAGGCCATGACGTCGCGGATCTCGGCGCGGTCGAAGAATCGCGTGCCGCCCACGATCTTGTAGGGCACGCCCGCGCGCAGGAACATATCTTCGAGAATACGCGACTGGGCGTTGGTGCGGTAGAACACGGCGATATCGTCGTAGCTCGTACCCTTGGCATGCAGTTTTTCGATCTCGCCGGCAATCCAGCGGCCCTCATCGCGCTCGTCGCTCGCCTGGAAGGCCTGGATCTTCTCGCCATCGCCCTCGGCCGTAAACAGGCGCTTGTCCTTGCGCTGCGAGTTGTGGCGCACCACGGCGTTGGCGGCGCTCAGGATATGGCCCGTGGAGCGGTAGTTTTGCTCCAGCTTAACGGTCTTGCAGTTTTTGAAGTCCTGCTCAAAGTCCAGGATGTTGGTGATGTCGGCGCCACGCCAGCTGTAAATGGACTGGTCGTCGTCGCCCACGACCATGAGGTTTTGGTACTTGGCGGCCAGCAGGTTGGCGATCTCGTACTGGACGTGGTTGGTGTCCTGATACTCGTCGACGCTAATATAGCGGAAGCGCTCCTGGTACTTGTCGAGCACCTCGGGACGGGTGCGCAGCAGCTCGAGCGTGCGCACGAGCAGGTCGTCGAAGTCCATCGCGTTGGCGGCGCGCAGGCGGCGCTCCAGCTCCAGGTAGACCTGCGCGGCCTTTTTGTCATTGGGGCTGTCAGCGGATTTGAGCATGTCCTCGGGCCCGATCATGGCATTTTTGGCCGAGCTGATCTTGGAGCGGATCATGTTGATGGGGAATTGCTTTTGCTCGATGCCGAGCGCCTGCATAATGTCGCGCACCATGCGCTTTGAGTCGTCGTCATCGTAGATGGTGAACTGACCGGTATAGCCCAGCAGGTCGGCGTCCTCGCGCAGCATGCGCACGCACATGGCATGGAAGGTGCACACCCACATGCCACGGGTGCCGCTGGGGATGAGTGCCGCCAGACGCTCGCGCATCTCGGCCGCAGCCTTGTTGGTAAACGTAATGGCAAGAACCTGCCAAGGCTTAACGCCCAGGTCGCCGAGCATATGTGCGATGCGGAAGGTCAAGACGCGGGTCTTGCCCGAGCCGGCACCGGCGAGCACCAGCAACGGGCCCTCGGTGGACAGGACCGCCTCGCGCTGGGCGGGATTAAGGCTGTCGATGTCGACGAGCGGCTTGGCGGGCTTGGGCGCCGGCGCGGGAGCGTCGTAGATGTCGAGCGGAACGAGCTCGGGCTCCGGCGCGGCGGGGGCAGTGTATGCATCGAGCGGCACGGGTTCCGGCGCGGGCGGCACGGCCGCGGCGGTGTTCTTTTCCCAGGGCAAGGGCTGGGTCATGGGCGACTCCTCATCTGACGGACGGCGCGCCTGCGGGCAGCGCCATAGTTTGAGCCGTACCAGTATACCGAGCCGCGCGGACACCGACGCAAATCACACCACGACTCCGTTCGCCGCCATCGGACCCACCCCATCGCCCAAAAAAGAGGGCAGCATAGACCTTTTGGTCATGCCACCCTCTTTGAATGACAAGCTGTCGCTCTGGCCGCCGCGCAGCGTCGACTAAGTTAGAGGCCGAGCATGGGCTCCAGAACGAAGAAGTATGCGAGCACTACGATGCCCAGGATGATGCGGTAAACACCGAAGCACTTAAAGTCGTGACGGCGGACGAAGCCCATGAGCCACTTGATGGCGATGAGCGAAACCACAAAGGCAACAACGCAGCCCACGCCCAAGATGGCGATCTCGTTGGTGCCGAACGTGCCGCCCTTGATGAAGTACTTGACCAGCTTGAGCGCACTTGCGCCAAACATAACGGGAATGGCCAGGAAGAACGTGAACTTAGACGCCACCGAGCGCGTGCAGCCCAAAAGAAGGCCGCCGATGATGGTAGAACCGGAGCGAGACGTACCAGGCACCAGCGAAAGCACCTGGAAGCAGCCGATACCCAGCGCAGTCTTCCAGCTGAGGTCCTCGAGCGTGGCGATGGAACCAAAGTCCAGATTCTCGTCATCGTCCTCATCCTCAGCGGTAGCCGTGGGGGGCGCCGCAAAGTGCGCACCGGCGGGACGTCCACCCGACACCACAGCACGCGAACCAAACGAACCGGCAACGGCCATTTCCTCGCGCTTGCTCGCGCGCCAGTTCTCGATCACGATAAACAGCACGCCGTACACAATGAGCGCCAGCGCCACGACGGGAGCGTTGTAGAAATGCTCCTCCATCCAGTCGTTGAGCGGCAGGCCGATCGCCGCCGCAGGAATGCAACCGAGCACAATCTTGCCCCACAGCACCCAGGTGTCGCGACGGCCCTCCTTGCCCTTGCTGGGCGAGAACGGGTTGAGCTCGTGGAAAAACAGCACGCAGACGGCCAGAATGGCGCCGAGCTGAATCACGACCAGGAACATATTCCAGAACGTCTCGCTCACGTTCATCTTGACGAACTCGTCCACCAAGATCATGTGGCCCGTCGACGAAACGGGCAGCCATTCGGTGATGCCCTCGACCAGGCCCATGAAGGCAGATTTTAGAAGCTCGATAATATCCAAAGGGACCCCCTCGTTAGACACCCGCCGGTAGATGTTCTGCGGACGATGCGGGCGATGTCCCATTATCAACCGTTGGCGGTGCGACCGCGCCTACCCTTACCAAAAAACTCGCCCGTTCACAGAATTGCGAGCAGTTAAACCGAAATCCTTGGGTATAACTGCAACAAGATAAAGTGTCCAGCGGCCACGCATCCGCGCCCGCCCGATGCACGAGCCCCACGCCCGTGCGATAGACCAAGGAGGAAACCATGAACGAGGGCTACACCAAGGTATTTGTTTCACTCGACGGTACTGAGCAGCAGGATTTTGTGCTCGCACGCGCCATCAAGGTCGCCGCGAACAACGGCGCCAAGCTGATTATCGGCCACGTTATCGATTCCACGGCACTCGAGAGCGCCGGCTCCTATCCGGTCGATTTGGTCAACGGTCTGGAGGAGGCCTTTAAGAACTCCATCGAAAAGCAGCTCGAAGAGGCCAAGGCCAATCCCGATATTCCCGAGGTCGAGGTCATGATACGCGCCGGTCGTATTCGCGAGACGCTCAAAGACGAGATGCTCGACGTGGTCAAGCCCGACCTGGTGCTCTGCGGCGCTCGCGGCCTGTCCTCGATCAAGTATGCGCTTCTGGGTTCGATTTCGACGTTCCTGCTGCGCAATACCGACTGCGACATTTTGGTCGTAAAGTAGCGTTGCTCCCACCGGCCGCGGGGCCTGCGGGGTTTCCACGGGCACGTCCTCGCCGCGTTGCGGCTGCGGGATGTGCCCTTAGGAAACCCCTCCCGGCCCCGCGGCCTTCGCAGCCTTACTTCAGCGAGTTGGCTGATAAAAGATGGCGTGCCGCCCCGTTTGGGGTGGCACGTTTTGTTTGGGCGGACGTCTGCCGCATGCGTTACTCGAAATATTGGAACTTATTCGTTGAAAACGCGAATGTTACGACGAAGCCTTCGCCGGAGTCGGATGCCGCGGTGACGTCGATGCCCATCTTGGAGCACAGGCGCGCCACCAGGTAGAGGCCGATGCCCGTTGCGCGCTTGGTGGTGCGGCCGTTGTCGCCGGTAAAGCCCTTCTCGAACACGCGCGGCAGGTCTGCCGCACACACGCCGCAGCCGTTGTCCGCAACGGTGAGCTCGATGCGCTCGCTCGCCAGGCCCTCGTCCAGTAACGCGCCCGAAAACACGATCTTCGCGCCGTCCTCGCGCGCATATTTAATGCTGTTCTGAATGAGCTGGCCCAGGATAAACTCGAGCCATTTTTCGTCGGTAAAGACCTCGAAGTCGAGGTTCTCGCACACCGGAGCCACGTGCGCCGCAATGAGCTCGCGCGCGTTGGCCTTAATCGCACCCGTCACCAAGGTCTTAAGGTCCCAGCGGCGAATCAGGTAGTCGCGCTCCACGACTTCCGAGCGCGCGTAGTACAGCGCCTGGTCGATATAGCGTTCCACGCGAGCCAACTCGCGACCCAGGTCATCGACACGTGTTGGGTCATCTGCGCCGCCGTCGAGGTTTTCCAGAATCAGGTGAGCCGCCGCCAGGGGCAGCTTGGCCTCGTGGACCCAGCTCTCGATATAGTCGCGATAGTCTTCGGTCTGACGCCGGCCCTCGGCAACCTCGTCGCAGGCGGCTTTGCCCACCCGGCACAGGACCTCGTACTCGAGCTCGCCCTCGGCATAGGTTGGGCATTGCACCATCTCCTGCACCCATGCGGGACTCTCGAGCTCCTCTGCCGCGCGCTCCAACTGACGCAGAAAACGGCGACGGCGAGCGTACTCGATCACGATGCCGAGCATACCGAAGATAAAGGACACGCCAACCGCCACGACCACGATAGAAACGGGTGCGCCGGCGACCGTCAGCACAAAGCAGCTCAGCAGCACGCCGCACGTCCACACGGCGACGGGAAGCAGTGCATCTTTAAAGAACTTGCCAAACGACATAGCCGGCCCCTAGACCGAATAGCCTTGGCCGCGATGCGTCGTCAAATACCCCTTGATGCCGATTTTTTCGAGCGTGGTGCGCAGGCGGTTGATGTTGACGGTGAGCGTATTGTCGTCCACGAAGGCGTCGGAGTCCCACAGGTCCTGCATGATGGCCGAGCGCGAGACGATCTTGCCCGCGCGGCTCAGGAGCAGCGAGAGAATGCGCAGCTCATTTTTGGTGAGCTCGGTGCTGTCGCCGGTCGCCGTGTTGGTGACCATAGAGCGGGCGAGGTCGAGCTCCAGCCCCTTGTGGACGAGCGTGCTGCGCTCGCCTGACGCCGCGGTGCGACGCAGCAGTGCGTTGATGCGCGCCACGAGCACGCGCGCGCTATAGGGCTTGGGAACAAAGTCGTCCGCGCCGAGCGTCATGGCCATGACCTCGTCGATCTCGGTCGTGCGCGAGGTGAGGACGATGATGGGGACCTCGGATTCGCGGCGAACCTCGTGGCAGATATGCTGGCCGTCCTTGACGGGAAGCGTGAGGTCGAGCAGCACCAGGTCGGGCGCGGCGGCGAGAATATCGCGCGAGACATGCTCGAACGATTCGCAGGCCTCGATTTCAAACCCGGCGCGGGCAAGGATGTCGACAAGCTCACGACGAATGGGCTCGTCGTCCTCAACGATATAGATTAGCGCCATGGATTCCGCTCCCCTCTTGGTTGTCTTGCCACCATTATGGCTGCGAAACTGCAGGTGCGCGCCACGCACGTCGCCAAGGTGACAGAACTGTTCGCGAGCGGGGGCGTTTTGTCCGCCTCGCACTCGCAGCGGTGGCGGGAACCAAAATGATTCTTTAATCCCCGTCCCAGAATAATCATTTAGCGGCGGGCGCGAAGCTTTTCGTAGCCGTCGGCAAAGAAGGCGACCGTCGCGGCATCAGACTCGGCGGCGTCGGCGTCGGTGGCAGGCACCACGCCGTGCTCGTCGCTTACCAGGAACAAGGCGCCCTTGAGCTGTGCGGGAATGTCTACGCGCGTGACCGGGATGCCCTTGGTCTGGGCCAGCTGCTCTATGAGCGTCGCCGTGCCACACAGGCACTCGTCCGCCGGCGCCACAAAGGCCAGCTCGCCGTTGTTGACGGCAGCGAGCAGCTCGGGCGCCACGCCGGTTTCGTCGGCCTCGGAGCGGGCCTCGGCGGAGCGGGCACGCAGCGCCTTGGCCGAAGTATCGGCCAGCGGCTCGTACTCACCCACCGTCATGGCGGCATTGCCGTTAACGTCGATCACCAGCATGAGCACGCCGTCGTGCGCGGTGTAATCGCCCTCGGCAAGCGACCACTCAACGTGCTGCTTGGCCCAGCTGAGCATGTTATGGGTAAGCGGCTCGCCCTGCACCAAGCGCTCGGACAGCGCGCGAATGTGACGGTTGAGCATGGGCACCTTTTTGTTGGACATGCGCCAACGGCAGACAAGCGCGGGCTTGTCGAGCGTGAACTTCTCGACCGCCTCCTGATTGGCGCAAAAGTCCTCGTACGCACGCTGATCCTCGGCATTGCCAAACAGCTCGGCATCATCAATCTGGGGCATGGTTGTACCTTTCGTGTTAGTCATTCCGTCCTCTTATACCAAAAAGACGGCCCTCCAAACGGAGCGACCGTCTTTTGCAGAGATTATTTTAGAAGCGAGGCGGTCCAAGGGACGAGATAACATCCCATCCTCCCCAGTCAACCTAACAGGTCGGCGAGGGTTGCCCAGGTGCCGCAGATTGCCGTGAAAGAGGAGCGACGCGTACTTGGGTACGCGAGCGACGAATGAGCGGCAAGGTGCGGTGGCTGGGCAAGCCGCAGCGCCACCTCCCTACTTAATGGCGGAAGTGGCGGGCACCCGTGAAAACCATCGCAATATTGTGCTCGTTGCAGGCCTGGATGCTCTCGTCGTCGCGCTTGGAGCCACCGGGCTGGATGATGCAGGTCACGCCGTGCGCGGCAAGCACGTCGACGTTGTCGCGGAACGGGAAGAACGCGTCGCTTGCGCAAGCAAAGCCGCCCTTCTCCACGCCCTCGCGCTCGCAGAAGTCCTCGGCACGCTCGCAGGCAAGCAGTGCAGAGTCAACGCGGTTAGGCTGACCCGGGCCCATGCCAATGCCGGCCTTGCCCTTGGAGACCAGGATAGCATTGGACTTGACGCCCTTGCAGACCTTCCAGGCAAACTCGAGCTCGGCCATTTCGGCATCGGTGGGCTTGCGGTCGGTGGGGAACGTAAAGGTCGCGGGATCCTCGGTCACGTGGTCGACTTCCTGCACCAGCATGCCGCCGTCGATGGAGCGCAGCTCCACTTGGGCACCGTGGTCCACGCCGCCGGTAGCCAGCACGCGCAGGTTGGGGCGCTTGGCCATGCGCTCGAGCGCCTCGGCGGTATAGCTCGGGGCGATGATGACCTCGACGAACTGCTTGTTCTGATCGGCAAAGTGCTCAACCAGCTCAAAGGGAACCTCGCGGTTGCAGGCGATGATGCCGCCGAAGGCGCTCTTGGGATCGCAGGCGAAAGCGCGGTCGTAGGCGGCCGTGATGTCCTCGGCAACGGCGGAACCGCAGGGGTTCTGATGCTTGAGGATCACGCAGGCCGGCTCGTCGAACTCGCGGACCAGGTTCCAGGCGGCATCGGCGTCCAGATAGTTGTTGTAGCTGAGCGGCTTGCCCTGGATCTGCTCGGAGCCCACAAGCGGGAACTGAGAGCTCGCGGTGTTCTCGCAGCCCTCGGCAAAGCGGTAGACCGTAGCCTTTTGCTGAGGATTCTCACCATAGCGCAGGTCGTCGACCTTCTCCAGCGAAATCTCGAGCTTGGCAGAGGTGTCCGCCACGTCGCTTGCCTGGGCGGCAAGCCAACGGGAGATAGCCGTGTCGTAGGCGGCGGTGGTCTGGTAGACCTTCACCTGCAGGCGACGACGGGTGGCAAGCGTGGTGCAGCCACCGGTCTCGCGCATCTCGGCCAGGACGGCATCATAGTCGGCCGGGTCGGAGATGACGGTAACGCTCGCGGCGTTCTTGGCGGCAGAGCGCAACATGGAGGGGCCACCGATGTCGATGTGCTCGATGGCATCCGCAAAGGTGACCTCGGGGTTGGCGACGGTCTTCTCGAACTCGTACAGGTTGACGACGACCAGGTCGATCAGCTTAATGCCGTGCTGGGCGGCCTCCTGCATGTGCTGCTCGGAATCGCGGCGGGCCAGCAGCGCGCCGTGAACCTTGGGGTGCAGGGTCTTAACGCGGCCGTCCATCATCTCGGGATAGCCCGTGAACTCCTCGATGGGGGTTACGGGAACGCCCGCGTCCTCGATGGCACGAGCCGTGCCGCCCGTAGAGATGATCTCGACGCCAAAGTCATCGACCAGCGTCCGTGCGAAATCGACGACGCCCGTCTTATCGGTAACCGAGATCAACGCGCGCGCGATCTTCACATCAGATCCCATGCAGTCCTCCTGTCTGGTACGCCGCCGTGCTCTGTGAGTCGGTGATACGTCGATCTGCAGCGCTCGCGCAGCGGCATTGAAAATACTGATTCAATGTAGCGCATCGAGCGCGTCGATGCACCCCGCAACGGTCGCATGTGCAGAAAAAGCTTGCGAGCGGAGGGCATGGGCGCAGCACCGGGCGCGGTGAGTTCATGGAACACAGGGGCACCATAATTAGATGCCAATGGCGTGGTAGAACTGTGCTCGATATGCATCCGCAAAAGAAAGAGGCACTATGGTCTCGCGGGTTCTCTACCGACCGTTTGACACCGAAGACTTCGACGCCATCGCGCTGATTCTGCAGCAGCTTTGGCATAACAATTCGGATAACGATGAGTACAACCGCCTTGAGGCCGCGTGCGACCTTGCCTACTGCCTTTCGTCGTCGACGTTTTCGCAGGTTGCCGTCATCGACGGCCAGGCGCGCGGCATTGCGCTCGCGCGTGCGGGGCAAAGCTCCGGCGCCACCGTCAATGAACATTGGATGGATACCGAGCGCGCGCTGCTATCGCAGATGCGTGAGCTGGAGCCCGATGCCTGCGCCGAGTATCTCTCGTTTGTGCGCGCAACCATCCGCACCAACAACCGCCTGCTCGAAAGCAGTCCCCTGCCACACGACAACGAGGTCACGTTGCTTGCCGTGGATCGCGATGTCCATGGCCTGGGCGTTGGCTCGGTCTTGCTCGACGCCGCGGTCTCGCACCTGTCCTCGCGCGGGGCAACGAGAGCGCACCTGTACACCGACTCCAACTGCTCATGGAAGTTCTACGAGCTGCATGGCTTTAAGCGCACGGCCACGCACCGCGCCAACCGCGAAGAGCGCCGCCACGACATGCCGCGCGAAAGCTTCCTCTACGAACTCGACCTAACAGCCTAAACCTGGCAGTTAGGGACGTTCCTCTTGTGCCGGCACTCCGGGACACCCCTTGGCAGCAACCGCACCTAGTCATTGGGGACGTTCTTAAATGACTAGTCGCTGGGGACAGTCTTCGTAGGTAGCGCGTAAAAAGGGGATGGGCTTTCCCCGACGGCTGTCGAGAAAAGCCCATCCCATAATTTACGACCGTTAGAACGTTCCGCCGCCGCCTCCGCCGACGCCGCCGCCTCCGCCGCCCGAGAAGCCGCCACCACCGCCGCCACTCGAGCTATCGGAGCTCGAAGCCAACTCGCGGATGGTCTCGTGATACACATCGTTGAACGAATCGAGCGGAGACTCGTTGCCGTAGTGATGGTAATACCACCAGTAGCAGGGGTAGTTGTCGTAGAAATCGTCGCTGTTGCGCAGGTCCGCAGGCACGGCCTCGGCCAGCTGTCGCAGCACTTCTTTCGAAACGCCTAGGGCAACGCCCATCACCAGCAGCTTGTTCCACAGCACCAGATCGCCCGGGACGGCTTCCTTTAGGCGTGTGAAGTCCTCGAGCCAATGCTTGAGCGCCTTGCAGCGAGCCGCCACCTCGGCGCCCTCCGGCGTGTAACGGCGGAAGGTGCAGCTCAGGACAAAGCCCACGATCGTGACGGGGATCGAAATCATAGCGGCACCGACGTTGGCGTCCGCAAAGTCGGTATAGAACAGAGAGCCCAGAATGCCAAAGACGATGATGATACCGATAACCAAGCCGGCAACCAGGGCGATGGTGCCGTCCGATGCAATAAGCTCGCGCGCCTCCAGCTTGCCCTTAACTGCGCTCTGATAGTCCTCGAGCTTGTCGCCAACAGATTCAGTACGCTCGCCGGCATACTCCTCCAGCTCGCTAAACGTGCGCGAACGGACGCCGTCTTTATCGGGCTTAACGCCAGCGAAGAAGACCTTGAGCACGTCGCGATCGATGCCGTCCTTCTTGGCAGCCTTCCAGGCCTCGTCGGTCACTGTGATGCGATACGTCTGCTCCTCTTTTTCGCGACGGAGCAGACCCTTCTTCTTGGTCTCGGTCGCTTCTTCCAGCTTGATCACGCGGTCGTCGGTCAGCTTCATCAGCGTGGCGATATATGCCTGATCGGGCACGTCGTTCCAGCTCATAAGAGTTGCAAGCACCGCGGGATGATCGGCGGAGGGCACATCGCGGAAGTACTCGTCCTGGAAGAGCGGCTTGGGCTTGGGCCTGCGCAGCTTGAGCATCACGATTACACCGGTATAGGCAACCGCCACAACAACACACACCACGGCAATCGCGCTGGCAACCGCACGCGCGTGCTCACGGCGGGCGTTAGCTTCGTCGGCCCATTCCTTCTCTTCGCTCAGGATCGTTGACATGCGCTCTTCGCCCGAAGCGGCAAGCTGCGGCACCCAGTCGCTAGGGAAGGCGATGCGTGCCTCGGCGAATTCGCCCTGGTGCACGCAGGGAATGGTATAGGTGACCATGGGCTCGTCCTCATCGAGCGACACGTCGCCCGTCAGCGGACCATGGCCCCATGCGCGGAAGTTATCGCCCTTGACGGCCGCCGTCCCGGCAGCGGCATTCGCGAAGCACACTTCCATCTCGACGTCATCGGAATCCGCAGACCAGCCGTCACCCACGAACTTCCAGTAGAGCTCGGCGGTATCGGCCCAGTTCATAACCGCACCGGTCATGGTGTAGCTCACGTAGTAGATTGCGCTGTCGCCGCTCTCGTGAGGGCTGAACACCTTAATCCTTACGCCGTCACCGGTCTGCTCGACCGTGTAGACGCCAGAGTCGCCCTTGTTCGCGCTATCGACTTTGTTAAACGCGGTGTCCTCTTCCTCGACACTCAGCACGTCGACGCCCGCCGTGCCGCCCTGCTGGTTGGAGCCCGTATTGATCTCCCAAAACACGCCGTTGATGTCGTCGTCGAAATCAAACTGGCGTCCCTCGACAACGGCCAGCGATCCATCGGCCTCGACCGTGGCACTGATGTAGGTTTGGGTCATGGAATACCCGTCGGCACGTGCAACGGCGGGCAACAGCAGCAGCGCGCACGCGACGAGCGCACAAATGGAAGCAAATCGCGCAAACGGGCAGCGCTGCCGACAGGTCTTGGCAACGGGGGCGTTCATAGGCACATCCTTTGTCTGTGATACCAGTAGCGTCATTGTCCCACGTTTGCGGGTTCATGTGACGAACATCTAGGTCAGCGGAGTATCAAACGGGACGAAAGTCACGCCCGCGGCCGGCACCTGGGGACGTTCCTTATCTGCCGGCAATCTGGGACACTCCTTGGCATAGCCCGCTCCGGCAATAGATACCACTTCATAGCTCCATCACAGGTGTAGCGGCTTTGTGTGGGCGCGGCATGCGCTGATTGAGCCGCCAGTTGAGGGGCATAAAGCAGTTGAGCGAAAACGGTTTGCCCCTTTGCCGTCCGCTTGAGGATCATGTCCCCCTTTTCCGCGGAAACCCCGGCAGTTGCGAAGAGCTGCCGGGGTTTCTGTCGTTTGAGGGCTAGATTGATTGACGACGATTAAGGCGCCGAGCCGGTGGTCCGGCACGCGCAACGTGTGGCCTCAGCAACTTGCAGGCCACGGCAGCGTCTCCCCCACCACGCCCCGCGCTATACTCGTCCGCATGGACATCAACGCACGCAACATAGCAACAACCGCCGCCGACGCGCCAACGACGCCGGCCGCTCCCGCGCCCGTCGTGGGGCGCTTCGCCCCGTCGCCCTCGGGCCGTATGCACCTGGGCAACGTGTTCAGCTGCCTGTGCGCATGGCTTTCGGCCCGCAGCCAGGGCGGCAGCATCGTGTTACGCATTGAGGACCTGGACGATCGCTGCAAGCGCCCGGAACTTGCCGCCCAATTGATTGACGACCTGGCCTGGCTGGGGCTGGAGTGGGACGAAGGCCCCTACTACCAGCACGACCGCCTAGACCTGTACGAGAGCGCCTTGCGCCGGCTGAAAGACGCCGGCCTCACCTATCCCTGCTTTTGCACACGCGCCGAGCTCCACGCCGCGAGTGCACCGCACGCGAGCGACGGCACGCCCATCTACCGTGGCGCCTGCCGAAGTCTTTCGGCCGAGGAGGTGGCCCGCCGCAGCGCCCTGCGCGCCCCGGCCACACGTCTGCGCGTGCCCACCGTCGACGACCTCGCAGACGACGTGATCGAATTTGTGGATCGCACGTACGGCGCCCAATGCGAAGCACTCGCCACCGAGTGCGGCGACTTTTTGGTGCGCCGCAGCGACGGCGTGTTTGCCTATCAGCTAGCCGTGGTGGTCGACGACGCTGCCATGGGCGTCACCGAGGTCGTGCGCGGATGCGACCTGCTGGGGTCCACGCCGCGCCAGATCTATCTGCAGCATCTGCTGGGACTGCCCACGCCGCACTACGCGCACATCCCGCTGCTCATGTCGCCGGACGGCCGCCGCCTTTCCAAGCGCGATCGCGATCTGGACCTGGGCGAGCTCCGCGCCCGCTTTAGCACACCCGAGGCACTGCTGGGCTGGCTCGCCGGGCAAACGGGCATCGCGCCGGACACCACGCCGCGCTCTGCTGAGCAACTGATCGAGCACTTTAGCTGGGGTGCTATCCGCGCACACCGGGAAAACATCACCATAACGGCTGAATAGCCAAATACGCCCCGCCCCTACGCAACATCCCAAGGCTGGAGCTCGTCGCCCAGGCGAACGATGCGGTCGTAGAGCACGGTATGGCGCTCGGTCGGGTTGGCATCCCGATGAAAATGCCCGTAGTACCAGCGCTTGTAGTCCAAGCGGTCTTCCAACTCGTCAAAAAATGCCGTAAGTCGATCGACGGCGGGGCAATTCCAGCCGGGCGCCGGATAGAGCGTGGGCGAAAGCATGCGCGTAGAGCAGGTGTGGGTGACCACGTAGTCGACCTTCCAGCCCACGCTGTCGAGCTTCGTCCGTGCCTCCTCAAAGTTGCGCTCGTCCGGCAGCTCCTGTGGCCACCAGCTGGAATACGGAATGCGGTATTCCTTGTCCACGCTCGTGGCACCGCCCATAGTAAAGATCGTTGAGCCGTCGAGCTCAAAAATCTCGCCACGCGTCAGGCGCCGTATGGGAGAGGTGTCCGACAGGCGCTGTGTCAGCCCACCGTGCCACAGCTCCATGGGACGCTCCGCCCAATGGTCGAAGCGCTCGTGGTTACCGTCGACAAACAGCACGGTATAGGGCCGCGACTCCAGCCAGGCGATGTCGGCGCACTCCTCGGCAGAGAAATCCCACGGAAGGCCAAAGTCGCCCGCGATGATGAGATAGTCGTCGCTCGTCAGACTATCCCCAAGCTCCCAGTCGCGCAGCTTTTGCATGTCGAGGCCGCCGTGAATATCGCCCGTCACATAGACCGTCATCGGATCACCACTTCCTTGTAAGTCGCTAGCCCACATTCTGCACGATCACTAAGTCAACCGTTCCAGCCCTTCCATCCTTTGGGACCTACCCCTCGCTCTTCCATCCAAACGGGTCAAACACCCAAAAGATCAGATCGAGCACGCCGCCGGTCATCATGGCGCCGGCAAGAGCCATGCAAACATGCAGAGAACTGGCACTTCGGAGCACATCAAACGGCCCCAGAACAGCCAGCAGCGCGACCGTTGCGCCGGCAAGGCACAGCACGAGGCACGGCCCCGCGTTCTTGACGCACTTCTTTGCGAGATGCTTGGTGTTATCACTCATCGATATCGAACTCTTTAGAGGACCGTTGTTTGGGTACATGCCGCCGCGGCAGAGCAGGGCGGCAGGGTAAGTGTCACATGTCGTGCGGACATGCTTGAGTTACCCTACAATTTAATGGATTTGATAGAATGTAGGGTAACTACTCGGAAAGGAGGCTCCATGTCCGTCTTAGAAGATGTCCTAGAAGAGGAATATGCACGCTCGAGCCGCCTCTTGGGCCTCATGGAGCAGGAAATCAGTCTCCTTCCAAAGGGCAGCATCCGCATGCGAAACATAAAGGGCCACGAATACTGCTATCTCAACTATCGAGTCGGCGACGAGGTCAAAAGTGACTATGTACCCGCTACAAAGGTTGATGAGCTGCAAGCCAAAATCGAACGTCGAAGGGCTCTTGCGGCCGCCATTAGAGAGCAGAAGCGATCTCAAAAGCTAATCATACGTGCGTTGGGAAGGGTGCCGAATGCTGACTGAGCAGCAGAGGTTTTCCTCTAAAACAATTTGAAAACCTTGCCGCATACATGCTGTTCGCATCCGCTGAGTCCGAGCCGCTGCCCAAGTCACCATGTACCCGACACACAAATAGTTACACGCGGAACTATTCCAAAACCGAAAGAACCACTGCAGTTAGTACCCGATAACCATAATGCCTTTTAACGGAACAGGCATGCGCCCGCTTGCATACAATGTTTTGAAAAAAGTTACGACCTTTTCGTAGTCTCTGCTTGAGTTGTCACCACTCTTGTACACATTACGAACGACTACACAAAGATATGCTGCATCCTGTATCATGCACGCTTCAAAAAAATCCTTCAGAAACTGGTTGTTCGCGACAGCGCGCCCGGCCTCAATCTCCACTATCGTGTTAGTGTCCCTATGGACGGCATCGACCTCAAAAGCTTTATCAATTAAGCCTTTCTCCCCATACAACACTGGCATCGATAGTTTCTCGTTTTTCTTTTTCCCCACCTCAACATTGAAACCAAATTGCTCCAAATCGAACGCCAAAATTCGGAGCACGCTATCGCTGTGCTCACTGTTTTTATCAGAACGAATCTGCTCAATATTTTTATCTACAGCTTTTACAACGTCCATTAACGGCTGCGGCGGACGACCGTTTAATGGGAAGTAAATCCAGTTGCACTCCATTGATAGTCCTTTCTCTATATTCATTCAGCCACTGCAGCTATTTTAAATTATTGTTATAAAACACCGACGACTAACGATGCCATAAACAGTCAATCGGTCAACCTTTTAGCAGCTAGCGAACCATGCAAGCAAACAGAAACCTTAATCAACATGACGGATTGGTGCTTTCGGTCATTAGCAAACAGAATCACTTGCCCATGGAGCCATTTACCCTTGGCCTTTCAATTAGGACTGGCGTCAAATGCCGCATGCCTAAGTAATATTAAGGTCCTTCCATGGCTGCCGTGTGTGAAACTCATACTTTTGCAACGCGATTTTAATCCATATGATCCGTTCGCCTTGCTTATCCCATTTCTGCCGCCGGCTTGTCATCGGCACCCCATCTCCCGCTATCGAGGTCTAATACTTTTCCCACTGCCACCCAAAAACTCATCCAACATTAATCTTGGCTCAAGAATCGCTTAATCTATAACCTGCACTATAGAGTTCGACCAAGGGCGGGGCGGCGCCGCGCAACGCAGGCCGCCGAACGCAACGCTCGCGCCCGGGCAGATCGCCTGGCGTCGCGCCCATCGAACGAAAGGACAGGTCATGGACGACCTCGAAAAAGTTGAAACTATCCGCACCAAGTGCAACGTGAGCTATACCGACGCCAAGGCCGCGCTCGACGCCGCCGACGGCAACGTTCTGGACGCCATCATTTGGCTCGAGTCGCAGGGCAAGACCCAGACCACGTCGGCGCACGCCGCCACCGAGTCTGCGCCAGTCGACGAGCCCTCGGCCGAGATGGTCGCTGCGCAGGCCGCCTACGAAAAGTCGAGCGAAAAGACCGATTTCTCCAAGAAGATGGACACCGTGTGGGAGTACCTCAAAAAGCTCTTCCGCCTGAGCCTGGACACCAAGTTTATCGCCACGCGCCGCGACGCGATCATCCTCAACATCCCCATTCTGATCCCCATCATCGCCCTGTTTGCCGGGGGCGCCACGATATGGCTGATGCTGCTTGGCCTGTTCTTTGGCATGCGCTACCGCATCGATAGCGACGGCGACGTGCCCGGCAGCATCAACAACCTGATGGATTACGCCGCCAACGCCGCGGACGACATCAAGCAAAATCTGAACGACGACAAGTAATCGCAGACGGGGGCACGCATGGCACGAATCCTGATCGTAG
Source organism: uncultured Collinsella sp. (assembly GCA_902406375.1). Lineage (GTDB taxonomy): Bacteria > Actinomycetota > Coriobacteriia > Coriobacteriales > Coriobacteriaceae > Collinsella. Next base: position 20,408 of record CABPDL010000012.1, read on the forward strand.
AGGACGAGGAGAAAATCGCCCGCTTTGTGACACTCGAGCTGGAGCACGAGGGCTACCAGGTGGAGCATACCGCCGACGGACGCACCGCCGTTGACCTGGCGTTGGAGCGCGACTACGATCTGATTCTGCTCGATGTACTGTTGCCGCAGCTCAACGGCATGGAGGTGCTGCGGCGCATACGCAAGCACAAGGATGTGCCAGTGATCATGGTCACCGCGCGCGATGCCGTGATGGACAAGGTTGCCGGGCTCGACGCCGGCGCCGACGATTACCTGACCAAGCCGTTTGCGATCGAGGAGCTGTTCGCACGGATCCGCGTGGCGCTGAAGCGCTCGGAAGCCGTGCGGGCGGCTTCGGGCGTTGGCGGCGCCGGGGCCGGGGCGGGCGTAGCGAGCGGCACGGCCGCCGGTATCGCCACAATGTCCCCGGCAACCGACACGGCCCAGACCGCTGCCGCGCCCTCCCCCGCCGCGCTCACCGTTGACTCGGTTGTGCTCGACCCCGACCGCCGCGAAGTCACGGTCGGCGGCTCGCCCATCGCGCTCACGGCCCGCGAGTTCGATGTCCTCGCCCTGCTTATGGCGCATGCCGAGACCGTGCTCACGCGCGAGCGCATCGCGCACGAAGCGCTGGGCTACGAATACGTGGGCGACACCAACAACGTCGACGTGCACATCGCGCACCTGCGCGCCAAGATCGAGGACGCCGGCGGCGCCCGCATCATCCAGACCGTGCGCGGGGTGGGCTATGTCTGCCGCGCGTAACGCCGAGACCAAACGCGTCACCTCCATCGCCCGCGCCATCAACTGGAGCTATATGTGGCGCCGCCTGGCGAGCTACATCTGGCTCGATCTGTGGCTGCTAGTTGCTGCGGCAGCGATCCTCGTCTATGGATACAACCAGACGCTGCCCGACGGCACGTTTAGCGCAGGATGGATCCCCGACGCCACCGTTCACGGCATGTCACTGACGCCCGCGCGCGGCTGGGACCTGGCAACGCTCACCTATACCGTCGAGCTTGCGCGTACCACCAAGACCTTCCCCCTCGCGCAGGATCTCATCACGCTATGGCCCCTCTACCTTGTCGTTGCAGGCGGGCAGGTCATCAGCGTGCTCAACATGCTCGGCGGCGCTCGCCGCGTGCGCCGCGCCATGGCACCGCTCAACGACCTGGCCCTGCGCGTGGACGAGCTCGGCCGCATGCAGCTCTCCGGCGGCAAGATGGAAACACTGGAGCAGGCCATCGAGCGAGCAAGCGTCGACTCGCCGAGCGTCACTACCGGCGACGCCGACCTGGCAAGCATCGAGGTTGCACTCAACCGCCTACTGCGCCAGATGCAAGAGGCCAAGCTGCAGCAGATGCGCTTTGTCAACGATGCGAGCCACGAGCTGCGCACGCCCATCGCGGTGATTCAGGGCTACGTGAACATGCTCGACCGCTGGGGCAAAGACGACCCGGACGTGCTGGCAGAGTCCATTGCCTCGCTCAAGGCCGAAAGCGAGCATATGCAGGAGCTCGTGGAGCAGCTGCTGTTTTTGGCGCGCGGCGATGCCGGGCGCACGGTCCTGCGGCGTGCGAATACTAACCTGGCCGCACTGGTCGGCGAGGTATGCGAGGAATCGCAGATGATCGATGCCGCGCACACATATCGACTGGCGCACGATGCCGCACTTACCAGCGACCCGCGCTGCGACGCGCCCGTTGACGTGGCGCTCGTGAAGCAGGCTCTGCGCGTGATCGTGCAGAACGCCGCCAAGTATTCGGACGCGGGCACATCCATCTCGTTTGGCGTGACGCCGGATGCGGGCGCGGGCACGATCGACATAAGTGTTGAGGACGAGGGCATCGGCATGAACCAGGAATCCGCAGCCCACGCGTTTGAACGGTTCTACCGCGCCGACAACGCACGCGATGCCGGCGCGCAGGGCTCGGGTCTGGGGCTTGCCATTGCCAAGTGGATCGTCGACAGCCATGGCGGTGTCATTGGCGTGACCTCAGTCGAGGGCGTCGGCAGCCGCTTTACGATTCGCCTGCCGCGCTAGGAAGCCCCTCGGCATAAATAAAGGGATAGGGCCACACGGCCCTATCCCTTTTTGCTAGCTATGGCAGCTTGTGCGCTACTCGCGGCACAGGTGCACGGCGAAACCGGCAAACTCGCGCTTAAAGTACACGAGCTTGGTGCCGCCGTCGGGCAGCAGCACGCGCGACTCCTCGTTGACCTCGAGCCCGCGCTCGGCAAACCACTTCTCGGCCGCATCGATGTCGTTGACAGCAAAGCCAATGTGGCCCTTGGCGCCACGACCGTTCTGCTTCATGATCTCGACCAGCGAATCGTTAAAGTACGAAACCGGGGTCTCGATAACGGGCAGGCCCATCATCGTCGAGAACAGCTCCGCGATCTCCAGGGCATCTGCCGGGTCGGTGGCGTTAATGCCCACATGGGCAACGCGCATGCCAAAGAGCTCGACCGGATTGGCGTTCTGCTCACTCATACAGTCAGCGCCTACTGAGCCATGACGTCGAGGACGGCCTTCTCGGCAGCGACGCGGTTCATGCCCGTCATGAAGGGCACGCCGCTCACGTACGGGCAGGTGAGGCCCTCGGGGGCAACGGTGGTGGCGATCAGCAGGTCGGCGCCCTCGTCGCAGTAGTCCTTGGCCTCGGAGATGGCACACTGCACGATCTCATACTTGCCGGCATAACCATTGGCGTCGAGCATGGTGGCGACCTTCTGGGCAACAAGCGTGGAAGTAGCAGCGCCAGCACCGCAAGCCAAAACGATCTTCTTCATAGGTAATGTCTCCCTTCATGGTTTACTTTAGGTAAGTGTACCGCAGCGAGCGATGGCACTCAGCCTCGATGAGCTTTTATGCCAGTTTGCTTGCGCGCTGCGTATAATACATCTAGTACGTGTTGTCATACCGCTCGCTTTATGAGCGACTAAGGATCCCAATATGCCCGATTCCCGCACACTCTGGACCGCCGTCGTTATCATCTGCATCGCCGTGTCGGTGTTCTTTAGCGTCAAAAAACGCACAACGTTCAAGCGCCTGCAGCAGCTTATGGCTGCCAAGCAGTGGGACGAGTTCGATCGTTTGCTCGACGGCAGACTCACCAGCATGCTGTACCCGCGCTACAACCGCGACTACCTGCGCCTGAACTCCTATCTGCTGCGCGAGGACCACAAGCGCGCCGATGAGATGTTCGATTTGCTGCTGGGGCTCAATCTGCCCAAGATGCAGCGCGTCGACCTGGTGATCAAAGCCTTTAACTACTACGTTGGCCAGGAGGACCGCAAAAAGTCCAAGGAGCTTCTGCACGAGATCAAGGGCTTTGAGGGCGGTCAGGCCGAGGCGGTCGCACACGAATGCCAGCTGATGTACGACACGATGATCCTCAAGCGCCACAACGACATTCCCGAGCTGGAGCGCATGCTCGAGGATGTTGGCAACGACCCGGTCAAGCGCTGCCGACTGGAGTACCTGCTGGCCCTGCAGTACCAGAACAAGGGCGACGAAGCCAAGTTCCAGGAGTTCCTGGAGAAGTCGGGCCAACACTCGATGGCCGTCAACGCGTAACGGACGGCTTGTGCTAGACTTCTAGTCTCACGGGGGCGTGGCGGAATTGGCATACGCAGGAGACTTAAAATCTCTCGCCGCAAGGATTGTGGGTTCGAGTCCCACCGCCCCTACCATATGGCTTTTACGGGCCCGTGTCCCTTTGAGATGCGGGCTCGTTTCTTTTGGATGCCGGTGGGACTCGAACCCGCGAGGGGGCGAGCGTTAAGCGGACGCGCAGCGTCCGTAGCGAGCCGGCGAGGGCGCCGACAGGCGGCCGAAGCCGGTGCGTATTTGCGCAGCAAATGCGCGGACGTCCCACCGCCCCTACCATTTGGCTTTTACGGGCCCGTGTCCCTTTGGGATGCGGGCTCGTTTCTTTCGGACGCCGTCAAGCCTCTAAGTTGCGGTGGAATAGGGACTGTTTGGGGCCCGAAAGGGCGATTTTAGTCCGTATTTCACCGCAACTTATGAGGGGATGGTTAAAGGGCGCTGAGGCTGGGGGTCCAGCCGATGGTGGGTAGCTCACCGTCGAGAACCTCGTTAATGGTGGCGGCCATGCCGGCAAGCAGGCTGTTCTCGCTTACGGTGAGCGTGTCGTAGCCGCCGGCTCGCATAAGCTCGCGAATCACCACGGCACCAGCCAAGATCACGCCCGCGCGTTTGGGCTGTACACCCGGTAGCGCGGCGATGCCTTCCGCGTCCAACACAGACATGCGCTCGATAGCGGCCGAGACCTGCTCCAGCGACAGCTCGCGTAGGTGCACAAAGCTCGAATCGTACGGTTCCAGCTCGTGGACCAGAGCCACCAGCGTAGTCACCGTGCCGCCCACCGCGACTAAGCGTTCGGCGCGCTCAAAGTCGACAGGCAGGCCTTCAAAATAGGCGGCAAACTGCTCGCCTGCCCACGCGGCAGCGGCAGCAAGCTCGCCATCCGCGGGCGGCAACGCGGAGAAAAAGCGCTCCGTCACGCGGCGACAACCGATGTCCAGCGAGCGCGTTCCCTCCAGCGCAAAGACGCCGCGCTCCGGCGCGTACACGCCAGTCGCGAGCTCCGTGGATCCGCCGCCCGAATCGGCAACAATGATGCGCTCGCCGGCAAAGTCGTGCGCCACGCCAAAAAACGTCAGGCGCGCCTCGACCTCGCCCGGAATCACCTGTGGCTCAAGCCCCAGATCGCGCAGGCCGTCCAACAGCAGCGCGGCATTGGACGCATCGCGCGCGGCACTCGTACACGTGGTGCAGACGCACACGGCCCCAAAGGCACGGGCCTCGTCCACAAACATGCGGCACGCAGCGAGCACACGCTCGACAGCCGCCTTGCAAAAGCGCCCCGTCGTGTCCACGCCCTCGCCCAGGTCGGTAATCTCGGTATGCTTGGACGATTCCACAATCGCTCCGCCCTCGACCTGGGCCAACACCAGTCGCGACGACACCGTTCCCAGGTCGATCGCGGCTACCTTATAGCGTTTGCAATTTGTCATTGCGGGCTCCCCTCCGGGCGCTATTTGCCGTTGGACACGACCGTCTGACCCTCGACGCCGTTAAACCCAAACAGCATGTCGAGCGCCTGGATGTACCACGGCGCGTCCTTGCCGACTTCTTCGATTTCCTTGGCCACTTCGCTGGCCTTCTTGGCGTTTGAGGACTTTTTGCTCGACGACGAGTCCGAATCGTCGTCCAAACCTAGCACGTCAATCTTCTTCTCGCCGGGCATCACCAGGCCCAGGTCCTCGGACGCCGCGTCCTTGATACCCTCCTCCGAGAGCAGCTTGTCGACGCTTTTTTGCAGCTCATCATTGTATTGCTGGCGAATCTCGACCTGCTTGGCCAAGATATCGCTCGAACGCTTTGCCACGTACAGATCGCGCACGGGGAAATACAGGCTCACGAGCACCAGCGCCACCACGATACCGATAAACAGCGGACGCAGAGGGCCATGCGTAAAGTCATAGATCGCCTTGACAACCGCGTTGTCGTTGGCGTAATGCATAAAGTCCGAGCCCGAAAGACGGTTCGAGGGCCTACTCGATTTGTCGTGTGCTTGAGTCGAGGGACGCGACGCATGCGACGAACGTGCCGGGCGCACCGGTCCATCTGCCAAGGTATTTGATTGAGCATTGGGGCGCGAGGTACTTGCCGGGCGCTGCGTGGAGCGGTCGGCGCCGGCATAAGCGGACCCACCGAGCTGCACCGTGCGCGCACGGCGAGGCGACGGCTCGCGCGAACCGGCGGAATAGTACCTGTTGTCGTAAATCTGATCCATGTGCGCCTTGTGCGGTTGAGGTTTGTTTGCGCTAAGTCCTTTAGTTATAGCACGAGCGCCTGCACCGCCTTCGCCAGCCTTTGCTCGACATAAAAAAGGCGCTGAGCCGTATGGCCCAGCGCCCATGGCGCTTTGCAGCATCCAGTCAAGGCGGGACGGAACCGAGTCAGCCTCCCCCTCGCCAAATTCGCCCGTTTAGCGAATGTTGTAGAACGCGGTCTTACCGGCGTAGCGCGCGCTGCCCTCGAGCTCGTCCTCGATGCGGATGAGCTGATTATACTTGGCGATACGGTCGCTGCGGCACGGGGCGCCCGACTTGATCTGGCCGGCATTGACGCCCACGACCAGGTCGGCGATCGTGGAATCCTCGGTCTCGCCGGAGCGGTGACTCACGATGCAGGCGTAACCGGCCTCCTTGGCGGTCTCGATGGCCTCGAGCGACTCGGTGAGCGTGCCGATCTGATTGACCTTGACCAGGATCGCGTTGGCGGCACCCAGCTCGATGCCCTTCTTGAGGCGCTCGGTGTTGGTGACGAACAGGTCGTCGCCCACCAGCTGCACCTTGTTGCCAATGCGGCGGGTAAGCTCAACCCAACCGTCCCAGTCCTCCTCGGCCATGCCGTCCTCGATGGAGATGATGGGATAGGTGTCGACGAGCTTCTCCCAGTAATCAACCATCTGGGCACTCGTGTACTCCACGCCCTCGCCCTTGAGCTCGTACATGCCGGTCTCGGCGTTGTAGAACTCGGTCGAGGCCGGGTCCATGGCGTACATGAAGTCGACGCCGGGCTTAAAGCCAGCCTTCTCGACGGCCTTGGTAATGTACTCGAACGGCTCGGCATTGGTCTTGAGGTTGGGCGCAAAGCCGCCCTCGTCGCCCACGCCGCCGCCCAGGCCCGCCTCGTGCAGCACGCCCTTGAGGGTGTGGTAGACCTCGGCGCACCAACGCAGACCCTCGGCAAAGCTCGGGGCGCCCACCGGCATGATCATGAACTCCTGGAAGTCAACGTTATTGTCGGCATGGACGCCACCGTTGAGGATATTCATCATAGGCGTGGGCAGCAGGTGGGCGTTGACGCCGCCCAGGTACTGGTACAGCGACAGGCCCGCCGACTCGGCAGCAGCGCGGGCGACGGCCAGCGACACGCCCAGGATGGCGTTGGCACCGAGCTTGGTCTTGTTGGGGGTACCGTCCGCGGCAATCAGCGCGGCATCGACGGCGCGCTGGTCGAAGGCGTCGAGGCCCACGACGGCGTTAGCGCACTCGTTATTGACGTGCTCGACGGCCCGAGAGACGCCCTTGCCCAGATAGCGGCCCTTGTCGCCATCACGCAGCTCGCAGGCCTCAAAGGCGCCGGTCGAAGCACCCGAAGGCACCATTGCGCGGCCAAAGCCGCCGTCCTCGAGCACGACCTCGACCTCGACGGTGGGATTGCCGCGGCTGTCGAGCACCTCGCGACCGTAGACGTCCAAAATATCGCTCATGTTGTCTCCCTCTCACTTGGAAACATAGTGGATGCAAGCGACCGGCTGACCGTGCACCGTCGGTGCGCCTCCGTAAGTTAGCCATGTCGCACTTTTTGCATTATGCCCTAAGTTAGCCGAGGGATACACTTGATTTTCGAAAAATTTAGCGGGAACGATGAGGCGTGTCAGCCCGTCGTTCCCGCAGTCTTACTCCTCCGCCTTTGCGGCATCCCACAGGTCGTTAAGGCCGTGGGTCGAAAGCTCGGCCAGATCCACGTGGGCGTCGGCCGCCATCTGCTCCATCGCGGCCCAGCGGCGGCGGAACTTTGCCGTGCTGGCACGCAGGGCGCTCTCGGCGTCGATTCCCTCCTTGCGCGCAACGTTGACCAGGGCAAAGAGCAGGTCGCCAAACTCCATCTCGCGCTCGGGCGAGCCGGGAGCCTCGGCCTCAAACTCGGCACGCTCCTCGGCGACCTCGTCCCACACGTCCTGGACCGTCTCCCACTCAAAGCCCACGGCAGCCGCCTTGCGCGACACCTTCTGAGCCTGCATCAGCGCCGGAAGGTGCGTGGGCACACCGTCGAGCAGACCCTCGGGTGCGGCCTCGCCTGCCGCCACGGCCTGGTCCTTGGCGGCCTTCTCGGCAAGCTTGACCTCGTCCCAAATCTTGAGAACCTCGTCGGAGCTCTCGGCGTCCGCATCGCCAAACACGTGTGGGTGGCGGCGGATGAGCTTGGCGTCGATATCGCGTGCCACATCGGCCAGCGAAAACTCACCGGCGTCCGCCGCAATCTGCGCATGCAGTACGACCTGCATGAGCACGTCGCCGAGTTCCTCGCGCAGATGCGTGGCATCGTCGGCCTCGATGCAGTCGAGCGCCTCGTAGGCCTCCTCGATCATGTTCTTGCCAATGCTCTGATGCGTCTGTTCGCGGTCCCACGGGCAGCCATCGGGCTGACGCAGGCGCCAGATGGTCTGCACCAGATGCTGTAGCTCGGCCGACGCGTCTACCAACGTCGACAGGTCGCGCGAACCCTCGGCATTTTGCTGAGCCATATGCTCGGCCATGGTTAGTCCTCCTCCAGGATCACGTGACGGAACGCGCCGCCCTCGTAGATGCCGTAGCTGTGCGTACCGTCTTTGGGGATGCTCACGCTGCCGGGGTTGAAGAGCCACAGGCCCGGGTGCGTCTCGCTCGCTTCGTTGACCTTGATGTGCGTATGGCCGTAGACGAGCGCGGAGCCCTCGGGCAGCGCGGGCGCATGGTCAACGCTGTTGTGCATGCCGGCGCCAAAGACGTGGCCGTGTGTCAGGAACAGCTCGCGGCCGGTCTCGTCAAACAGGGTGGCGTAGTCGGCCATGACGGGAAAATCGAGCACCATCTGGTCGACCTCGGCGTCGCAGTTGCCGCGCACTGCGATGATGCGGTCGGCCAGGGCGTTGAGCAGCGGAATCACGCGCTTGGGAGCGTAGTCGCGCGGCAGGTCGTTGCGCGGGCCGTGGTAGAGCAGGTCGCCCAGCAGCACGATGCGGTCGGGCTGTTCGGATTCGATGGCAGTGCAGAGGCGCTCGGCCCAGCATGCCGAGCCATGAATGTCGGAAGCGATGAAGTATTTCATGGGGGGTCCTTTCGGGTGGGGCTGATGTGGCCGGGCGCGAGATGTCGCCGGCCGCGCTATTCAAATCGCAGTGCCGAGGCTTGTGCCGTCTGCATCACGCGCTGGAGCGGCACGTTATGCTCGCGGGCAAGACGGGCGCAGTCCTCGTACTCGGGCGCCGCACGCTCACTGCCGTCGGGCAGGGTGGCCACCTTGACGGCCACCTCGCCCCAAGGCGTCGCCACCTGCTCAAAGCGGCGCGGAAGGCAGACGCGCTCCATAACCTGGCGGCGGATGCCGTTGGTCGTGGTTTCCAAAAAGATGATCGTCTGCAGGCGGTCAATGTCCTCACGGGCGCAGATTACCTGCAGCTGCCAGCCGGGGCGACCTTTTTTGCAGTAGAGAGGCAGCCAGTGCACCTCGCGGGCGCCCGCCTCGCGCAGGCGGTCGGCGGCATAGGCGAGTACCTCGGGCGACGCATCGTCGATGTCGCACTCCAGCTTGACGATGGTTTCGGGCGCATCGGTCTCGCGGGACAGCGGAGATGTACTTCCACGTTGCATACGGTCCGGATCCTTTCCGCACGGGCTCGTTTTATTCACCCAAACGCTAGCACATCGGACGTGGCACAGGCGTGACTTTCGTCCGTCGCCGCCCTTGCCCCTATCCAAACATGTACGTCAGCCTCCAAACATGTCATTTTTTGTCGGTTTTGAAGGCTGACGTACACGTTTTGGAGCGGGGTCGCACACGATCAGAATTGCGCCCGCACTCCGTTCACCACAAAGTTCGCCGCACTCAACAATTTTGAACTTTCTACGCAGTTCATCGGCTAAAAATTACCATCGGCATACTTACTCGCTGCACGATGTTACTCTAGTTGCATTTGGCTAACTAAGCGGCTGCCGAGGACCCCGTCCGGCACCGTTACGGCATAGGAGGTTTCATGTTCGAGAAGCGGCTCTTCTCCCTGGTTCCGCAGGCAACGCCCTACATTATGGCAAGCGTCCTGTTTAAGTGGATCGCGCTCATGGCAAACATCACGGTGATGTGGGTGCTTGCGCGCATCTTGGGCGGCATCGTCACGGACGGCCTTTCCGCCGCGCTCGCCGTCGATGCCCTCGCACAGGCGGCCTTACCGCTCGCCGCCGCCATCATCGTGCGCGCCGCCTCCATCTACCTGGCCCAACGCGCCGGCGACAAGGCCGCGTTCGAGGCCGTCCGCCGCGTGCGCTCGCTCGTCTACGATAAGCTCACCGCACTCGGCCCCTCCTACACCGAGACCGTCCCCACCGCCGAGGCCGTCCAGACCAGCGTCGAGGGCGCCACGCAACTCCAGGTGTACTTTGGCGGTTACCTGCCGCAGCTCTTCTTTGCCGGCTTGGCACCCATCACGCTGTTTGTACTGCTCGTGGGCCAGGCGGGTCTTCCCGCCGCGCTGCTGCTCGCCTGCGTTCCGGTCATTCCCGTCTCCATCATGATGGTCATGCGCAACGCCAAAAAGATTGGTTCCGAGTACTGGGGCAGCTACGTCGACCTGGGCGGCATGTTCCTGGAGGCCGTGCAGGGTCTCACCACCCTTAAGGTCTACCAGGCCGATCGCAGCTGGCACGAGCGCATCAACGCCGAGTCCGAGCGTTTCCGCACAGCGACCATGCGCCTGCTGGTGATGCAACTGCGCTCCATTTGCGTTATGGACCTGGTCGTCTATATGGGCGCCGCGCTCGACATTATCGTAGCCGCGCTGCAGCTCGCCACGGGCAAGATCGGCTTTGAGGCTGCCTTCCTCATCGTCTTTCTGTCGCAGGAGTTCTTTTTGCCCATGCGCCGCCTGGGATCGCTGTTCCACACGGCCATGAACGGCATGGCCGCCTCGCGCCGCATGTTTGGCATTTTGGATACGCCCGAGCCCGAGCGCGGCGATGTTGAGCTTGACGGTCGCGGCGATATCGAGCTCGCGGGCGTGAGCTATGCATACGGCGACCGCACGGTGCTGGACAGCGCCAGCGCGACCATTGCGCACGGCTCGCTCGTGGCACTCGTGGGCGAAAGCGGCGGCGGCAAGTCCACGCTTGCGGGGATCATCGCAGGCCGAAAGGATGCCTACCGTGGCAGCGTTCGCATCGGCGGCGTCGAGCTGCGCGACGCCACGGCCGCCTCACTCATGCGCGCCGTCACCCTGGTGCCCACCAACGGCTACCTGTTTGCCGGCACCCTGCGCGACAACCTGCTGCTCGCCCAGCCCAACGCCACCGATACCGAGCTTTTGCGCGCGCTCGACCGCACGCGCGTGGCGGCCTTTGTGCAGGCCAACGGCGGGCTCGACATGGTGATTAACGAGGGCGGTACCAACCTTTCGGGCGGCCAGCGCCAGCGCGCGTGCATGGCCCGCGCCCTGCTGCACGACTCGCCGATCTATGTGTTTGACGAGGCGACGAGCAATGTGGACGCCGCAAGCGAAGCCGCAATCGGCGAGGTCATCGCGTCGCTCGCCGGCGAGCACACTGTAATTGTGGTGGCACATCGCCTGTCGACAATCGTGGACGCCGACCAGATCCTGGTGCTGGAGCGTGGCCGTATTGCCGAGCACGGAACTCACGGCGAGCTCTTGGCCACCGCGGGCGCCTATGCGCGCATGTGGAACAGCCAGGAGCAGCTCTCGGCATATGCGTATGCGGAGGGTGATGCCGAGGATGCCGGCGCGGTTGAGACTGTTGACGGCAGCGCCGCCTGCACCGATAGCTTCAACGGTGCCGGCTCGTCTTCCGCCGCCGCGGCGCCTGACTCCGGCCGCGCCCGTCGCTCGGCGCCGTCCATCATGTGGCGCATGATGGGGCTCGTCCGACCGCTTGCCGGCTGGCTTGTGCTAGCCGTCGCGCTGGGCAGCATTGGCATGCTCACCGCCGCGTTCGTGCCGGCCTTTGGCGCCCTCGGCCTTATGGCCGCGCTGGGCCGCAACGCCCTGGGCCTTGGTCTTGTCGCGGCATGCGTGGCCTGCGCCGCCTGCGGCATCGCACGCGGGCCGCTCCATTACGGCGAGCAGCTCTGCAACCACTACATCGCGTTTCGCCTGCTCGCGCACATCCGCGACTTGGTCTTTGGTGCCCTGCGCCAACTGGCGCCCGCCAAGCTCGAGAGCCGCGGCAAGGGCGATCTCGTGAGCCTGGTCACCTCGGACATCGAGCTGCTCGAGGTCTTCTACGCGCACACCATCTCGCCCATTGCCATCGCTCTGGTCTGCACCGTTGTGTTTGAGGGCTTTTTGCTGGCCGTAAGCCCCGAGCTCGCGGGCATCGCGCTCGTGGCCTACGCAGTCCTGGGCGTGCTGCTGCCCCTGACCTCGGCCAAGGCATGCGGCACCACCGGCCGCCAGAGCCGCGAGGGCGCCGGTAAGCTGGGTGCCTTTGTGCTCGACAGTCTACGCGGCGCATCCGAGACTATCCAGTTTGCCGGTGGCGCCGATCGCAGCCGTGCCCTGGGCAAGCTGACCGAGCGAGTCGGCGCCGTGGACGCGCGCCTCAAGCGCCGCCAAGCGGCCAGCGAGGCCGTAGCCGATGCGCTTATTCTTGCGGCCAATCTGGTGATGCTCGGACGTGCGCTGCAGCTGGTGGCTGCGGGAACGATTAACTTTGCCGCAGCGTTTGTCGCCGTCTTTACCTTTGTGTCGTCGTTTGGCTCGGTGATGGCCGTGAGCCGCCTGGGTGCCTCACTGCAGGAGACGCTCGCCTCGGGCGCACGCGTGCTCGATTTGCTCGACGAGCAGCCCCAGTGCGCCGAGGTCGCCGACGGACAGGACGTTGAGTTTGCCGGCGCCGCAGCCGAGCATGTGAGCTTTAGCTATGCGGGCGGCGTGGACGCGGGCGGTGCGGGCGCCACAGGGCAGGTCGCGAACGACACCGCTGCGAGTCTCATCCTCGACGATGTGACCTGCACTTTTGCGCCCGGCACCATGACCTGCATCATGGGGCGCTCGGGCTCGGGCAAGTCGACGCTGCTTAAGCTGCTCATGCGTTTTTGGGACCCCGCAGCTGGCACCATCACGGTGAGCGGCGTCGATGCCCGCCACATCAACACGGCGAGCCTACGCAGCCACGAGGCCTATATGACCCAGGACACACATCTGTTCTGCGGCACCGTACGCGAGAATCTGCTGGTTGCGCACGCCAGCGCCACCGATGCCGAGCTGCTCGACGCTTGCCGCTCCGCTTCGCTTACCGCCCTCATCGACCGCCTGCCGCAGGGTCTCGACACGCCCGTCGCCGAGCTGGGCGACTCGCTCTCGGGCGGCGAGCGCCAGCGCATCGGCCTTGCGCGCATCTTCCTCAACGACGCGCCTTTCATCTTGCTCGACGAGCCCACCAGCGCGCTCGATGCCCTCAACGAGGCGTCCGTGATGCAGGCGATCGACGAGCTCAAGCGCCGCGGCAAGACCATCGTGCTCGTAAGCCATCGCGCCAGCACCTGCGCCTTTGCCGATTGCTCGCTTTCGGTCGAGCACGGGAGGCTGAGCTAATGGCGCGCCCGGTCGACACGCCGGAGCTGGCGCGCAAACGTGCACGCGAGGCCCAGATGGTGTCGCAGATGATTGCACTGTGGTGCCGCGGGCATCATGGCGGCGGGAATGCGGTCGAACAGGCTGGCGACGATGAGTCCGTGCGCGTGAAGCTCGGCCTTCGGACCATTACGCTCTGCCCCGAATGCGCCGAGCTGCAGAAATACGCCATCGCGCGCATTGAGCACTGCCCGCACATGGGCACCAAGACATTTTGCTCGGCCTGTCCTTCGCATTGCTACCGGCCTGCCATGCGCGAGAAGATCCGCGAGGTCATGCGCTGGTCGGGACCGCGTATGATCCGCTATCGCCCCATCACCGCCGTGAGACACGCGATGGTAACGGTGCAGGCCAAACGCGCGGCGACACGAAGCAAGTAATCGCCGGCGCCGGCACGCGCCGCGCAGCCTTTCCAATCGATTTCGAGCTCCGGCGTGCACGGCGTGTTGAGAGCTGCACCATTACAATGGAGCGAATTCGCCAAATGCAAAGGAGTCGCCATGCCCGCCTGCCCGCTGGTCGATTGCCATACTCATACCTCGTTCTCGGACGGGCACGCCTCGTTCGAGGACAACGTCCGTGCCGCTGCTGCCGCCGGCTGCCGCGTCATGGTCTCGACCGACCACCTTACCCTGCCCGCCAGTATGGATGCTAACTGCGAGGTGCAGGTCGTCGAGGGCGACTTGCCGGCACATCGTTTGGCCTTTGAGGACGCCCGCAAACTCGCCGCGCAGATTGCGCCGGAGCTCACCTTTATCTACGGTTTTGAATGCGATTGGTACGAGGGCTGCGAGCCCTTGGTAGAGCACTGGTCCCAGGGCGCCGTCGTACGTCTGGGCAGCGTGCACTGGATTGGCAACCCGGGCGATATTGCGGCAGGCGCCGCGGGCACGGCAGGGACAGAGGACGTCGCGCGCCCCGATACACCCGATTCCCTTTGCGGTTGGATCGACGACGATACCAACCTGCATGTTTGGGAAAACTTAGGCGTGCGCGGCGTGTGGGAGTGCTACGTCGACGACTGGTGCCGTGCTTGCGAAAGCTCACTCAACTTTGACGCGATGGCCCATCCCGACCTGGTCATGCGCTTTTCGAAGGACGGCTTTGCACCCGACTTTGACCCCGCGCCGTTTTGGGAGCAGATGGCCGAATGCGCCCACGATACGGGTCGCCGCGTTGAGGTCTCGACCGCCGCACCGCGCAAGGGGCTCGACGATTACTACCCCGCGACCGGGCTGTTGCGCCGCTTCGCCCATGCCGAGGTGCCCATCACCTTTGGCTCGGACGCGCACCGCGCCTGCGACATCTGCTGGAACATCCGCGAGGCCCAGGCCCACGCCTACGACTGCGGCTACCGGGCCTTCGATATCCCCCACCCCACCGGCGAATGGGAATCCACGCCCCTCGCCTAACTAGTCGTTTAAGAACGTCCCCAATGACTAGTGGCGGCGGGCGTTGAGTTCGCCGGCCAGTTCGTCGAGGGTGATGCCGTAGCGCTCGAGCGTCACGAGCAGGTGGTAGATCAGGTCGCCGGCCTCGTAGCGGATGTGATCGTGGTCGTTATCCTTGCAGGCCATGATCACCTCGCTCGCCTCCTCGGCAAGCTTCTTGAGAAGCTCGTCCTCGACGTCGGTCAGCAGACGCGCGGTATAGCTCTCCTGCGGCGGCGCATCGCGACGGCCGTGAATCACCTCGGCCAGTCCCGTCAGCGTCTCACCGATGTTTCCCGGCTGCACGTTAGCTGTTCTGACTCCCATGGTTATTTCCTCTCGTTACTGCAGCGTAAAGTAGGTACCGGTCTCATCGAACCGAGGCTTTGCGCCCTTTTTCTCAAAGAACTCGACGATGACGGCATGGGCCTCATTGAGCCTTTCCTTCTCGGCCTCGAGCCAAAGCGACTGCGCCCCGCAGGCATCGGTCAGGTGCACGCGGCATGGCACGCCCGCGCGGAGGAGCTCGGTGTTGCATTCGGCGACCTCGAACGGCGTCACGACTTTCATCGCACTCCCCCTTCCACGCGCTTAAAGAAGCAGGTACGGTTGCCGGTATGGCAGGCCGGGCCCGGTGAGTCCACCTTGACCAGCAGCGTATCGCTATCGCAGTCGGCCCAGAGCTCCTTGACCTCCTGCATGTTGCCACTCGTCGCGCCCTTGTTCCAGAGCTCCTGACGGCTGCGACTCCAAAACCACGTGGTCCCGGTCTTGAGCGTCAGCCCCACCGATTCCTCGTTCATCCAAGCAACCATAAGCACCTCACCGGTGTCATGCTGCTGAACCACGCAAGGAATCAGCCCGCGGGCGTCGTACGTAAGTTTTGAAGGATCGGTTATCTCTTCCATTTCTCTCCCCAAATTCAAACTTCGCAGGTCGGCGAGGGTTGTCCAGGTGCCCGAGATTCCGAGCGACAAGCCCGACGACGCGTACTTAAAGTACGCGAGGAGGGTTGGAGCCGGAAGGTCGGGCGCCTGGGCAAGCCGCAGCGCTAGAAGTCCAACCTGACAGGGATGCCTTGAGAGGCCATATACTCTTTGACTTCGCGAATGCTGAACGTCCCGAAGTGAAAGACGCTTGCCGCCAATACGGCGTCGGCCTCGCCCTCAATCACACCCTCGGCAAAATGCTCGAGCGTGCCCACGCCGCCGCTTGCGATCACCGGAATCGGCACCGCGCGCGCCACGGCGCGGGTGAGCGCCAGGTCAAAGCCGGACTTGGTGCCGTCGCGATCCATGCTGGTCAGCAGGATCTCGCCGGCGCCGCGGCGAGCCGCCTCCTCGGCCCACGCCACCGCGTCGATACCCGTGGCGTTGCGGCCTCCTGCGGTAAAGACTTCCCACTTGTCGGCACCGGATGCGCCGGGCAAACCGACGCGCTTGGCATCGATCGCCACGACCACGGCCTGGCTGCCAAACGCCGCGGCAGCCTGGCTAATCAACGACGGGTCGCGCACGGCCGCCGAGTTGAGCGACACCTTGTCGGCACCGGCAGCAACCATGGTGCGCATGCCCGCCAGGTCGCGGAAACCGCCGCCCACGGTATAGGGAATAGCGAGCTCCTCGGCTGCATGCGCCGCCATCTCGATAGTCGTCGCACGGTTGTCGCTCGTGGCGGTAATGTCCAGGAAGACAACCTCGTCCGCACCCTCGCGGTCGTAGGCGCGCGCCAGCTCCACCGGATCGCCCGCATCGCGCAAGCTCACAAAGTTGACGCCCTTGACCACGCGGCCGTCCTTAACATCCAGACAGGGAATCACGCGTTTGGCAAGCATGGGCTACTCCTTCCCTCGGGCGGCGGCCAACGCCTGGGCCAGCGTAAAGTTGCCCTCGTAGAGCGCACGACCGGTAATGGCACCCTCGATGGCATCCTCGCCCACCGCGGCCAGTGCGCGGATATCATCGAGCGTCGAGATGCCGCCCGAAGCCACGACGGGAAAGCCCGCGACCTCGGCCACATGGCGATACGCCGCCACGTCGATGCCCGTCTGCATGCCATCGCGCGCGATGTCGGTATACACCAGATGCTTAAAGCCCAGCTCGGTGAGCTGCGCCACGGCATCGTCGAGCGCCACACCCGCGCCGTCGCGCCAACCATTCACCTTGACCTGGCCGTCACGGGCGGCAATGTCTGCCACCAGTAACTCGCCAAAGCCTTGCGCCGCCACCTCGGCAAATCCCGGCTCGGTCACGAGCACCGTGCCTAGCGCGATGCGACGCGCGCCGTAGCCGGCCAGCTCGTCGATGCGCGCGAGCGAGCGAACGCCGCCGCCCACGTCCGCGGACAGACCGTCGACGCCGCAGATGGCCTTAATCGCTGCCAAGTTGGCAGCGCACGCGTCCTCGTCCTCGCCAAAGGCAGCGGACAGGTCGACGACGTGCACCCAGCTCGCGCCCTGCTCGGCAAAGGAGCGGGCAACGGCCACGGGGTCGTCAGAATACACCTTACAGCGGCTCCGGTCGCCGCGCTCCAGGCGCACGACCTTGCCGCCGATCAAATCGATTGCGGGAAACAGAATCATCGGCCGGCCCCCTCGACGATGCTCACGAAGTTCTTAAGGATGCGCTGACCCAGCGCAGAGGATTTCTCGGGATGGAACTGGCAGCCCCACACGTTGCCGTGGCGCACGATGCACGGGAAGCTCCGTGTATAGTGCGTGCGCGCCAACACATCGGCGGCATCGACGTCGTCGGCCACCGCGTAGCTGTGAGTGAAATACATGTTGGCGCCCTCGGCAAAACCGGCAAGCAACGGATCGGCCGCACCGGCGGGCGTCATGCGCACCTGGTCCCAGCCCACGTGCGGGACCTTCAGACGGTTCGACTCCAGGTGCGTGCACGAGCCACGCATGATGCCCAGGCCATCGACCCAGGGACCACCGGCCTGCTCGGAGGCATCGTCGTCCGCGTCCGCGTCCTCGTTCGCAGGCACGCCCTCGTTGCCGCGCTCAAAAAACAGCTGAAGGCCCAGGCAGATGCCGAGCAGCGGAGTTCCGGCGGCAACGGCATCGAGCACGGCCACCTCCTCGCCGCTCTGACGCATAAAGGCGATCGCGTCATAGAACGCACCCACGCCCGGGATGACCAGGCCGTCGGCGTTGCGGATCTGCTCCGGATCGTCCGACGTGCAGGCGGCAGCACCGGCGCGCGCAAGCCCGCGCACGACGCTCGACAAGTTGCCCTTGTGGTAGTCGACCACCACGATCTTCGGTTCGCCCACGCGACCCCTCCACTTCTCATCATCCAAAACCACCACAAAGAGGACAGGCATCTTCGTGGTGGTTTTACCCTTGTGACGGTTACAGCGAGCCCTTGGTGCTGGGGATACCCTGCACGCGGGGATCGAGTTCGCAGGCGCGGCGCATCGTGCGGCCCACGGCCTTAAAGGCGGCCTCGATAATGTGGTGCGAATTGCCGCCCGCCAGCTCGCGCACGTGCAGCGTGAGCTTGGCATCGCGCGCAAAGGCATAGAAGAACTCGACGGCCAGCTCGGTATCAAAGCTGCCCACGCGCTCAGTCGGCACGGGCAGCTCGCAATAGGCCTGCCCGCGACCCGAGATATCCACGGCGGCCATCACGAGTGTCTCGTCCATGGCGATCGCCGCGTCGGCAAAGCGCGTAATACCCGCCTTGTCGCCCAGCGCCTGGCAAAACGCCTCGCCCAGCACAATGCCCGTGTCCTCAACGGTGTGGTGCGCGTCGACCTCGACGTCGCCCACCGCATGCACCGTCAGATCGAACAGGCCATGGCGGCCAAAAGCGTTGAGCATGTGGTCGAAAAACGGCACGCCGGTCGAGATATCGCACACGCCAGATCCGTCCAGGTCGAGCTTTACGACAATGTCGGTCTCGCCCGTCTTGCGGGTTACCTCGGCATAGCGGTCCATCTACATCTCCTCCTTCACCAGCGCGGCAAACGCGGCCAGCACCTCGTCGTTTTCCTGCGGCGTACCCACAGTGATGCGCAGACAGTCCGCAAGCCCCGGCGCGTAGCTAAAGTCGCGCACCAAAATCGAATACTCGTCGCGCAGACGCTCGCGCACGCGCGTGGCATGCGGCGTGCGCACGAGCACAAAGTTCGCCGCGCTCGGCCATGCCTCCACGGGCATGCCATCGGCAGCCATTGCGCGCAGGGCGCACAGCTCGCGCTCGCGCTCGGATGCGATCTGTGCCACCACGGGCGTGTAGGCATCACGGGCACGCACGCAGGCAAGTGCTGCCGCCTGGCTCAGCACGTTAACTGAATAGATCTGGCGAATCGCCGCGAACACGTCGATGACTTCCGGCGCCGCGATCACGTAACCCAGACGCGTACCGGCAGCGCCAAACGCCTTGGACAACGTATGCAGAATCACCAGGTTGGGATGCTCGGCGATAAGCCCCTGCGCCGTGGTGACCGCGCCAAACGAATCGTCGGCAAACTCCACGTAGGCCTCGTCAACCATTACCATGCCGGGGCACGCATCGCACAGCGCCGCGACAAAGTCGAGCGGCGCCACGTCACCCGTGGGGTTGTTGGGCGAGGTCACGATTGCCAGGTTGCACTCGGACGCCGCCGCAAGCACGGCTGCCTGGTCGAGCTCAAAGGTCGCGGGGTCGCGCCACACGTCGCGCACCTCGGTCTGACAGAGCGACGCAAAGAACGCGTACTCGCTAAAGCACGGCGGGCAGTTAAGCAGGGTCCGCCCCGCGCCGCCAAACGCCAACAGGTAGTTATAGAGCAGCTCGTCGCCGCCGTTGCCCACGCAGACATTCTCGCGCGCCACACCATGCCAAGCGGCCAGCTCGTCGCGCAGCTCGTTGGACATGGGATCGGGATAACGGTTGAGCGGCGTGGCAGCCAGGGCGGCGTCGACCGCCTCGCGCACGCCAGCCGGCACGGGATAGGTGTTCTCGTTGGCCGAAAGGTTGATGCGCGTGGGCGTAAAGTTGGGATCGTAGGGCTCAATGCCGGCCAAGTAGGGCTGGACGAGCTCCTTCATACGGGGCGTGAGCTCGGCCATATTAGGCCTCCTTGCCAGTCGCGCCGGCGCCATCCGCGCTTGTAGCCGCCAGGTCCACGCCCTCGGCAACCGTCGCCACGGCGTCGCCCGGCCAGGCAACCTTGGTCAGGTCGGCCGCCGCCAGCGACTCGGCGCTCACGGAATCCTCGCCCTGTTCCAGCACGCGACGACGCAGGGCGGCAGAAAGCGCGTGCGCCCACAGGCCCTCGGCCTCGGCCAAACGCTGCGTAGCGGGAGCGTCGGAGAGCAGGCCCTCGGGCGTATAGCAGATAACGCTTGAGCGCTTAACGAACTCCTCCACCGAAAGCGGGTTGGAGAACATGGCCGTGCCGCCGGTCGGCAGCGTGTGGTTGGGGCCGGCAACGTAATCGCCGAGCGGCTCGGAGCTCCAAGCGCCCACAAAGATGGCGCCGGCGTTGCGAATGCCGCCAAGCAGGCCCATTGCATCCTTGCAGTGCAGCTCCAGGTGCTCGGGCGCCACGGTGTTCACGGCCTCGACGGCGGCAGCCATATCGGCGGCCACCACGATGGTGCCCTCGTTGTCGAGCGAAGAGCGCGTGATCTCGGCACGCGGCGACTGCGCCACTAGAATGTCGATACCCGCCTCGACCTCGCGCGCAAACTGCTCGTCGCAGGTCACCAGATAGCAGGCGGCAAGCGGATCGTGCTCGGCCTGGGCCATCAGGTCGGCCGCGACCACCATGGGCTTGGCCGTGGCATCGGCCAGCACGCAGACCTCGGAGGGGCCGGCGACCATGTCGATGCCCACGTCGCCCGAGACAATCTGCTTGGCCGCGGCGACAAAGGCGTTGCCCGGGCCGGTGATCTTGTCGACGCGCGGAATGGTCTCGGTACCGTACGCCAGCGCGGCCACGGCCTGGGCGCCGCCCACCATATAGATCTCGTCCACGCCGCCGAGCTTGGCCGCGGCGAGCGTATAGGGGCTGATCAGGCCGTCCTTTTGTGGCGGCGTCACCATGACCACGCGCTTGACGCCGGCCACCTTGGCAGGGATAGCGTTCATGAGCACGGTGGAGGGATACTGCGCGCGACCGCCCGGCACGTAGATGCCGGCCGCGGCAAGCGGGGTCACCTTAACGCCGAGCATCGTGCCGTCCGGGCGCGTGGTAAACCAGCTCTGCTCGACCTCGCGCTGGTGAAACTCACGGATCTGGCGCGCAGCCTTCTCGAGCGCGGCGACAAAGGCCGGGTCGAGGCCTTCGAGCGCAGCATCGATCTGCTCTTGCGGCAGACGAAAGCTTTGCAGCTCGACACCGTCAAAACGCTGGCAGTAATCGCGCACCGCAGCATCGCCGTTGACACGCACGTTGGCCACGATATCGCGGGCGGCGTCGACGATGTTTCGCGGCAGCACACCCTTGCGGTTGAGCTGGTTGGTAACGAGGCGCTCACCGGGAGCAAGCTTGATGGTCTTCATATCGGTATCCCCTATCGGTCGAGGTTGCGTTTGGAAAACGAGATGCCGGGCAGCGGCACCAATCGGCCCGCAGTCCGGATATGGGGGCGCCCGTGCGCGCTCGCGCTATTGTGCCGAGCCCGCGACGGGCTCAAAATGCTTGTCCTTCACGGCAGCCGCCAGGCGATCGGCCAGGTTGCGAACGCGCGGATCCAGGCGCGCGGCACCCGGGTTGACGAAGAAGCGGGCCGTGCAGTCCATAATGCGGCCGGTGATGACCAGGTCGTTGTCGCGCAGCGTGGCGCCCGTGGCGGTGATATCCACGATGCGATCGGTCATACCGACGATGGGTCCCAGCTCGATGTTGCCGTGCAGCGAAACAATGTCGGCGTTCACGCCGCGTTCGGCATACCAGGCACTCGCGATGCGCGGGTACTTGGTTGCCACGCGAAGCGAACCGCGGCGGGCATAGTTGCGCTCGGCCTGACCGGCGCGCCAAGCGGGCTCAGCCTCAATAAAGGTGCACAGGCCGTAACCCAAATCGACCAGCTGCAGCAAGTTGAGGTCGGCCTCGATGAGCGAGTCCCACCCGCAGATGCCGCAGTCGGCACCGCCGCAGCCTACAAAGGCGGGCGCGTCGCTGGGTCGCACGATGACAAACTCGATATCGCCGACCGCGCCCTCGCCGGCACGCGTATCGCGACCGCGCACGATCAGGTGACGGCCGGGGTCGCGCAGGCCGGAGACGTCCAGGCCCGCGGCCTCGAGCACGTCGAGCGTGTCGGCCTTAAGCGAGCCCTTGGGAACGGCGATGCGCAGCGGACCCTCGGCACCACGGCCCGCGGCGTGGTCGCCGTCGGAAGCGGCGTCCTCAGCCGAAGTGTGCGCGGCCTCCAGACGCTCGAGCGAAAAGGCAAATCCCGCCGCCGGTACCTCGATGCCATCGCCGAACGCGCCGGTAAAGATGGAGTCGTAGCGACCGCCCGAACCCACCGGATCGGGCAGGCCACCGGCATAGGCCTTAAAGACCAGGCCCGTGTAGTAATAAAAAGAGTTCATGATGGAGAAGTCGAAGGACAGCACCTGGGCGTCCTCGGGAGCCAGGCCCTCGACCAGGGCACGCAGCTCGCGCGTCAGCGACGCGACGATACCGGCAGCTTCCAGCAGCGCATCCACACGGTCGAGTATCTCGGCACCGCCGTGCAAGCGCGGCAGCTCGCTAATGGCGGCCTTGACGGCCTCGGACTCGGCGCTTGCCGCCACGCGGGCATCGAGGCCCACAAAGTCATTGGCGTGCACGCAGCGCAGGGCCTCGGCAGCCAGCTCGCGATCCTCGCACGCCGCGAGCAGCTCCTTAAAAGGACGCACGCTACCTGCGATAATGCGCGCATCGGGCAACGCCAGCTTGCGCACGGCCTCGGCTACCAGCGAGACAATCTCGACATCGCCCGCGGTATCTCCCGCACCGATAAGCTCAAAGCCCAGCTGTGTAAACTGGCGCGAGCCGCCGGCATTGCGCTGGCACTCACGAACCACCGGCGCCTCGTAGCGAAGACGCAGTGGCAGATCGGCCGCGCGCATGCGGGTCGAAACCAAGCGCACGATCGGCAGCGTGTTGTCGGGACGGACCACCAGCAAACGCCCATCATCGTCAAAGAGCTTAAACGGCGTGTCCGCAATGCGGCCGCCTTCCTCGAGCGAACCCTTGTCCTCGAGCAGCGGCGTCTCGACCGGAAGGTAATGATGCTCCCTGAAGCAGCCCTTCACCGTCAGCGCAATCTCCTCGCGCGCCTGAGCCTCCTCGGGCAATATGTCCCGGAATCCCCACGGTGTGGCCGTCATCTGGTGAGCCTCCTCATGCTGTGCTTCGCATAGAACAGAAGACCGGCATAGCACCGCCGGTCTTCTGGGTACTTTAGCATACTAGAGTGCTTGCGGGGAAAATCCGTCGCAGCCGCTTACGCCGTATTCATTTGGAAACATAGGGCAGATTGCCGCAACCCAACCCCACCTAGACGCCAATCGCACGACGATACTCTGCCATTACCTGCGCATCGGCAGCTGCGGGGTCGGCAAAATAGCGCCAATCATAGGTCTCGGCCGAAACAACTCCGCGATAGCCGCGCGACACCAGCCTATCTAGGTCGGCGCGCATATCGCGGTCGCCGTCACCCCAGGCAAGATGCGTCGTGCCATCTGCCGCAACATCGACAAAATGCACGTGGGCGACATCATCGCCAAGTAGATCGAAATAATCGTCGATGGTATCCCCCGCCACCGCCATAGCGCCCATATCCAGACACGCCTTAAGTGCCGGATGATCAACTGCCTCGATCATGCGCTTCGTGTCGGTCGCCGAGTTCACGATTATCGACTCAACCGGCTGTAGGGCCTCGAGCACCAGCCGCACGCCGCGCTCTCCCGCATGCTCGGCAATCGCACGCAGCATCGAGGAGCTGCGACCCCACGCGTCCTCGATCGGCTCGTTCAAAAATGCCCAGCCGCTCGAAACCATGACCTGCTCGGCTCCAAGTTCCTCCGCAATATCTACAACGTTCTTAAAGTACGCGAGTGTGCGGGCACGCGCCTCATTCCCGCGCGCCGCGATATTCCACGGCTTGGGGTTGTTCTGTTCGGGACAAAGCCCCACAATCCGAACCCCATACCGCTGTGACAGCTCCCGCACCTGCTCGAGCGAATCGTATCCATGGCAATCGACATACAGATGCATCGCCCCGGTCCAAAGCTCGCAACACGTATAGCCCGAGGCCGCTGCCGAAGAAAAGAATTCCTCAAGGTCAAAATAACGATGGCTGATATTCATGACGGCAAGCTGCGGATACTCCATCTTGTCCACCTTTCGGCAAAAGGGCGCCGCAGCACAGTGTGCGCGACGCCCCCTCTTACATTGTTTTCATTATGACGGATACCCTACTGGACACCAAGCACTCCAAAGAACGCGCCAGCGATACTCACGAGCAGGATCACAAGCATGATGAGCAGCGGATTCATCTTCTTCTTGAGCATGAGATAGACAATTCCAAACAGCCCCATCGTGACAAAGCCCGGGAAGATTCCGTTGAGCAGCTCGGCGAGCGTCTGAGCACCATCGCCCGCACCGACCATGAGCGGAATGTCCACGGTGACCATCTCCATGGTCATAGCACCGATCACCATGGCGCCCATGATAGAGGCCATCTTGACGATCGTGTCCATAATGCCCGATTCCTGGACCTTGCTGATCATGTCCGAGCCAAAGCGATATCCCACAAACGTCAGCAGGTAACGGATGATGTAGTGAGGAACGTTGAACACGAGCAGGAACAAAATCGGGCCAAGAATAGAGCCCTGCAGCGCCAGCGACGTGCCGACACCCGTTGCCAAAATTCGCAGCGTGCCCCAGTAGAAAGCATCGCCCACGCCGGACAGCGGCCCCATCAAAGCAAGCTTGACATTAGAGATCGCGCTCGTGTCAAAGCTATCGTCAGTAGCGTTGACCTCCTCCATTGCAGCGGCGATGGACATGGGAAGCGTCGAGATGTACGGCGTGACGTTATAGAGCTCCATATGGCGCTTAAGGGCGGCCTTAAAGTCCGCATCCTGCGGATACAGCTTGCGAAGGATCGGCATAAGGGCCCACATAAAGCCGATATGGCCCATACGCTCGTAGTTCCAGGAATGCTCATAGGGAATCGAGCGCCAGAACAGCTTCTTAAGGTCTGCGCGGGAAATCAGCCCGTCGTAAGAAGACTCAAACTTAAAACTCATCGAACCCACTCCCAATCGCAGGATCCTCGGTTGCCGCTGCGGGCTGCTCCGCTTTTTTCTTATCACCCAAAACCGTCATCGCGACGACGATGATCGCGGCAAAGATCGCCACGCCCGTCGTGCTAATGCCAAAGTAGGCGACGAGGAAGAAGCCAGCGAAGAAGAACGGAGCCACTGTTTTGTTCATAATCATCTGCGCCAGCATCGCAAAGCCGAGTGCGGGCAAGAAGGCGGCGGCGACATCCATGCCGGTCTGAACGAAATCGGGGATGATGTTGAGCAGGCTGGCAACAGCATCGGCACCAAAGAAGAATGCCAGGGGAATAATCAGCAGGCCGCACCAGCTCTGCGCGTAACCGGCGATGAGCATGTTGCGCGTGATGGCCTTGGTGTCTCCGTCCTCGACGTTTTTGTCGATACGGTGCACCAGCAGCAGCATGACCGGTTGGCCCAGGGCCGTGTCGAGCGCCAGGACGATCGTGGCGATAGGAATACCCAGGGTCAGGGCCGCCGAAGCGTCCGCGCCGGCCTGCATGGCAAGAGATACGCCCAGGATAGTGCCGGAAATCGTATCGGGCGGGTTATAGGCGCCGACCGAGATGGCGCCGACCATGGCAAGCTCCATCGTGGCGCCCATGATCGTGCCGGTCACCATGTCGCCCATGACAAGGCCAACCAGAGGTCCGAGCACGATCGGGCGCTGGAGGTAGCTCGTGCCCGTCAGCCACTCGGAATAACCCAAAAGGGCAATAAGGAAAATCAGGATTGTCTTGATAACCATGACGGCCCCTAACCGATGACCTTCGCGGCGTCAGTCTTCGCATCTGCCGGAATCATCTGAATGAACAGCTCGTAGCCTTCGCTGAGCAGCTCTTTGACATATGCCTCGTTTTCGGGCGTAAGGAACACGCTCGTCGAGACCTGGCGGGCATCCTCGCTAAAGGCAACGTTGCCGAGGTTGATCTTCTTGACCCCCATCGCCTTGGCGACGGCACCGGCCTGCTGGATCGTCTCGCAAACCACGAAGAGCTTGTACTTGTCGGTCACACCGCTCTGGAGCGCCTTGACGGCGTCCTCGGTGTTTTTGACAACGACCTTGCAGCCCTCCGGCTTTGCAAGGGACAGGGCCTGCAGACGAAGCTTGTCATTGAGGACCGTGTCGCTCACCAGCAGGATGCAGTCGGCACCCAGAGCCGAGGTCCAGCTAACGGCAACCTGGCCGTGAAGCAGTCGATAATCTACACGAATCATCTGAATCATGATGTGCTCCCTAGTGGTTAAAACTCATCGAGTTCGGCCTGCCCCAGCAGGTCGTTGACGTACTTGACCTTGGTGTCGTCCGCCTCGACGATCTGGCGGATGGCCTCATCGATCGGGGTGGATTCGGGCACGAACAGCAGCTGAATAAGGAGCGGCAGGTTCATATTGGTCACGAGGTGCGTGTTGGGACGCGTCTGGACGATCTTGGTGAACTCGTTGTTGACACTGCCGCCAAAGAGGTCGGTGCAAACAACGACCTCATCGTCCGCGGCAAAGCCGTCCAGAATCGCTGCGGCCTCTTTGGTCAGGTCCTCGTTTCCGTCGACATACATAGAGAGCGCATGGACGTTTTCGCGCTCGCCGGAAAGCAGTCCAATGCTCTCGACGATTCCAGACGCAAAATGGGCATGGGATGCAACGATAAACTGCCTCATTCGATTCCCCTTTCTTGCGAATTTCGGCATAAAAATGCCCGGACGCATGCGCCCGGGCAGGGTGCTTCTTGATCAGTAGCTTATTTGTCACCGATTAGTAGTCGAACTGGTGATAGTAACGACGGTAGTTGAGGTTGTGCTTGGTGACCGTCTCGTAGTAAGCGGCAAGGCGATCGGTGATCAGCGAGGAGAGGATCCACGGGGAGACGATGACGCGGAACTCGTCGTCAAGGCCGGGGATCGCGAACTCGGCGGTGTCGATGATGTTGATGTCGGTGTCGCCGG
>CABPDL010000013.1:0-45260 GCA_902406375.1 uncultured Collinsella sp.
GCCCGAGCCGGAGCCCGCGCCGCTGCCGCCCGACCCCGAGCCGCTGCCCGCCGAGGAGCCTGAGCCGCCCCTGGGCGTGCCGAGGTGTGTGCGGGTGGTCCCGTCGCGCCCCGAGCCGGATGTGGCCGAGGATGCGGCCCCAGCACCGCAGAGGGGCTACCGCGTTGTCATCGAGTGCGCCACGGCAGACGAGCTGCGCCGCGTGAGGGCCGTCATGGTCGACAACGGCATTCACGGATACGTCGAGAGGATGTAGGACATGGGAGAGAACAACCTGCCGCCGCTCCGAACGCCGGAGCAGCGCAAGGAGGCGATGGCGAAGGCCGCCCACACACGCCGCGAGCGCGCCGCGTTCAAGGCCGCCTGCAAGGCGGGCAACATCCCGC
Organism: uncultured Collinsella sp.; assembly: GCA_902406375.1. Lineage (GTDB taxonomy): Bacteria > Actinomycetota > Coriobacteriia > Coriobacteriales > Coriobacteriaceae > Collinsella. Next base: position 387 of record CABPDL010000013.1, read on the forward strand.
CCGAGGCGGCCATCGAGGCGCCCATCGCGCAGAGGCTCAAGGTCGAGGAGTTCGCCCGCTCGTTCCCGGGCATCGGCACGGTCAAGGCGAAGGTGATCGTCAAGGCGCTTGACATCCCCGACGGCCGCCGCGTGAGCGGCCTGGGCTACATGCAGGGGCCGCGCCTTGTCGCGTTTATCAAGAACAACATGACCGCGAAGGAGGACGGGCAGTGAGCATCAACCGAGTGAACATCAGCGGCAACCTGACCCGCGACCCCGAGCTGCGCGCCACGGCGGGCGGGACGCAGGTCCTGTCCTTCGGCGTGGCGGTAAACGACCGCCGCCGCAACGCGCAGACGGGTGAATGGGAGGACTACCCCAACTTCGTCGACTGCACGATGTTCGGCAACCGCGCCGAGGCCGTTGGCCGTTTCCTCGCCAAGGGGATGAAGGTCGCGATCGAGGGCAAGCTGCGCTACAGCTCTTGGGAGCGCGACGGCCAGAAGCGCTCGAAGCTCGAGGTTATCGTCGACGAGATCGAGGTCATGGTGCGCCGTGAGGGGCAGACGCAGGCCCAGCCGCAGCAGAGCCTCGCGGACACGGTGCCCGTGCAGCCACAGGCGCAGGCCGCGCCGCAGTGGAGCGCCCAGCAGGCCTACGCCGCGGTCCCGCAGTCCGAGTTCTACGACGAGGATGTGCCGTTCTGATGAGGCACGTACCCGACATCATCCGCGACCACTGGGAGGCGGCCCTGTTCGCCGCCTCCTTCTCCGCGGGTTTCCTGTTCTTCTCTTCGCTTCTCTGGGGGTGGTTCTGATGGCCTTCACCGTGTTCGACAGCTTCGCCGAGGTCTACGACGACTTCGACGCGAGCGACCCCGAGGACCTGCGCGACCGCGCGATGCTCGCCGACGCGATCATGATGTACGGGCTGCACGGCGTCGAGGCCGACCTTCCGAAGCACCTCCGCCGCGTCTTCAAGGCGATGAAGAACGCCATCGACAACTCCAAGGACGCGCGCGGCAGGGGCGGCAAGGGCGGCCGCCCGCGCAAGAAACCAGTTTCAGACAAACCCGAAACCCCGGTTTCGGAAAGCGAAAACCTAGGTTTTTCAAACGGGAAACCAGTTTCAGACAAACCCGAAACCCCGGTTTCGGAAAGCGAAAACCCTAGCCTAACCTACCCTAGCCTGTCCTGTACTGAACTGGATTGTGCTGAGCTGTCCTGTGATGGGGGCGGTGCCCCCGCCGCGCCGCCCGAGTTCGAGCCGCCGTCGCTGGAGGAGGCCCGCGGTTACTTCGGCGCCAACTGCCTGAGCGGCGACCCGGACGCCTTCTGGGCCTACTTCGAGTCTCAGGGATGGGTCAAGGGCAACGGCCAGCCGGTGAGCAACTGGGGCGCCCTCGCGCTCGACTGGTCCAGGCGCCAGAAGCGCATCGACGCCGACGACCGGGCGAGGGGCAAGCCCACCGCCTCGGAGGTCGAGGCCGCCACGTTCAAGCCGACGAGGACGCCCGAGCAGACGAGGGCGGAGCTCGAGCGCAGGTGGCGCGAGGAACATCCGGGCATCGACCCGGCGAAGGTGAAGGCCCCGAGGGGGACGACCGCCGACCCGGTGGCGCTCAAGGCGTACCAGGACGCGCGGCGTCTGCTTGATGCGAGGGCCGCATGCGAGAGGAGGGCGTCATGAGCTTGGACGCCGAGAGGAGCGAGAACATGGGCAGACCCGAGGGGTTCGCCGACATCTACGACGACGGGCCGCGCAGCGCCCGCTGCGAGACGTGCGGGTTCTGCGCCGTGAGCGAGGCGGTCATGACGGCGTCCGGCGAGGGCCGCAAGCGGTACACGTGCATGCGCTGCCCCGACTTCGTGCACACCACGCAGGGGCTCGCTAGGTGCAACTACTGGGAGGCGCGACATGAGGGCTGAGTCGCGGGACATGCGAGGGGGCAACGTGCTCGTGTGCCGTCAGTGCGGCAGGCGGTTCCGCGCGAGGGGCGCGCACCAGCGGTACTGCTGCGGCTGGTGCGAGAACGTGGCTCACAGGAACGAGAGCAAGCGGCCCGTGGACGTGTACCTCGGGACGAGGAGCGAGTCGGGCCGCGAGGTCAACGCCATGCGCGCCGCGCTGGCTGAGGGGAGACGAATCTGATGCGGGACGGATACAGGTTCGAGTTCGGGGCGCTCGATGAGCCGGACGCACCCAAGGTGCAGGCGCTCAAGCCGCTCGAGGAGGCGGCCGAGGTATACGGCGCTTGGCAGGATTGCGACGACATGCGCCTCAGCCCGATCATGACGGCGCGCAGGGAGTACCGCCAGAACCTTATCGACGAGTGCATGGACGTGGTCCAGGCGGTCGTCAGCCTGCTCGACGCCGAGGGGTTCACGCAGGAGGACGTGGACGCGGCAATCGAGCGCTGCAACGAGAGGAACCGAGAGAGGGGACGTCTGTGATGGAGACTTTGGAGCAGATCAAGGCCGACGCGGTCGAGGTGTTCCATTTCGACCGCGAGTGCAGGCCGCAGGACAGGGCGCACGCCTACCTGGGGAAGTACCGCGTCAGGCGCGGCTACAACGACACGGCGATGCAGGTCGCGGTGACCGACATGATCGAGCGCGCCTACGAGGCGGGAAGGGCGGAGGTCGCCGACGCGAGCCTCGTGCAGAACCTGCGCCGCCAGCTGACGAGCATCGAGGCGACCGTCGGGGATGCCATCGACCTGCTCGACGAGAGCGTAGGGGGGGCGGACTGCGATGAGTGACTCGAGGGTCGGCGGCTACCCGATGGGGGTGACCGATGCCGCCATCGAGCGCCACTTCGGCGGGGCCTGCGAGCCTCGGATGTGCGGGAACTGCAGGCACTTCTGCGGCAGCGACATCCACGTCGACTACGGCTACTGCCACCTCGAGTTCGAGCGCGCCTACGACGCGGAGGCGCCCGACCGCAAGGAAGGGTTCTGGCGCCTGGCGAAGTGGGCCGTGGCGTGGCTCATGGAGAACCTGCTGTACTGCGAGGACGAGTGCGGCGAGTGCCGCGACTACGAGGAGTTTGGGCTATGAATATCGACATCAAGACCGCCGACGGCGCGGACATCGAGCTTGGCGGGACGTATTACGACGAGAAGGGCACCCGTTATCGCGTGACCGGTATCAGGGTCCCCGACCATCAAGCTCTCGCTAAATCGAAGCTCTACTGCATCAAGGAAGGAAGCGGCCCCGTATTGACGAATCCAGGCAGTCTCTATCTTGTCTCGCCTGACAGCCTAGAGAGGCTGAGAGACGATCTGGACAGGTTTGTCCGCAACCAAAATGGGACCGTCTGCTCGTATCTCAATCGAGAGAGAAGGGATTGCGATGGCTGTAAGTTCGGTGACGATCTCTTCTGTTTCGATGCTTTTGCGCGAGACGTCACCGCGCGCGTCCACAACATGTGCGGTGATGGCAAATGATTGAGTTGCCCAAAGACGCCGAGGGGCGAGACATTCCGCTAGATACGAAGGTGCTGTACGACTATGACGGCAGCAAGCAGAACGTTGAGGTCTTCATATTCTCTCGGAAAGATGCCGGGTGGTCTGTCGAAACCGACTTTGCAATTTACGACGCCGAGGAACTCTACCTCACCCCGCCTGACAGCTGGGAGAAGCTGCTCGAGGACTTGGATGGTCTCACGGGTTGCTGCGGGCGCTATGCCGGGTACAGTGCGCTGCGCATCGCTCGCGCCACCGCCGACCGCATCCGCAAGCTGAGGGGTAAGGACGAATGAGCTGCTTTTTCTGCGACGGCCCTCGCGTCGTGTCAACATACGACGCTCCGCATAATGGCTGCCAAAACGTTCCGATTGGGACTACGACACTGATGCGCGGATGCGATGGTGAACCGATGGTCAAGGTTGAGCTGGATACAGAGATTGAGCTTAGTGTCTCGGCTGATGGAGCTGGCTATGGCACCACCGATGTAAGCGTGACGGCAGCGGGCTACATCAAGCACATCACATTCTGCCCGTTCTGCGGGCGCAAGCTGGAGAAGGTGAGGACTGATGTTGACTAGCAACCTTGTGCCGTGCTTCGTCCAGTCGTTCAAGACGGACTCAAAGACCGGCTACGAGAGGGCGCTGCTCGTCGGCGTTTTCGACAAGACGACCACCGACCTCGACTGCTGCATATCCTCGAGCAGCAGGGATACGGGTAAAACCCGTCAGCCGGTTGCCGTGGTCATGCAAGAGGATGGCCGGCTGCGTGAGATGAACGTATCGAATGTCATCATCGACGACTCGTATGAAGTGTTCGACATGTACTTGTGGACGTTCAACGAGAACGACATAACCGAGCAGCTCGGGTTCCAGCGCAAGGAGGACGAATGAGTGAGCTAGAGCTACTTGAAGGGCTGAAGCCGTGCCCGTTCTGCGGCAGGCACAGCACCATCATCAGGAGCGAGCGGGTATCGGCCTCGGGTATGACGCTGTACGCCGTCCGGTGCTACCGTTGCGGCGCAGATGGCCCGAAGGTCTACTCGTACGGTGGAGACGACGAGAACCTTGCGAAGGAGACGGCTGCGGTCTTCTGGAACGGGAGGGCAAGCGATGAGGGCGACGACCGATTACGTGCTCAATAGGAAGGCCATCCAACACTATCTGATTGACCACGATCTCACGCAAGGCGATTTTGCCAAGACGCTCGGCATCTCGACTTCGTATTTCAGCGAGCTGCTGAACGGTCGTAAGAGCATTTCGCTGAGCATCCTGTTCTCCATTGCCGAGGAGACGGGCATAGACATACACGAACTCGTGATAGAGGTGGAGTCATGACGGCGGAGGAAGAGTACGACCGCATGGTCGAGCACCTCAAGAGCGCCTGCGCGACATGTGTGTACGGCTTTCCCGCGTCAATCGGGTACTCGTGCGTGATCACCAGGAAGGTCACGTCTGATGTGATCGTCAAGTGCGGGGCGTACAAAAGACGATGCGGAGTGGAGGTTGACGACAGATGAACTTTGCCGATTACGTTGAGCTGGAGAAACGTGCGGAGGCGCATGGCATAGGTGACGACCCGGCGCTGGCGCAGCTCCTGCACATCATCCAGTTCAAGCAGGCTGTTGTGCGAGGACACAAGAAGACGATGAGCGACCTTGCCATTTGGGAGAAGAACATCGCGAATTGTGTTGAGCAGCGCATAGAGGAAGCGAGGACCGCAGATGATTACCGATGAGGAGCGCCGCGAGGTGGCCAAGAAACTGCGCGAACAGGCGGAATTTAGTTGTCTAACGCTAAGGGAGTGGTGGGACCGCTTGCAACTCACGGCAACAGGCCGTGTATATATCACAGCTCCTGAGAAAACATACTTTGCCATTGCCGACCTAATCGACCGCCCGACCTGCCACGACCTTGTCGAGCACAAGCAGGATCCGTTCATCCCGGGCAAGCGGATGGTCGACGGCTACTTCCATTGTTCCGACTACGGATGGGATGGGCAGATCTGGGAGCATATCGGCTTCGGGGACATGCTTGCGTATGAAGCCGTCCATTGCCCGAAGTGCGGGGCGATAATCGAGCGCCGTGCGTGAGGTAGTCCCCGGCGCTTGGTATGGTAGCCGAAGCAAACCGAGCGCGAGGGGGTATGCGAATGGCGTGTAGGCCACCTGTAGGAGATGGGCCAAAAGGCCCATCTACAAAGTCAACACATCCGTTGAGGGACGAGTGGGCGCTCCGGAAGGGGCGCTCCTCTTACGTCCTGTGGACGGACGAGATGATAAGGCGGATGCAGGCGCACCCGGAGCGGACGGCGGCGGAGATCGCGGCGGAGCTGAGGGTGACGCCGAGCGCCGTGAGGCACGCGCGGCAGCGGTACGGGCGCTTTTCGACCGGAACGGATGGGCTGTGCATCGTGTGCGACGCGCGGCCCGTGTTCGACACGTCGGCGCAGGCGAAGAAGTGGAGGCTGTGCAAGGGGTGCTATCTGGCGGAGCGGAAGAGGCGGCTCGAGGAAGAGGCGGAGAGCAACCGCATACGACAGGCCGCGCACAGACGGCAGAAGCTGGACGGAGACGCTTGAGAGGCTGGCCGAGGTAATCAGAATCAAATCGACCAAGGTCGAGTAGCCGGAAGGCCTCGGGAAACCGGGGCCTTTTCTTTAAACGTTACCCCCTTTTTACGCTCGTGGGCAAACGCACGCGCTTGTCCACGTGCGTAAAAAGGTGGGAACGTTCGCGTTTCCATATGGCTATCTACCAGCGGAAATGTGATTTTGTGGCGGGAAAAGGGCGTGAAAAACTGACCAAGGATGGCATCGAGGATGCCGTCCGCCTGTGCCGTGCCGGACTGACCGACAAGGACATCGCCGCATATCTCGGGGTCGCACGTGAGACATACAGCCGCTGGATCAACCACCCCAGAACAGACAATCAGCGTCAACTGTGTCACGTTCTAAAAAAGGCCGAGGTCGAGCGCAAGGCGACGCTCGTGGGCCGCATCATGGACGCGAGCGGCGACAGCTGGCAGGCGGCGGCGTGGCTTTTGGAGCGCAAGTACCCGCAGGAGTACGCCAAGGCGCAGCGCATCATGGACACCACCGACACGGCGGTGCTCAAGGCCGCCAAGGAGCTGGTGCTGTCCGTGCCGTCCTCAATCGGCGGGGACGAGTAGCCGATGCCGCTCACGAGGATGCAGGGCGAGTATCTCGCCAACTGCACGCACCGCTACAACGTGAAGTGCGGGGCGACGGGCTCGGGCAAGAGCTACGTCGACATAGCTGTGACCATACCGCAGAGGCTTCTCGCCATGAGGGGCGAGGGGCTGGCGGTGATGATCGGGAACACCCGCTCGACGCTCGAGCGCAACATCCTCGAGCCGATGCGCTCCCTTTACAGCGAAGACGTCGTCAGCCAGATCGGGCGGGACAACACGGCCCAGATATTCGGGCGCAAGGTCTACTGCCTCGGGGCGGATAAGAAGACAAGCGTATCCAAGATTCAGGGCGCCACGTTCGAGTGGGTCTACGGCGACGAGGTCGCCACGTGGAGCGAAGACGTGTTCCAGATGCTCAAGAGCCGCCTGCGCTGCGAGCATAGCCGCTTCGACGGCACCTGCAACCCCGACAGCCCCAACCACTGGTTCAAGCGGTTCCTCGACGGCGACAGCGACATCTACAGGCAGGACTACACGATCTGGGACGGTGCGCTGGCACCGGATGTCATCGAGGCCCTCATCAAGGACTACGGCAGCGGCGTGTACTACGACCGCTACATCTTGGGCAAGTGGACGCTGGCCGAGGGTCTGGTCTACCCCGAGTGGGAGGGTGCCCTCGAGAGCCGATATACGGGCAGCGCCGCCAAGTACGCGGTGTCTTGCGACTACGGCACGCAGAACGCCTTCGCGGCGCTGCTGTGGGCGTTTGACGGCAAGGTGTGGCACGCGGTGGACGAGTACCGCTACTCGGGCCGCGACACGGGGCACCAGAAGACGGACGCCGACTACGTGGCCGACATGGCCGACTTCGTGCGCGGGCTGGGCAAGCCGCCCACGTTCATCATCGACCCGAGCGCCACGAGCTTCATCGCCGCGATGCGGCAGGCCGGGTTCAAGACCAAAAATGGGCGCAACGACGTCGCGGACGGCATACGAGAGACGGATGTGTGCCTGGGCAACGGCACGGTGCGTATCTCCGACGCCTGCACGGGGCTGATAGGCGAGCTCGGCGGCTACTGCTGGGACGCCAAGGCGGACGGCGACAAGCCTGTCAAGGTCGAGGACCACAGCTGCGACGCGCTCCGTTACGGCGTGGCAACACTGCGCATGTACAAGCCTGCGAAACGGCAGGTAAACCCATTCTTTGGAGGGAGGTAGCGGCTTTGTCTAAGGGTCCTTTGGTGACCGATGGCGACCTCAAGGCGGCGGCGTCGGCGACGGCATTCGCGGCAGATGCCATCGAGCGGCACATGTCGAGCGAGATGTACCGCAACGCCGTCACCGCGAACGAGTACTACCGCCAGCACAACGTCACGATCAACCGGTTCGTGCAGAAGATCTACTCGTGCTCCGGTGCCGAGGCCGAGGACTTCACGGCCTCGAAGCTGAGGCTGGCGAGTAACCTGTTCAAGCGCCTAAACGTCCAGCGCTGCACGTACTCGCTCGGTAAGGGCGTGAGCTTCGTGGACGTCTCGGCGGGCGGCAAGGACACGACCAAGGAGGGGCTTGGCGACCGCTTCGACGACGACGTCATGGAGATGGGGCTCAAGGCGCTCATCCACGGTGTGTCATTCCCGTTTTGGAACCTCGACCACATCGACGTGTTCACCGCCGACGAGTTCTGCCCGGTGTGGGACGAGTACTCGGGGGCGCTATACGCCGGCGTGAGGTTCTGGCGGCTCGACTCCGACCACCCGTGGCACGCGACACTCTACGAGCAGGACGGCTACACGGAGATGGTGTCGGGCGGCAGCGGCTTCGACTTCGAGGTGGCCGAGGCCAAGCGCGCCTACAAGGTCACGTATCGGGAGATACCGGCGGACGGGATGAAGCTGGCCGTCGATGCGGAGAACTACTCCCGCCTGCCAATCGTGGCGGTCTGGGGCAGCGACGCGCACCAGAGCACGCTCGTCGGCATGCGCGAGAGCATCGACGCCTACGACCTCATCAAGAGCGGCCTGGTGAACGACACGCGCGACTGCGCGCAGATCTACTGGCTCATCAACGGAGCCGGCGGCATGGACGACAGGGACCTCGACCTGTGGCGGGCGAAGCTCAAGCTGACGCACGTGGCCGAGGTCGACGCCGAGCAGGGGCAGTCCGTGACGCCGTACACGCAGGAGGTGCCCGTCGAGGGCCGCAAGGAGACGCTGGCGCAGATCAAGGCCGACATCTACGAGGACTTCGGCGCGCTGGACGTCCACACCATCGCGGCGGGGGCGACCAACGACCATATCGACGCGGCATACCAGCCGATGGACGAGGAGGCCGCCGAGTTCGAGCGCCACATCCGCGAGGGTATCATGGACATCCTCGCCCTCCAGGGCATCGAGGACACGCCCGTGTTCACGCGCACTCGCATCAGCAACACCAAGGAGCAGGTCGAGACCGTGTGCCTGGAGGCCGAGTGGCTGGACGACGAGACGATCCTGCGAAAGCTGCCGAACATCACGCCCGACGAGAGGGCGAAGATTTTGGAGCGAAAGCAGCGGGAGCAGGAGGAGCGCATGGCAGCGCTGCCGCCCGCCCTGGCGGCTAACGCGAAGGGCGCCCAGAAGGGCGACGAGGACGACGACAACGACGAGGAAGGTGATGAGTGATGGCGGCATTGCAGGTGCTTGACGGCGAGCTGTGGCAGTGGGACACCGGGCGCGAGGTCGAGGTTGTCGGCTGCGAGCAGGTGCATTTCGCCAAGTCGACCACGGGGACGTGCTACACGGTCGAGGTCGCCGGCAACAAGGCGAAGATTCCCGACGAGCTGCTCCAGGCGGCGGGTCGCGTGTACGCATGGGCCTACATCACGGACGAGGCATACGGCGGGCGCACGCGCATCGAGGCGCTCTGGGACGTAAAGAGGCGAGCCAAGCCCGCCGAGTACATCTACGAGCCGAGCGACCAGCGCACCATCAAGGACGCAGAGACGGCGCGAGACGAGGCCAAGGCCGCGCAGAAGGCGGCGGAGGCCGCACGCGACAGGGCCGTCGCCGCCGAGGTCAAGGGGGCACGCGCCACGACGCTCGCCTCGGGCTCGGAGGCAACGGCGACGATGGAGAACAACGTGCTGGTCGTCGGCGTGCCGAAGGGCGACGCGCTGAGATACAGCGACCTCACCGCCGAGCAGATCGCGGAGCTCAAGAAGCCCGCAACGGACGCGGCGGCTGGCGTGAACAAGGTCAACAACGAGTTCAAGCAGCTCAAGGCTTCTGTCGAAACGGCTGAGAAAAAGCGCGCCGACGCCGAGACCGAGCGCGGGCGGACCGAGTCCGAGCGCAAGACCTCCGAGACGGAGCGCAAGGAGGCGGAGACGGGGCGCAAGACCGCCGAGCAGAAGCGCGAGCAGGATTCGACCAAGGCCCTCGCCGACGCGCAGGCGGCGCTCAAGGACGCCAAGACGGCAGCCCTGAACTACCAGTCGATTATCGACTCGGCGGCTGCCGTGACGGCGCTGGGACTCAAGAAGGTAAACGGCAAGATTTGCCAGATGCGAAAGGTAGGTGCCTAAATGGCCGATACGCAGGCAGCCGAGCAGGCAACCGAGCAGGCAACCGAGGGGTTCGAGTACGCGGACCCGCTGGCATCGGACGAGGCGGTGTGGGCGCTTGTCGGCGCGGTGAAGAATCTGGGCGACCAGAAGGCGCTCGAGCGCGACGCCTCTACGGGCCGCTACGCCAACGAGAGCGTCGCCGCGATGGTGGACAAGCACAAGACGGGGCTGGTGTACACGTTCCTCATCCCGGCGGGCAGCCCCACCGACATCCAGCCCATGAGCGCCGCCGCGAAGCGCGTGGCCTCCACCGAGTTCGTGCCGGCGACGGCGACGAGCGCGGCTGTCGACCCGTTCGACACCGAGGGCGGCCCGTGGTTCCACGTGTCCGCCAACGCCGGGGCCGACGCCGACGGCGTGCCGTGGGTCGAGGCCATCGACGGCGTGGACTACGGCTTCTCGCGCGTGGACAACGGACATGGCAACAACGTCTACGAGATCGCGCCGGTCGTGTGGCAGGCGGTCGATGTGCTGACGAACGGCAACCTGCTCGTCTCGTGGTCTGATACGCGCTTCACGGGCTCGCAGCCGAACCCCAAGGCGTTGCTGCCGGACGGCACGCTGCGACCGTACATGCTGACGCCGACATACCCCATGAGCATCGACGCCGACGGGCGCCCGCGCTCCGTCTCGGGCGCGAAGGTCGCCAACCGCACGACGTCGCACGACTCGCTCGTCGACCTTTGCAAGACCGCGACCACGGGCTACTCGGGCATGAGCGTCTATGACCAGTGGTATATCAACTTCCACCAGTTGACCAAGACGCTCTGCAAGTCCTCCCAGGTGGACTTCCCGGGTTGCGCGGACTTCAACATCCAGATCCACCCCGCGCTCGCCGAGACAGGCGTCACGCGCGTGGTCGTCACCGCCGAGCAGGCGGCGAAGATTCCCGTGGGTGCGTCGATGATGTACGGCACCGACACGGGCACCACGTGCCCAGACCGAGGCGCCACGGCAGCGTACGACGTGTTCGACGGCGCCGTTGTCGGTGGCAAGGAGACGCTCGCAGACGGCAACGTGGCGCTTCTTATGGACGTCGCCAAGGCGTTCAACACGACCGTGAACACATGGCTCCAGAGTGCGCCGTGGTGCACGGGCAACACCGATGCCCTCGTGGGCGACGGCCAGGTGGCGAAGGACGGCAAGCATCCGTTCAAGGTCGGCGGCGTCGAGACGGGGCTGGGCCTGTGGGAGTTCATGGGCGATACGCTCTTCGTCTCCGACGGCACGGGCTTCGGCATCGCGGTCAACCCCGACACACGCAATGAGAAGAAGAACGCCGTGGCGGACGGGGTGACCCCGACGGCGGCGTGCATGCCGACGGCAGATGGCTACATGCTCGACATCCAGTTCGTCAACGGCCTCATCTTGGGAAAGGGGCTCGGCGGCTCGGCGACGACCGGTGTCGGTGACTACTTCTACTTCGACACCTCCGGCGGTAAGGTCAAAGGCACAATCCGTCTGGTTCTGTTCCTCGGCTGCCTGTGGGACGGCTCGCTTGCCGGTCTTCGTTTCGCGATCTCGTGGGTCTGGTCCGGTTGGGCCGCTTGGGACTTCGTCTCCCGGCTTTCTGCTACGGGCCGTAGCCGGGGGTGAATCAGGGCGTAGCCCTGAGAGGGGGCTGGCCCCCTCCTAACCCCAAACAGGGATTCACGGTGAGGGCGGCGCTGGTTTCTGGTTCAGTTCCTCGGCAACCTGAGGAACGGCTCGAATGCCGGTCTTCGTTACGCGAACTCGAGGAACAGGTCCGGTAGGGCCACTTGGAACTTCGTCTCCCGGCAATCTGTCTATAAATCTCTACTCGCACCGTGTCTACCGCGCCCGCCGCTTTCTGGCGGGACGCGGCTCAGCCTGACTCCTTTGAGTGAAATTTGTCCGCAAGGCTCACGGGCTGGTAGCCGCAAGGCGAACGCTCGTATGACAGACAGAAAGAGCTTTGATCTATGAAAACCTACTGCAAGGGCCTCGAGCTCACGCGCAGAAGCGTCGTCGAGGCCCTGCACCGATGGAAGAAAAGCGACTCCGGCAAGGAGAACGGCTGGCGCGTCGCCGACGAATACGGCACCGAGACGGCGTTCGTCGACCGCATCTGGCTAGAGCTCTCGACCGAGACGCTGACGTTCGAGCCCATCCGAACCTATCTGAAACACGACCCGAACAGCGGCAAGCTGCGCGAGATAAGCGTCGAGAGCATCAAGCGGCAGGTGTGCAACTACCTTTGCGTTGGGGCGCTCGAGCCGCTCCTTGCCGCCAAGGTCGGCTTCTGGCAGGTGTCGAGCGGCGTCAAGGGCAAGGGCGCGGCGCTGGGGATGCGCAAGCTCAGGCGCGAGGTTCACCGCTTCGCCTACCACGTACACGTCGACATCCGCAACTGCTACGGCTCGATGCAGACGGCGATAGTTGAGGGTCTGGTGGCGCGCTACGTCAAGAACAGCCAGGTCCTCTACCTGCTCCATTCGCTGCTGTCGACGATGAACGGCGTCCTTATCCTCGGCAGCTACCTGTCGCTTCGGTTGGCGGCTTTCGTGATCTCGTTCGCATACCACGCGGTCGAGGAGGCGGCGAAGGAGCGGCGCGGCAAGCGCGTGAGGCTCGCGGGATGCCAGGTGTGGTACGCCGACGACGGCTATTTTCTCGGTAACTCAAAGCGCTCGCTCGGGAAGGCCGCGTCCATCGCCGCACGCGTTTTGGGGCGGCTAGGATTGTCGCTGAAACCGTGGAAGGTGAGGCGCAACGGCGCCGAGCCCATCGACTTCGCGGGCTATCGCATCTGGTGCGCTCGCGGGCGCCGGGTCGACTTGCGAAAGAGGCTCTGGAAACGACTGCGACGCGCGTTCGCGCGCTACATGCGCAGGCGCACCGAGCGCTTGGCGAGGCGCGTGTGCTCTTACTGGGGCTGGTTGAAAACGGCCGTCATGGAGCACCAGATGAACGCTAAGCGGTGCATATTCAACGCGGCGAGGGCCGTGGGTTAGGAGGTAATTTATGGTTGTGAAGTCTGAGCGAACGGGCGAGAGGCCCGAGGCGGTCGAGATCGCGGGGACCGACGTCTGGTTGCGCCGCGGCATCGCCGAGGGCGAGCGCGAGGAGCGGGGCGGCGAGGGCGGTTCCGTCAAGGTAAAGGTGTTCACCTATGAGGAGCTGCACTTCACCGACCCGACTGGCGAGCTGACGGTCGAGGGCGCAAAGGCCGACTTTGACACCGTCTGGGCGGCACACGAGGCGGCCGGCATGAGCATGGAGGAGCAGATCGCATCGCTCCAGCAGCAGGTCGCCGACTCGCAGGCGGCCCTTCTCGAGCTCGGCGACATCGTTGGAGGTGAGTAACTTGGCGAAGATCTACTACCGCGCCGTGAAAAGCGGCAAGCGCACGCTCGAGAGCGTTCCCGAGCGCTGGCGCGACGAGGTGCGCCAGATGCTAGAGGCGGACGGCGAGTAGGGAAGGGCCCCGGCTTCGGTTGGGGCCCTTTTCCGTTATGTGCGAGCGACCATGCGTGCCGACGATTGGAGACGGCACATGGCGAAGGATAGCGCTCACGAGTTCTCAGACGCCGAGATTCGGGCGTTCGAGCGCGAGGTGGCGGGAGTGTACGGCGAGGCGAGCAAGACGGCCTACGCCAACCTCAAGCGCTATCTGGCGCAGTTCGAGGCTGACGACGAGAAGATACGCGAGCGGCTCGAGGCCGGCGAGATCACCAAGGCGCAATACAGGTCTTGGCGAAGCGGGAAGATCGCGGCGGGCAGGCGCTACCGAATCGTCCTCAAGCAGTGCGCCGAGGCCATGACGCATGCGAACGTCGTCGCAGCCGCCGCCATCGAGGGCAGGCTGCCCGAGGTCTACGCCGAGAACTACAACTACGGCACGTGGCAGGTCGAGAGCGCCGTGGGCGTGGACACTGCCTACGCACTGCAGGACGCCTCGACCGTTCAGAGGCTGCTCACCGACCACGACAGCTACCTGCCCAAGCCCTCCGTCAACGTCGCCAAGGACGTGGCGTGGAACCGCCGGCTCATCGCCAACCAGATCACGCAAGGTCTGCTGCTCGGCGAGTCGATACCGAAGATAGCCAAGCGCATGCAGGACGTGACGGGTGCGAACCGCGCGGCGGCGGTACGCTTGGCGCGGACCTCGACGACGGCGGCGGAGAACGCCGGGCGCGTCGACAGCTACAAGAGGGCCAAGGGGCTCGGCATCAATGTGCAGCAGGAATGGGTGGCGACGCTTGACCTGCGCACGCGCTCGAGCCACAGGAAGATTGACCGCGAGAAGGTCGAGGTCGGCGAGAAGTTCAGCAACGGGTGCCGCTATCCCGGCGACCCGGAGGCGCCGTATGCCGAGACGTGCAACTGCCGCTGCACGCTGGTGGCGTGCTGTGACGGACTCGACGTGCTCGACGGCGAGCGTTTCAGCCGCCTGCCCGAGGGCATGACCTACGAGGAATGGAAGGCGGGCAAGCCCGCCGTCAACGGCACCAAGCCCGCGAACCGCACCATCTCCGAGTTCATGGAAATGCCCGGAACCAAGCGCAAGCTGGATGCGGCAGGCGTGTCCAAGACCGAGGCGCGAAAGCGGCTCTCGCGGCAGCTCGAGGACTACGGCATACCGTCCGGCTCGTTCCGCAAGATGAGTGCCGGCGACCAGCAGAAGGTGTTGGACACGGCGCTTGCACCCGGTTCGACGCCCATTGTCAACGGTCGGCGCGTTTTCAAGGAGATCAAGGGCGAGCATTCCGCAGGCTCCGACCTTGCCAAGGTCAACCCGAACTTCAAGACAAAGAAGGACAAGGACGGCAGGTACTCGTACAACTGCCAAAGGTGCGTTCCGGCGTATGAGGCGAGACGGCGTGGGCTCGACGTCGTTGCGAAGCCGGTCAAGATGAACAAATGGGGGAAAATATCGGCATATGACCCCTTCGCGCGCGCCGAGTCGTACAAAAAGGTGTTTCCGGGGGCCAACTGGAGACGTGGTGGCGATAAGCCGGAGAAAGATATAGCGTCATTCCTCCTTGCGATAAACGGGGACGCGAGGGCCGAGGTCTCCGTTTCCTGGGACCAGGCGCTTTGCGGCAAAAGCGGACGACACGTTTTCGTCGCGGAAAAGACGGGAAACGCTATCAAGTTCATAGACCCACAGAGCGGCGATGAGGACGTGAGCTGGTATTTTGGTATAATCAAGGCCGAGGAGACGGAGTTCGCGCGAGTTGACGACGCCGAGTTTGGCGATCTTATCGACGAGTGCCTGACGACAAGAGGTTGACATGCTCACATTGGAAGAGGCCATAAAGCCGATTCTGGAAGAGGAGGCCGTAGACGGATACGGCCCGGTGTGCGCATACGAGGGCAAATGCCATTGGTTCGTCGGTTTCGGTTTCGATGGGAAGATGGCCCCGGGCGACACTCCTTATGCCATCGACAAGGAAACGGGCAGGATTGACTTCTTCCCGATTCCATTTTTCCTCAGAGGCGAGAGTCCATCTGCTATCGAGCTCGAGATGGACAAGGCCCACGAGGTAAAAGTCCAATAGATCACAGCAGGCCACAGCAGGCCCCGCCACGGCGGGGCTTTTTTCATGCCGCGTGACCGTGCCGCGACACTGCCCGCAGAGAGATTGGGGCAGGCATGAAAGAGCTATTCACTTGTGCGAACTGCGGCGACTGCGCCGTAAAGCTGGGCTTCGGCTTCACGTTCCCGGATACCTACATCTGCACGCAGCGCGGCGACGAGGTCGAGCCCGACGACGGCTGCACGCTCGGGTGCGAGGGCGTGCCGGTGCAGGCCATCGAGGCCATCGAGGCGGACGTCAACGGCCGCGTTGGCTACGGCTGCGAGGTGCTCGACTGATGGCCTACGGGCTCGTCGGCGGCGTCGGCGACCACGGGCGGCACGGCACCCTCATCACTGAGGAGATCGTAAACGCCGCGAAGCTGGATACCGCCGAGTGCATCGAGATACGGCAGAACAACATCGAGCAGGTCGAGAAGGCCCTCCTGCGCGCCTATAAAACGGGCCTAGAGGAGATAGGCCTCGTCGCGGAGGGCTACGCCAAGGCGACGTGCCCGGTCGACACGGGCAGGTTGCGCAACTCTGTCACGCACCTCCTCAAAGGCTACGACTGCTTCATCGGTACAAATGTCGAGTATGCGCCGTACGTCGAGGAGGGAACTTCCCGCATGAAGGGCAAGCACTTCCTGCGCAAGGCGGCAACGGGTCACGGCGACACGTACCGGGCGATTCTCGAGAAGCACCTGAGGGGCGGCGCGTAGGGCCGCGTTACTCCGCTTGGATACTCACCCTTGCCGCGAGGTATTGCGGCGCGGGCCCTGCCGAGGCAACAGGCTGGGACCCGCCCATTCCGAAGCAAGGGAGATTCTGTTGGCACTCACGCGAAAGATGCTCAAGGCAATGGGCATCGAGGACGAGAAGATCGACCAGATCATCGAGGAGCACGCCGAGAGCGTGGACGCGCTCAAGGCGCAGCGCGACGAGTTCAAGGAGGCCGCGGGCAAGGCGGACGGCTACAAGAAGGAGCTGGACGCGCTCAAGGCCAAGGGCGATGGCGCGGGCGAGTACAAGGAAAAGTACGAGGCCGCCAAGAAGATGTACGAGGACTACAAGGCCGAGGTCGAGGGCGAGAAGGCCGCAGCCGAGAAGCGCAGCCTGTACCGAGAGCTGCTCAAGTCGGCGGGCGTCGACCCCAAGCGCATCGAGACCGTTCTCAAGGTCTCCGACCTCGAGAACGTGACCGTCAAGGACGGCGCTATCGAGGGCGCGGACAAGCTCACCGAGGGCATCAAGGCCGACTGGGCCGACTTCATCGCAACCACAACCGTCAAGGGCGCCGACGTGGCCCACGCCCCCAAGGGCGAGGGCGGCAAGGACATCAACGAAATGAGCACCGCCGAGTACATGAAGTACAAGGCGGAGCAGAGAGGCTAGGGCTAAATGGCTAACACCATCCTCACACCCAACATCATCGCCAACGAGGCGCTGGACGTCCTGCGCACCAACGCCGTCATGGCAAACCTCGTCCACCGCGACTACTCCTCCGAGTTCGTCGCCGGCGTGGGCGACACCATCACCATCCGCAAGCCCGCAACCTTCGAGGCCAAGGAGTTCACCAACGAGGTCGAGGTGCAGGACGCCACCGAGGCCAAGGTCGCCGTCAAGATGGACAAGCTGCTCGACGTGACGTTCGCCGTCACGTCCAAGGAACTGACGATGAGCGTCACCGACTTCTCCGCGCAGTTCCTCGTCCCCGCGATGCAGGCCTTCGCCGACAAGATCGACGGCTACCTGCTCGCGCTCGAGAAGGACGTCACGAACCGCGTCGACCACGCCAAGGGCGCCATCGCCGTGGCGGACATCATCGCCGCCCGCAAGTTCCTCGTGGACGCCAAGGCGCCCTCCACGGAGCGCCGCTTCGTCTACGGCTCCCAGGCCGAGGCCGACCTGCTCAACACCGAGGCGTTCACCAATGCCTCCGCCGTCGGCGACAACGGCACCGCCCTCAAGGAGGCATCGCTTGGCCGCAAGTACGGCCTCGACTTCTACTGCGACCAGAACGTGCAGAAGACCACGGCGGAGACGGCAAACTACACGCCGTCCATCGCGTTCCACAAGAACGCCTTCGCGCTCGTGACCCGCCAGCTCGAGATGCCGCTCGGCGCTCCCAAGGCGTTCTCCACCTCCTACGACGGCTTCGGCCTGCGCGTCGTGCAGGGCTACGACCAGAAGACCAAGACCGACACCGTCTCCATCGACATGCTCTGCGGCGTCAAGACCCTCAGCCCCGAGCTCGCCGCAGTCATCACCGATAAGCGATAGGCGCAGAGATGCTCGAGCAGGTGCTTCTGTCGCTGCGCAACTGGTTCGTCGCCGACAAGCGCACGGGGCGCGTCCGCATCGAGGACGGCCGCCTCGTGCCGCCCGCGGGGCTCGACCTCAAGGAGGGTCAGTACATCCGCATCACGGGCTCGACGTTCAACGACGGGCTGCACGCGTGGCCCTACAACGGGCTCACGGACGAGGAGTTCGTCGGCACCGTCTGGGCGCTCGCCATCCCGCAGGCCGTGGTCGACCTCGCTGGCGAGATCACGGCGTGGCAGACCGAGCACGCCAAGGAGCTGGACAGCCCGTATGCGAGCGAGAGCTTCGGCGGCTACAGCTACACGCGCGTCGGCGGCGACGGCTCGCCCATCACGTGGCGGCAGCAGTTCAAGAGCCGTCTCGACCCTTGGAGAAAGCTGTGAGCCGCCTGTACGAGCGCATGGCGGTGGCTTGCGCGAGGCTCGTCGCAAAGACCGAGCCCGACGGTGAGGGCGGCTTCAAGACCGTCCACGCCGTCGGCGACGGCTTCACGGCGGCGATCGTGCGCGACAGCTCGACGGCCTCGCGCATCGCGGAGCACGACGGCGTGAGGAACGTCTACACCGTGACCACCGACGAGCCGCTGCGGTACGGCGACCTCTTCCGGCGTGCGTTCGACGGGCAGGTATTCCGCTGCACGTCGAACGCGGACGACGGGGCCGCGCCGCGCTGCGCGTCGTTTGGCTTCGGCCAGTGCAGCGCGGAGGAGTGGGAGGTGCCGGATGGCGACTAAGGCGGCAGCGCTGCAGGCGTGGCTCGAGGGCTTCGGGCTGCCCGTGTACCGCGACTCGGCTGTGCCGGGCGAGGCGAAGATGCCCTACATCACCTACGACCTGCCGACCGCGGCATTCGGCACGCAGTGCAACTCCGAGGTGAACCTCTGGTTCCGTACATCGTCCGAGGCCGCGCCCAACGCCAAAGCCGAGGAGGTCGCCCGGGCGCTGGGGCTCTCCGGCGTGCTGCTGCCGTGCGACGGCGGCGGCATGTGGGTGATGCAGGGCGAGCCGTTCTGCAACGCCATGGCCGACGAGGACAACGCCGTGAAGCGCCGAATCATCAACCTGACCATTGAGTACATGACCAGCTACTAGGAGGTCATATGTCTAAGTTCACGCGTATCCCCGAGAACACGTTCAAGGAGATCGTCATCAACGCGGGCCTGCTCGCCACGAATTTCAACCCCAAGACCGCCGAGGTCGCGGAGTCCGAGCTGATGGGCGCGACGAGCGGCGGAACCAGCTTCGCCGCCACGCCCAGCTTCATCGACTACGGCGAGGACATCGACAACTGCCCCGCCAACACGATGGAGCTGAAGCGCATCGACAGCATCGAGGCCAAGCTGAGCGGCACCTTCGTGACGCTGAACACCGTGCTCGGCAAGAAGCTCGCAGCCGCAGCCGACGAGACCGAGGGGAAGATCGTCCCGCGCTCCGCGCTCTCGGAGGACGACTTCGCCGACATCTGGCTCATCGGCGACTACTCGGGCGAGAGCGGCAACGGCTATATCGCCATCCGCCTCATCAACGCGCTCAACACGGGCGGCCTGCAAATCACGACGCAGAACAAGGCCAAGGGCCAGTTCGCGTTCGAGTTCACGGGCCACTACTCAATCAAGAACCCCGAGATCGTGCCCTACGAGCTGTATATCAAACAGGAGATTGGAGCCTAACCATGAAGCTGGAGAACCTTAACGCCGACGAGTTCCAGAACGCCATGTGCCTGCTGGCGGACGTTGCCGAGGACGTCATGAACGGCGAACTCGGCGCGAAGGCCAAGGCCGCCTACGCCAAGTTCCGCTCCGACTCCGCCAAGGCCAAGGCCAAGGCGACCGCCAAGGCCAAGGGCGACCCCGAGGCCGCGAAGGCAGCCGCCACCGCCGAGGTCAACGGCCTCGCCGTGGACATGGTGGTGGGGCTTCTGCCCGACGTGCTGCGCCAGGGCGGCGAGATCAGCTACAAGCTGCTCGCCGCACTCGACGGCCAGACGCTCGAGGAGTACAAGGCCGACTTCACCGTCAAGAAGTGGGTGGCCGACATCAAGGATGCCATCGACGGTATCGACGGCATCAAGGACGTCCTGGCTCCTTTTTTTGGATAGCCGCCGAGGACCCATCTCACATATGGCTCTGTCTGGGCGAGTACGTCGGGCCACGGCGTGCTCGCCCTTTCTCTAGGTACATGGTCGCGCGGTGGCGCGAGCGGGACGAGCGGGAGGCGTTCCGCGTGTACCTGAGCGAGTCGGTGCGCCTCATGGCGCAGGGGAAGTGGCTCAAGGAACCCTTCCTGAGCATCGTCAACGGCGGTGCGGGCGATGGGTCCGAGGCGGAGGACACGCGCGGCGGCGACGAGATCGCCGCAGACATCATCGAGCGGATGGGATTGAAGGTGGTCTAGGTGAACCTTCTCGACCTGATGATTAAGGTCGGCCTCAAGGACGAGGCCAGTGGCAAGGTCGAGGGCGTGGCCTCGAAGGTCGTGGGCACGCTCGGCAAGGCCGGCGCGACCGCCGCCAAGGCGATAGGCGTTGGCGTCGCCGCCGTGGGGGCGGGCGTCACCGCCATCACGGGCATGAGCATGAGCGCATACGCCGCATACGAGCAGAACGTCGGCGGCATCCAGAAGATTTTCGGCAACATGGGCAAGTCGCTCGACGAGTACGCCGCGCTTACGGGACAGACCGTCGAGCAGTGCTCCGGTAAGTGGGAGCAGCTCGAGCAGGCCCAGACGACGGTGCTGGCAAACGCCGACCGCGCCTACATAACGGCCGGCCTGAGCGCCAACCGGTACATGGAGCAGGTCACAGGCTTCTCGGCCTCGCTCGTCAAATCGCTCGGGGGCGACACGGTCAAGGCGGCCGAGTACGCCAACACGGCCATGGTCGACATGAGCGACAACGCAAACACCTTCGGCACGGCGATGGAGGACCTCCAGAACGCGTACCAAGGATTTGCCAAGCAGAACTACACGATGCTCGACAACCTCAAGCTGGGGTATGGCGGAACCAAGGAGGAGATGCAGCGCCTCGTCAAGGACGCGCACGCCGTCAACTCCGCCGTGGACGAGTCGAGTCTCTCATTCGACAATATCGTGCTCGCCATCCATACAATGCAGGAGCAGATGCAGATCGCCGGCACGACCTCGCGCGAGGCCGCGACGACCATCGAGGGCTCCTGCAACATGGCGAAGGCCGCCTGGGAGAACTGGGTGACGGAGCTGGGCAAGGACGACGCCGACATGGGCAAGCTCACCGAGGAGCTGTTACAGTCGGTCGAGACGGCGGCCTCGAACGTCATCCCGCGCGTGGCGACCATCGCCGGCACTGCGCTGTCGCAGCTACCGAGCCTTGTCACGTCGCTCGGCCCCGTGCTCGGTCAGGCGTTCGTCAGCATCTTCACGCAGGCACTCGACAGCGCGGCGGCAGCCGTGCCCGGGCCCATGGGCGACATCCTCTCCGCCGTGTCGGACGGCGTGGACGAGATCGGCGAGCGCTTCAAGGGCCTGCGCGAGATCTGGTCGGTTGGTGACAACCCGCTCGAGTCTTTGCACCTCGCCATGGTCTACGGCCTGACGCTGCTCGAGGGCGACCTTTCCACGCTGCAGGAGAACATCACCTCATCGCTGCCCGGCATCGCCGAGGGCTTCGCCGACGTGGGCGGCGAGGTCGTTCCCAAGCTCGCCGAGGGAATCGAGATGGGGCTGTCGTTCCTCTCCGAGACGGCGGCGTCGCTCATGACGTCGCTCGGCGGCTACCTGTCCGAGAACCTGCCATCCATCACGGAGAGCGGCCTGCAGATTCTCACCGGCCTCTCCGAGTCCATAGCCGAGAACGCGGGCGTTCTGGCAGAGGGCGCGGCGAACCTCATCGTCGGCTTGGCGCAGGGTATCGCCGACAGCCTGCCGACGCTCATTGAGCAGGCCCCGGTCATCGTGCAGAACCTCGCCAGCGCGATCAACGACAACGCGCCGATACTGCTCGGTGCCGGCATCCAGGCAATCGTGACGCTGGCGCTTGGCATCGTGCAGGCGATACCGACGCTCATCGCCAACATCCCGGCCATCTTCTCGGCCTTCGTCTCGGCTTGGTCGGCGCTCGACTGGCTGAGCCTCGGCAGGAACGCCATCACGTTCCTGGGCAACGGCATCACCGGCATGGCCGGTTTCGTCAGCTCGTGCGGCGCCAACATCGTGTCCGCCATCCGCGGCGCAATCCAGAACCTGCCGTCCACCCTGGCGAGCATCGGCCGCAGCGGAATCAGCAGCCTCGGCTCAGCCATCCGCGGCGCGGTCGGCTTCGTGACCTCGGCTGCAGCTAACATCGGCAGCGCGATCATGAGCGCCCTGTCCTCCATCCCGGGCCGCGTGGTGTCCATCGGCTCGCAGATCGTGCAGGGCATCGCAAACGGAATCAGCGGCGCGGCAGGCGTGGTCGTGAGCAAGATTACCGGCGTGGTGGGCGGCGCCATCGACGCTGCCAAGAACCTGCTCGGAATCCACTCGCCCTCGCGCGTGTTCCGCAAGATGTTCGGCTACGTGATGCAGGGCGCGGCCCTCGGCATCGACGACACGGCTGACGAGCCCGTGAAGTCCATGAGGTCGGCGGTGCGCAACGTCGAGAAGGCCGCCGTGTTCGGCGTGAGCGTTACCGGCGGCGGAGCATACGGGGCGACCGCCAACGGCGCCGCGGGCATCGCGGGCGGCGGAAACGTTTACAACCTCTACCTCGACGGCGACCTGCTGGGCATCGACGGGCGCGTGGCGTCCGCGTTCAGGGCCTTCGTCGCGGCGGTGGAGCAGAGCATGGCGATGGGGGTCGCGTAGCATGGCGCAGGGAAACTGGGTTCAAGGTGGCAGTGGCTATAGAAAGTACTGCTGGTGCGCGTACGTGGACGTTGCTGAGGTCGGGCGCACGGACACCACCGTGACCTACCGCGTCACGCACGGCTACGGCACGCGATACGCCATCGACTGCTACGCAAACGGCAGCTCGTCGGCGGGCGGCTCGTGGAACGGCTCAGTCTACTCGACGAACAACTCCGGCTGGGTATGGGTGCAGTGCACGTCGCGCGACGTCGTACTCGCGCGCGGCAACGGCGACGCCTACAACCACACCTTCACGGGCCAGATTAACGTCACGGGCGGCTTCGGCAACGGAACGTCGAACGCCTCCAACACCGTCACGGTCCCGTGCCGTGCCTACCACACGCCGCACACG
Organism: uncultured Collinsella sp.; assembly: GCA_902406375.1. Taxonomy (GTDB): domain Bacteria; phylum Actinomycetota; class Coriobacteriia; order Coriobacteriales; family Coriobacteriaceae; genus Collinsella. The sequence continues at coordinate 23,668 of CABPDL010000013.1, forward strand.
CCGAAGAACATCAGGGCGGAGCGCCTGAGCGACACCAGCGCGAAGGTCAGCTGGGACGTCGACTACACGGGCATGAACGGCGACTACCCCTGGTCGACCGTGACCGTCGGCGTGGTGAAGAACGGTCCGGGGAAGTTCACCGACGTCGGCACCGTCAGTTGGGACACCACGAGCCACACCTACAACGGCCTCGAGCCGGGCTGCATGTACATCTTCTCGGCCAAGGCGACGGGCCCCGGCGGCACGTCTGACTACGGCGTGAGCGCGCCGGCGATCTACACCACGCCGACGGCGCTCGGTATACTCGAGGCCGTCAAGGCGGAGGCGGCGAAGGTCGTGCTCAAGGGGCACGACGCACCGGCCTTCGTCGACAGTTGGGAGTTCCAGCTCACGACCGACGGTGGAAAGACGTGGGTCGATGCGGATGTAAACGCCTCTTGGGAGGACGAGGAGGCACCGGCGGGTACGGTGCGCTACCGCGCCCGCGCGGTCAAGAGCGGCCTCAAGGGACCGTGGACCGAGTCAAACGAGGTCACGACTATATGCCCGCCGCTCGCACCGTCCATCAGGGGCGTCAGGGCGGCTTACGCCACAGGTTCGACCGCGACGCTCGAATGGGTGCCCAACCATCCGGACGGCTCGGCGCAGACCTCAGCCGAGGTGCAGGTCACGACGCCGGCGGGTCCCACCACCACGACGGTCGATGGCCCGGGTACGAGCCTGAAGCTGCCGACCGGCACCAAGGGCCCCTACTCCGTGCGCGTGCGCACCAAGGGCCTCGACGAGGACTGGGGCGCATGGTCGAGCGCAGCGGCATATACCGTGGCGGACGCGCCCCAGGCATTCTTCACCGACCCGGCTGCGGACGGGGCGACCTTGCGCGCGGTGCCGCATACCTTCACGTGGAAGGTGGCCGACGAGACGGGCGTCAGCCGACAGCACCTGTCTTTGCGCGACATCAGGGGCAACATCCTGTGGAGCGGGATGCTGGACAAGGACGCGCGCTCCTTCCGCCTGGGCTATGCGCAGCACGCCTTCGTCAACCGCACGGTCTACAGGGTCGTGCTCACGGTCACGGCCGGCTCGTCGCTGTCGGTCGCCGCATCGAGAGCTTTCCAGACCGACTGGGCGCCGCCGGCCAAGCCGTCGCTCAACGTTTTCGTCGACGATAGGCTCGGCTGCCAGCTGGCCGTATTCCCCGGCGCACCGGAGAGCGAGGACACACCTGACACGTCCTACTTCACCGTGTCGCGCGTCCTTCCCGACGGCTCGACCCTGCAGCTCGGATCGCACCTTGCGGCGGGCGAGGGCGCGAGCGATCCGCTGCCGCCGCTCAACAGCGAGTTCGAGTACGTCGCGGTCGCGTACGCGGCGACGGGCGTGAGCGCGGCGACGAGGGTCAAGACGGCCGTGGCGAGCCGCGCGGTGGCTCTCAACTGGGGAGCCGGCGCTGAGAGGTCGTGGCTCGGGCGCTATCTCAAGAAGGGCTCGAGCCGCAAGGTGACGCACGGGTACAAGATGCTGCACTTCGCCGACGGCGGGGAGGGGCTGCCCGTCTCGTACGGCATCAACGAGAGGGACGTCAAGGACAGCATGGACTTCCTGCTGCTCGACGAGGAGGACTACAAGTCATTCCTCGAGGTCATGAACATGGCGGGGCGCTTCTGGGTGCGCGATCTCTACGGCGAGCGGTTCCGCGCCCGCCTCAGCTGTAGCGTGAGGCGTTCCGACGGCGCGTGGGTGGCTTCGTGCGACCCGACGTGGGAGACGTGGGAGGAGCCCGCCAATGGCTGATAGCTGGATAAGGCCGTTCGACGCCTCCTACGACTTCGTGCGCGTATCACGTGAGACGGGGCTCGAGCTCGACTTCGTGCGCGACATCGAGAACGGCGGCTCCATCGAGCGCAACGCAAACACGGCGCTCTATGAGACTGCATCCCTGGACTTCGCTGACAAGTTCGACGTTGGCAACGACTTTCTGCGTGTGTACCTCAACGCCACCTTCACGGACGGCAGTAAGAGGCGCGAGTGCCTCGGAACATTCATGCCGCAGGTGGACTCGGTGGACATCGACGGCGCCTACCGCGAGGGCCAGATCAACGCCTACGGCCTCCTGAAGCGGCTCAAAGACGACGACTTCGACGGGCCGTACGTGATCGTTGCGGGCAGCAATCTGGTTGATGAGGCCGTCAAGATAGCCGAATCGGTCGGCCTCACCGTCTACGCCGACCCCAGCAGCCTCCTTCTGGGCAGCACCTTGGTTTTCGGCGTGGGCAGGGACAACGACGCCAAGAACAAGCTGGACGCGGTGGGCCTGCTCCTCAAGGCGGCCGGGTTCCGCTCGCCGACGACCGACCGGATGGGCAACGTGATCTACAGGCGCTACGTCGAGCCCTCGGACATGCCCATCTCGGCCGAGTTCACCGAGGGCAGGGACGCGCGCTTCATGTCGGACATGACCGAATCGACTAACCGCGCCGAGGTCTGCAACGTCGTGCACGTGGACTTCAGCACGCAGGACGCATCGGTGCGCGGCACGGCGGTGGACGACTCGCCCGATTCAGACCTCTCGACCGTCTCGGTCGGGCGCCGCATCGTCAAGAGCTACAGCTACGACAGCCTGCCGGGCGTGGATACCGAGGACGCCAACCTTGTCGAGGGTGCGGCCAACGCCCTCATCGGCACCGGCAAGAAGGCCGACAAGAGCTTCAGGCAGAGCGACACTCACGGCAGCATCCAGACCGTCTACGTCCCCGACTCGCCGCAGGCGGGCGTGCTCTTCGGCATCAAGGCCGTCTCGAGCGGTGGGCGCGTCGGCTTCTGCCAGGACGAGGGGCCGAGCGTGAAGAAGGACACGGACTACACGCAGAGCGTGTGGGTCAAGGGCACCAGGGGCGCGACGGGCATCATACAGTCTTTCTGGGATCAGGAGAGGGCGCTTGGCCCGGTGACCAAGGGGTTCACCATGACGGGCGAGTGGCAGAAGGTCAGCTACACCTACCACGCCACGGAGAACCACAACAAGGTGAGCTGGGGCTACTGCTACATCGACGGCGGCGAGGCCATCTTCGTCGCCGACAAGGTCGAGGAGGGAGGCAACGCCACGCCTTGGCCCCAGGACGCCATGCAGGCGGCGGCGGACCGCAAGGCGGCTGAGCTGCTCGCCACCGAGCGCGCCGTGACGCGCACGGACGAGTTCAGGAGCGTCTACAAGCCCGTCGAGCCGTGCATGGCTGTGGCGATGAACTACAGGACCGGCGGGGTTGTCGGCAAGCTGGCAATCCAGAAGCAGACGCTGACGCTCGACGCCGGCTGCGTCATAAAGCACACGGCGAGGAGGTACGAGCGATGAACGATTCGGCGGTCGAGATCAAGGGCGCCGCGGCGCGCCTGGCGGCGGCGATGCCGTCGGGCGGAAAGCACCTGACGATGGAGTTCGGCACGGTCGTGGGCGTACACGGCACGGCGCTCGACGTGATGCTGCACGGGGCGGTGGTGACGGTCCCGATGGTGCGCTCCTGCACGGGGTGCATCATCACTGACCGCGCCGTGATCCTGTCGCAGGGCCCGCTTGCCGTGTGCGTCGGCACGATGGCGGCGCGGTAGGCCGCGTTACGGTGGCCCGAACCTGCAGCGTGGCGGGGAATGGGCCCCGCCACGCTGCAGAACGGAAGGGAGGCCGGATGGAGGTACTAAAGCTGTTCGTGCCCTATGGGCCGGGATGGCTCGGTGGCGCGGCGCTAGTGCTCATCGCCGCTTACTTTGGTAGGCAATTTTTGGACGAGTACAAGCGACAAAACCAACGGAAGGGCGAGCTCGACCTCAAGCGCGAAGCGCGAAAGCAGGCCGAGGTGGACGAGCGCGCGCAGCGAGACCGGGAACGCTCGCAGATGGAGGGGCGCATCGCGGCGCAGATGGAGCGCAGCAACACCTTGATTGAGGGGATGAAGACCCTCATGGAGTCGGTCGTCGCGTCAAATGACGTGTTGCACGCCGATCTGGTCCACAGCCAGGCGCGCAGCCAGGGGATGGCCGAGAAGGTCGACCACATCTACGACCGCGTCGACCTCATGTACAACAAGGAGACAAACAGATAGGAGCAATCAAATGACTGAGATTCAGGCAGGGCTCACGGTGTGCACGGTGCTGGTCGTGCCGTACATCGTGCAGGCCATCAAGACCAAGGCCATGACGGGTAGCGTCGCCCGCTGGACGGCCATCGCCGTCTCGGCGGGGTGCGGCGCCCTCACGGCCATGGCGGGAGGCGTGCCCACCGACCCCTCGGCGTGGGTGACGTCCATCTTCTCGTGTGTTGGCGGCGTGCAGGTGGCCTATGCCGCCTTCAAATCCGTCGGCATCACGGACAAATGGCTCGACGCGCTGCTCGCGCTCGGCGACATCAAGGAGGACTAACATGGCAGATTTCGCGAACGTCCAACCGGACGAGTACAAGCTCCTCGGCTGCAACTTCTCGGCGGGACGACCCTTCGGCATCAAGGGCGTCACGATCCACCACATGGCGGGTGACCTCAATGCGGCCCAGTGCAACAGCATCTGGGCCGCCAACGGCTGCTCTGCCCACTACTCGGTCGACCGCAACGGCTACATCGTGCAGCACGTCAACGACACCGACCGCGCCTACGCTTGCGGCGACGGCATCGGCACGGGCGGCGGCAACGACACCACGATCTCCATCGAGCACGCCAACAGCGCCCGCGGCCCGTGGACCGTGCACGAGGCCGCCATCGAGAGCGGTGCGCACCTCGTGGCGGCGCTGTGCCTGTACTACGGGCTGGGCCGCCCGGCATGGATGGTGAACGTGTTCCCGCACAAGCACTGGTCGTCCACGGCCTGCCCCGGCGAGCTGGCTGGCTCGCAGCGCGACCACTACATGCAGCGCGCCGTCGAGTGGTACGACGCGATGGTGGGAGGCACGCAGCCGTCCGCGCCGACCGTGACACCCCCGTCCACGCCCGCGACGCCCTCGGCCTCGCAGGGCGCGCCGGGCGGTTTCCCGCGCTCCACTGGCGCCCTCGTCCCCGTCCACTACTCGCTGCACCTCAAGGGCGGCGGCTGGCTGGACGAGGTGACGGACTTCGGCGCTGGCGATAACGGCTTTGCAGGCTACCCGTGCAAGGCCCATGACCTGCTCTGCGCCCGAGTCGATCGCGGCACGCTCAAGTATCAGGTCCACACCGTCGAGGACGGCTGGCTCGACTGGGTCGCCAAGGGCGACCGCAACGACACCGTAAACGGCTGTGCGGGCATCGTCGGCCACACCATCGACGGCGTACGCATGTACTATGTGACGCCCGACGGCGAGGAGTACAAGCAGGCGTGGTACCGCTCCCAGACCACTGCGCGCGCGGGCTGGCTCGACACGGTGTGCGACGACGGCACGACCTACGGCGGCGACGACTACGCGGGCATCTACGGCGAGCCGCTTGACCGTCTGCAGGTCTGCGTCACCGACGGGGTGCCGTGGTAATGGCTTTCGTCATGGGCGCGGCGCTCGGCGCGATTTTGGGCAGCTTCGTCACGGTTGTCGCGCTCGCCCTGATCTGGGGCGGGAGCGACCGCGGGCGATAACAGCAAAAGGGGCCGTGGCGGTTCGGCGCCACGGCCCCTTTCTCGTATCCCTCGAATATCCCAAGTGGGCGCAAAACCCCAAGCGCGGTCAGCGTGTCGCGGTACCGTCAGCGAGTTTTGCCTGATGGTCAGCATCAATAGCGAGCTGCGGCAAACTGTCTCAGTACTGCCACATGTGGTTGACGGGGCCAGAGCCTTTGCCCATGTCAAAGCCGGCGGCGAGAGCGCCCGTTAGGTAGGCCTTGCCGGCGTTGACGGCGTCGGCAAGATCCATGCCCTGAGCCAGCGCGCAGGCGATGGCGGACGAAAGCGTGCAGCCGGTGCCGTGTGTGTTGTCGGTCTCGATGCGCTTGTGGCGGAACCACGTGGTGAGCGGATCGCCCAGATGGTTGCCCTCGTCATCGAGTGGCGCGGGTTCGGCCAATACATCGTTGGCCTCGTTGACAAGATGCCCACCCTTAACGAGGGATGCGCAGCCAAAGCGGCGGGCGAGGAGCATGGCAGCATTTTGCTGCGTGCGCTCGGAGTCGACCTCGTAGTCGAGCAGGGCCATGGCCTCGGGAATATTGGGCGTGATAACCGTCGCCAGCGGGAACAGGCGGCGGGTGAGCGCCTCGGCGGCATCTTCGGCAATCAGCCGTGCGCCCGAGGTGGCTACCATGACGGGGTCGACTACCACGTTTGTCGCGTTCCAGGCGCTCAGGCGGTCGGCGATAACCTCGATAATCTCGGCAGAGGAAACCATGCCGATCTTGACGGCGCTTGGGCGGATATCGTCAAATACGGCGTCGATCTGCGCAGCGACGATATCAGGGGAGATATTCTGCACGGCGGTGACACCGAGCGTGTTTTGTGCGGTGATGGCGGTGATGGCCGTCTCGGCATACAGACGGTGCGCCGTGATGGTCTTGATGTCGGCCTGAATGCCGGCGCCACCGCTGGAATCGGATCCTGCGATGGACAGGACGGCAGGTACCTTACTGCGATCCATGTTTGCTCCCTTGTTCGGTCGGAATCAAATGGGTCTTTAAGCCAGCATTATAAAGATGCCCGGGCCGACTCTATGTCGAACCCGGGCGGGCGATGCAATCTTTACGCAAATGTGAGCAAATGTTCACACGTCAACAATTGACGAACACCATGTTACTGATTGTGGCTCCGGTGACGAGTTAGTCCTCCATGCCGAGATCGATCGTCGTACCCTCGAACACCTTGTTGACGGTGCGGACGGCGCACATCTTGCCACACATGGTGCAGGTGCCCTCGGTGGCGGCGGGGGACTCCTCGTAGCGCTTCTTGCCGGTGACCGGGTCGAGCGCGCACTTCCACATGGAGTCCCAGTCGAGCTTGCGGCGTGCCTGGCCCATCTTGTCGTCCATGTCGCGGGCGTGCGGCACCTTCTTGGCGATATCGGCGGCGTGCGCGGCAATCTTAGTGGCCATGAGGCCATCGAGCACGTCTTGGGCGTTGGGCAGGCACAAGTGCTCGGCCGGCGTCACGTAGCACAGGAAGTCGGCGCCGGAGCTGGCGGAGATAGCGCCGCCGATGGCGGCGGTGATGTGGTCGTAACCCACGCCGATATCGGTCACCAGCGGCCCGAGCACATAGAACGGGGCGTTGTGGCACAGGCGCTTCTGCAGTTTCATGTTGGCGGCGATCTCGTCGAGCGCCATGTGACCCGGGCCCTCGACCATGACTTGGACGCCGGCGGCCCAAGCGCGCTTGCACAGCTTGCCCAGCTCGATCATCTCGGCGGTCTCGGTGGCGTCGTTGGAGTCGTAGAGGCAGCCCGGGCGGCAGGAGTCGCCGAGCGAAATCGTCACGTCGTACTCGTGGCAGATCTCGAGCAGCTCGTCAAAGTACTCGTAGAAGGGGTTTTCGTTGCCGGTGACCTCCATCCAGCCAAACAGCAGCGAGCCGCCGCGGCTCACGATGTTCATCAAGCGGCCGGTCTCCTTAAAGGTCTTGGTGACCGACTTGTTGATGCCGCAGTGGATGGTCATAAAGTCCACGCCGTCCTCGGCGTGCGCGCGCACGACCTCGAACAGGTCATCCTTGGTAAGCTTGACCAGCGGCTTTTCCATGTAGCCGATGGCGTCGTACATGGGGACGGTGCCCACCATGAGCGGCGTCTCGTCGATGAGCTGCTGGCGGAACTGGCGCGTCTTGCCCGAGTTGGAAAGGTCCATGATGGCGTCGGCGCCAAAGTCCTCGGCGATCTTGACCTTCTTCCATTCCTCGGCGGCATCGGCTTTATCGCCCGAGATGCCCAGGTTGACGTTGACCTTAGTAGACAGGCCCTCGCCGACGCCAAAGGCGCGCATGCCTTTTTTGATGTGCACGATGTTGGCGGGAATGGCGATGCGGCCGTCGGCCACGCGCTCGCGGATGTACTCGGGGTCGCGATGCTCGCGCTCGGCGACTTCCTTCATCTGCGGCGTGATCTGCCCGGCGCGGGCGAAGTCGATTTGCGTGACGAGCTTGGGCTCGGTCTGTGTGCTCATTGGCACGGCTCCCTTCGTTGGCATTACCCATATCAGGTTTGCGGGTCAGGGCGGGCGCGCCCAGTCTCAGCCTGCCGTCCTGTCCTGCAAGCTCCCCGTTTATGTAATGGGCTCAAGTATAGCTCGAATGGGTACGATTGGCCTAACGAGCGTGCCTGTGGGGAGGCGAACATGGAAGACAAGCATCTATATCGAGAGACGCAATGGGATGTATCGGCCGAGGAAAGCCGTGCGCACCATGGCTTTGTCGCGATCGGTTTTGCGGTGCTTGCCGTGCTGGTGATTGCCTTTTGTATCTGGACGTTTGGTGGTCGCGGCGGCGCTGCATGGGAGTTCGAGGCCGATGATAGCCTGCCGATAATGACGGTGAAGGTCGCGGGCGGCAATACCGTTGCCGCGCCGGGCGACTATTGGTATTCGCGCGATGGATTTGTCCAGCTTCAGCTGAGCGGTGGGTCTATTCCTGGTGAGGAAATCGAACGCGTGACGTATGACGCGGCGCTCAAAACGCTGACGGTGAAGCTCAAGAATCAGGGCGACGTGCCTACGACTATGGATATCGCGCTGACGGAATGGCGCTTGGAGCCCCCATCGGGTGTTGCGGTGTCCGAGGTAGAGCACGTTAAGATTACCTACCAAGATGGCTCGACGAGCGAGATTGCAAAGGCCGATGCCTTGGCGGAGTAACGGAGTGTTTGGAAACGGCGGGCCTATTGTGCCTGCGCGTTCATGAATACCAGGGTGTTTTTGTCTGAAAGCTCGGGGATGTGCCGATAGCCGATGTTGAATGCGGTAAGTTCGTTTACATCCTCGAGCTTGTTTTCTGCCATCCAGCGCACCATGGAACCACGTGCCTTTTTGCTGGCGGTCGAGCGCTGGATGGGCTTGCCGTTGCGGATGCCTTCGCCAAAGAGGCACGTGACGACCGTGGCGTCGCCCGCGAGATGGGGCAGAACGGCTTTGGCGTACTCTACGCTGGCGAGGTTGACGATCGTGGTGTTTGAGCCTGCCGGGGCGATAGCCCGCGCGAGCTTGTCGCTCCAAAACGCGTAGAGGTCTGGGGCATCGTCAACGGCGAGCTTCGCGCCCATTTCCAGCCGATATGGTTCCACGGCATGAAAGGGGCGAACGCACCCGTAGAGGCCAGAGAGGATCCACAGGTGGCTTTGCAGCCATGCGAGCTGCGCGGAATCCATCACCTCGGGCGCCATGCTCTGGTATTGAATGCCGTGGTAGGACATGACGGCAGGGGAGAGGTGACAGGCGAGTGCGGGATTGTCGAGATCGCCGTTTTTCAGGATGGGCCCGAACTCATGCAGGGTGTTGAGGCAAGGCCCCAGCAGTTTGTCACTCACGTTCCATAGCGCCTGCAGGCTGTCGCTGCCTTCATTCCGCTCGATATCTAGCAGTGCGCGGTGGAGGCGAGCCGTCTCGCGCGCAAAGGGTGGGATGCCCAGGACTTCAAAAGCATCTTGGGCCGCGCGCATCTGCTTGGCGGGCGAAATGACGACCTGCAGCATGGACTCTCCTCTGCCAAAAAGGAAGTTGCGGTGGAATACGGTCTGTTTTGGCCGTTTATGGGCCAGGTTAGTCTGTATTTCACCGCAACTGATGAAGGGTTGGTTACGCGCGCTCGATGAAGGCCTTGTAGCCGCGATAGGCCTCGTAGATATCGGCCTTGTTGGCGACCTCCCACAGGGCGTGCATGGACAGGACGGCAACGCCAGAGTCGATGACGTTCATGCCGTACTTAGCCATGATGTATGCGATGGTGCCGCCGCCGCCCGCGTTGACGCGACCGAGCTCGCAGGTCTGGAAGTCCACGCCGGCCTCGTCCATGATGTCGCGGATGAGGGCCACATACTCGGCGTCGGCGTCGTTAGAGCCGCCCTTGCCGCGGCTGCCCGTGTACTTGTTAAAGCACAGGCCGCGACCCATAAAGGCTGCGTTCTTGGTTTCGAACTTGCCGGCGTAGCCCGGGTCGAAGCCGGCGGACACGTCGGAGGAGAGCATGCGGCTGCGGGCGAGCGCGCGGCGCAGGGCCAGCGGGCTATCCTCGCCGGCGAGCGTCATGATCTCGGCGACGGTGTTCTCGAAGAAGCGGCTCGTCATGCCGGTGGCACCCACGGAACCGATCTCCTCCTTGTCGACGATGAGTGTGATGCTCGTGCGCTCCACGTTGGCGACGTTGATCTGGGCGAGCATGGACGGATAGGCGCAGACACGGTCGTCGTGGCCATAGCCCAGAATCATGGAGCGGTCGAGGCCCATGTCACGGGCGGGGCCGGAGGGCACGACCTCGATCTCGGCGGAGAGGAAGTCCTCCTCCTCGACGTCGTGCTGCTCCTTGAGGATATCCAGGAACATCTGCTTGACGGGCTCCTTGGGAGCGTCCTTGTCGTCCTCGTCAAACTTGACGGGGCGGCCGCCCACGATCACGTCGAGGATCTCGGCGTCGACGGCGTCCTTGGCGGGCTTGGCCATCTGCTCGCTCGAGAGGTGGATCAGCAGGTCGGAGATGGTAAAGACCGGGTCGTCGGCCTTGTCACCGATGTTGATGTCGACGGTGGTGCCGTCCTTTTTGCAGATGACGCCCACGAGTGCGAGCGGGGAAGCGACCCAGTGGTAGCTCTTGACGCCGCCATAGTAGTGCGTGTCGAGATAAGCCATGTCGCCGGCCTCGAAGGCGGGGTTCTGCTTGAGGTCCAGGCGCGGCGAGTCCACGTGGGCGCCCAGGATGTTAAAGCCCTGCTCGAGCGGGGCGGTGCCCAGGTTGACGAGCATGAGGTCCTTGCCGTGGTTGGCGGCGTACACCTTGTCGCCGGACTTGAGCGCGCGGCCCTCGGCGATCACGGTCTCCAGATTGACGTAGCCCGCCTCCTCGGCCATCTTGATACCGGCCTTGACGCACAGGCGCTCGGTCTTGTTCTCACTCAAAAACTGCTTATAGCCGCGGCAAAGCTCCTCGAGCTCCTCGATCTGCTGTGGCGTGTACTTTTTCCATGCGCTGGGACGCTCCATGACGCAGGCTCCTTTCGGATCGATCGTGCTGGTTGATGTACCGTGAGCCATCGTATCACGCACGGGCGCGCGGTGGCGGGGGAGCTTGATGTGCGGTGGCCGCGGGGCGGGGAGCGTGTAAACTGGTGTGAGCAAACCGTGCCCAGCCCAAAGCGAGGTATTCAATATGTCTGATAAGCGCCGCACCTTCGCCGTCATCGACGGCAACTCGCTCATGCACCGCGCCTTCCACGCCGTGCCGCCGACCATGAACGCGCCGGACGGTCGCCCCACCAACGCGATCTTTGGCTTTTTGAACATGTTTCTCAAGATGATTGACGCCTTTAACCCCGACGGTGTGGTCGTGGCGTTTGATAAAGGCAAGCCGCGCGTGCGCATGGAGATGCTGCCGCAGTACAAGGCGCAGCGCCCGCCCATGGATCCCGACCTGCACGCGCAGTTTCCCATGATCAAGGAGCTGCTCGCCGCGCTCAACGTGCCGATTCTGCAGTCCGAGGGCTGGGAAGGCGACGATATCCTGGGAACCATGGCGCGCTTGGGTGAGGAGGCCGGCTGCGACATGCTGCTGGTGACCGGTGATCGCGATATGTATCAGCTCGTGACCGAGCACGTTAACGTGGTCTCGACCCGCAAGGGCCTGTCCGACGTGGCGATCATGACGCCCGAGAGCGTGGACGATCTGTATCACGGCATCACGCCGGCGCTCGTGCCCGACTTTTATGGTCTGAAGGGCGACACGTCCGACAACATCCCCGGCGTGCCGGGCATCGGCCCCAAAAAGGCGAGCGCGCTCATTGCGCAGTACGGTAGCCTGGATGAGGTCATCGCACACGCCGACGAGGTCAAGGGCAAGATGGGAGAAAACCTGCGCGCACACATCGACGACGCGCTGCTGAGCCGTAAGGTGGCGACCATCCGCACCGATGCACCCGTTGAGCTCGATTTTGAGGCGACGTCCTTCCCGGCGTTTTCCGCCGATGAGGTTTCCGCGGCGCTGGGCACGCTTGGTATCACCGCCATGCAGAACCGTTTCTTGGCGCTGATCGGCGGCGAGGGCGGGGCAGCTGCCAGCACGTTTGAGATTCCCGCCGTTTTGCGCGCAGCCGCCGGCGATGCTGGCGCGCTTGGTGCCGTTGCGGCTGAGGTCTCCCGCGTGATTGATGCCGGCGAGTGGGTCGCCGCCGTGGTGGACGATGACAAGGAAGAGGGCGCTCTCTTTGGGCTGACGCGCACGTTGTGGTTGGCGACGTCCAAGGGCCTGTTTGCGCTCGAGGAGGGCGACAGCGGTGCGGCGGCTGAGGTTGAGGGCTTCAACTTCGCCCACGGCGTGATTGCCGGCGTGCTCGCGCGTCTGTTTATGGAAGGCCGTGCGGCGAGCCCGGATATGAAGGCGCTTCTGCATGAGCTTTCGCCCATCGATTCTTCTGAGCTCGAGCTCATGGATCCGCTGGCAGTCGATTCCACGCGCATCTTCGATACCGTTGTTGCCGCCTACCTGTTGGATTCCGACCGCTCCGAGTTTGACGAGGTGTATCTGGCCGATACGTATCTGCAGATGGCGCTGCCTGCGGCGCGCGGCGCAGAGGGTGCTGGCGAGGACGCTCCTGCGCCCGCCGCTCGCACGGCGGCCTTGACGCTGGCGCTGGTTGCACCGCTGCGTGACCGCATGGCCCGCGAGAACGCCGCCAACGTGTTCGATGGGATCGAGATGCCGCTCGTGCCGGTGCTTGCCAAGATGGAGCGCGCGGGCATGCTCGTGGACCCCGACCGCCTGCACAGTCTGTCCGAGGGCCTGGCGACCCAGATTGCCGAGGTCGAGCGCAGCATTCGCGACCTGGCCGGCGACGAGACCTTTAACATCGGCAGCCCCATGCAACTCTCGCACGTGCTGTTTGATGTTATGGGACTTCCGACCAAGGGCCTCAAAAAGACCAAGCGCGGCTACTATTCGACCAACGCCAAGGTGCTGAGCGACCTTGCCCGCGACCACGAGATCGTGCGCCTGATTTTGGACTGGCGTGAGAAGTCCAAGATTAAGTCGACCTATCTGGACACGCTGGGCCCGCTGCGCCGTGGTGACGGGCGTGTGCACACCACGTACAACCAGACCATCACCGCGACGGGGCGTTTGTCTTCGAGCGACCCCAATCTGCAAAACATTCCGACGCGCTCGGAGCTGGGGCGTACCGTCAAGACGGCGTTCTCGGCGGGCGAGGGCAGCGTCTTTTTGGCGGTGGACTACTCGCAGATCGAGCTGCGCCTGCTCGCGCATCTTTCGGGTGACGAGCACCTGGTGCGCGCCTTCAACGAGGGCGAGGACTTCCATGCCGAGACGGCCGCGCGCGTATTTGGCGTGCCGGTGTCCGAGGTGACACCCGACCTGCGTAGCCGCGCCAAGGCCGTGAACTTTGGCATCGTGTACGGCCAGCAGGCCTATGGACTGTCGCAGTCGCTGCACATCTCGATGGCCGAGGCGCGCGACATGATTGATCGCTACTACGAGGCCTACCCGGGCGTGCGCACGTTCCTCGACAATGTGGTGGCGCGAGCCAAGCAGACGGGCTATGCCGAGACCATGTATGGCCGCAGACGCCATATTCCCGAGCTCAAGGCCAAAAACCCACAGCTCCGCGGCTTTGGTGAGCGCACGGCCATGAACCACCCCATGCAGGGCACCGCCGCCGACATCATCAAGATCGCCATGGCCCGCGTAAGCCGTCGCCTGGAAGAAGAGGGTTTTGCCGCCCACATGATCTTGCAGGTACACGACGAACTGGATTTTGAGTGCCCCGTCAACGAAGTCGAGCGCCTAACCACCATGGTCCGCGACGTCATGGAGCACGTAGTAGGCCTCCGCGTACCCCTCATTGCCGAAGCCAGCACCGGCATAACCTGGGCCGACGCCAAGTAAAGACGTGCCAACAGCCCCAAGGTAACCAAACAAGAAGGGAGCCCCTCGTCAGCAAGGAGCTCCCTTCATCCAATTAAATTCAGCCAAAGTATCTAGGCGCCAAGACGCCATCCAGGCGGCAAGCAAGTAGCCCAAGGACCTGACCGAACGAAAAACTTACCCGCCTCGCCCGGCCAGGTCCGACGAGCAACGTTAACGTGCTGCCAAGATGGCGTCGATGAGCGTCAGTACGCCCCCGTCGTTGTTGCTCGGAATACGCCACTTGGCATGCGCGTTCATGTGCTCCTCGGCATTGTCCACGATAAAGCTGTGTCCGACGCGCTCCAGCATGGGGATGTCGTTGTACGTATCGCCCACGGCGGCGGCATCGGCGATATCAATGCCCAACTGCTCGCACAGATGCGCGACGCCGGCGCCCTTGTCGACACCCAGGTTCATAAAGTCGATCCACTCGCGGCCGGCATTGGTGACATAGAGCTGATCCGAGAACGCGGGGTTATAGGTCTCGCGGAACGCGGGCTCGGCATCGTAGGCAGGGAAAAAGATCGAGATCTTATTGGACTCGATATCAATGCCCTCAAAGGTGTCGACGTAGTTGATCGTGTTGTAGTAGACGCTGATCTCGTCGTGGTATTGATGGTCGCGGGCGAGCACATAGAACTCGTCGTAGCAGCACAGGACGGGAACGGCGCGCGGGTCCTCCGAGGCACGAGCGAGCACCTGCTGATACAGCGCCACATCGATGTTGCTCTTATAGATATAGCTGCCGCGATAGATGACGCAGGCTCCGTTGTCGGGACAAAAAGCAAGGCGGTTCTTGATGCCCTCGAACATCTCCTCGAGCTTGGGAGCGGGACGTCCGCTGGCGGGGCAGAATACGATGCCGGCGTCGGCGAGCTTGTCCAGACGCTCATCAAGACCCTGCGGCAACACGCGCTCGTCGGTGAGCAGCGTCTTGTCCATGTCGACGGCGATGAGTTTAATGTTGCCGATGTTGGCGTCTGATTCATAAGTCTGCATAAATGCGCCTTTCCGTTTCCAGATTGTTTCGGGCGTAATGACCCTCTGCTATGTAATCGAGCGTATTTTCGCAGGAATGGTGCGTACTTGCACTGCAATTCACAAACTAATGAAAAAACTTTTCAGAAATTTGAATTTGTCGCTTGTACAGCAGGCACTTTAGCGTAATATAGCGACCATCGAAAACGGAGACGGCAAAAGCACCGCTTACCGAGGAAAAGGTACCGTTTGCGATATTAGAATTGCGCCCGGCGATAGGTGAAAGGAGAGGCAGATGCAGTTCGTAAAGATCATCACTACTGCAGACAATGCCATCCGACGCCAGCGCGCAATTTCCCGACGACGATAACAATCGTCTCTGTCCGTATGGGGCGAATTGCCTCAACAGAGTCATTTTGAGGTCGTTGGGTTTTAGCACGACATTGCTGCATGTTTCTAGGGCATGTTGTGCTGCTTTTTGCTATTTAACCTGATATTGCACGGTTTTTGACCTCGAAATGACTTGCAACTGACCGATGTTCTAACTAGCTACCAAGGGCGAAAGGAAACAGCCATGAGCAAGGAAAAAGTCGTTCTCGCATATTCCGGTGGTCTTGATACATCCGTATGTGTCAAGTGGCTCCAGGACGAGAAGAATCTCGATGTTGTTTGTGTCTGCGGCAACGTGGGCCAGGAGGAGACCGGTCTGGACGCCAAGAAGCAGAAGGCCCTCGACCTGGGCGTTCTGGATTGCCAGGTGCTCGATCTGCGCGACGAGTTCTCCGATGAGTTCCTGACTAAGGCTATCGCCGCAAACTCTATGTACGAGAACAAGTATCCGCTGCTCTCCGCCCTGTCCCGCCCGTTGCTCGCCAAGAAGCTTGTCGAGGTCGCTCACGAGTTTGGCGCGACCTACGTCGCTCACGGCTGCACCGGCAAGGGTAACGACCAGGTTCGTTTTGAGGCTGCCGTCAAGGCCCTCGACCCCGAGCTCAAGGTTATCGCCCCGGTTCGCGAGTGGGACCTGAAGTGCCGTCCCGACGAGGTCGCCTACGCACATGCCCACAACGTGCCGGTTCCCGAGGGTGCCAACGACAACCCCTACTCCATCGACGACAACCTGTGGGGTCGCGCCATTGAGTGCGGTCACCTGGAGGATCCCTGGAACGAGCCGCTCGATGACGCCTGGGTTATGACCAAGAACCCCGAGGACGCGCCCGACACCCCGACGTATACCGAGATTGAGTTTGAGGCCGGCAAGCCCGTCGCCGTCGACGGCAAGAAGATGAAGCTCTCCGAGATCGTCATCGCCCTCAACAAGATCTCTGGTGACAACGGCTTTGGCCGTCTCGACCTGGTCGAGGATCGTCTGGTGGGCCTCAAGAGCCGTGAGTGCTATGAGGTTCCCGGCGCCCTGACGCTCATCACCGCCCACAAGGCACTTGAGGACATTTGCGTCGAGGGCGACCTGCTCAAGACCAAGATCAAGCTCGAGCAGGATTGGGCCACCGCCGTGTACAACGGCCAGTGGTACAGCCCGCTCAAGAACGCGCTCGATGCCTTTATGGCCGATACCCAGAAGTTCGTGACCGGTACCGTCCGTCTGAAGTTCTTTAAGGGCAACTGCCATGTCGTCGGTCGCAAGAGCCCGTTTAGCCTGTATGACTACGGTCTGGCTACCTACGACCGCGACACCACGTTTGACGAGAAGGCCAGCGCCGGCTTTATCGAGATCGATACGCTGTCGCTCAAGACGTGGGCAAAGGTCCAGGGTCCCAGCTCCGCTGCCGCCCAGGCCTAACGCCTCCTTTCCTTGGTATCCGCGCGGCCCATCCGCGTGATACAAAACGGGCGCACGGGGTCTCTACCTTTCGTTATGCTTGCTGACACTTCTTAACATCGGTGGCCCCTACGTTCCGCCCGCATATATGACGCCGCGCCTGCGGCTGAGTCCGAGCCCCGCCGGGGTTGTCCGGCGGGGCTCCTTCTATCAATTTGGCGGCTCTGTGCCTATATATATGAGGAGTATCCATTATGTTCAACGCTATCGCGCATGCCTTACTTGCCCTCGCGCCCGAGTTCGATGCTGCAAAGGTCGAGGACGTTCCTGTGAGCCTGAAGGCCTGGATCGATGGTTCGCAAGGCAACATCCGGAGGGAGACGTTGGGCGCCAAGTGCCTGGTGCGTCACTTCTTTGCAAATTAGCAACATGGTCCCGCGCACGGTGGGGATTGTGTAAAACTAGCGGTTGAAAAATCGCTTTAGCGACATGGCGCATTGCTTTGGGCGCTTGTTTTGGTATTTGGAGAAAGGGGACGGTTCCATGGCTCTTTGGGGCGGTCGTTTTGAGGCGGGAGTGGCCGAGGTCACGCAGGAGTTTGGCGCGTCGCTGCCGGTCGACAAACATCTCTATAAGCAGGATATCGCCGGTTCTAAGGCGCATGCCAAGATGCTGGCGGCCCAGGGCATCATCAGTGCCGAGGATGAGCAGGCGATTGCCGAGGGCCTGACCGGAATCGAACAGGATATCGATGCCGGCAACTTCACCTTCGATATCAACGACGAGGACATCCATATGTCCATCGAGAGCGAGCTGACGCGTCGCATCGGCGAGGCCGGCAAGCGCTTGCATACCGGACGTTCGCGCAACGACCAGGTGGCGACCGATTCGCGCCTGGGCGTCAAGGCGTTGGCCAAGGAGCTCATGGAGGCCAATCTTGAGCTGCGCCATGTGCTGGTGGATGCGGCCAAGAAGTACGACAAGGTGATTCTTCCGGGCTACACGCATATGCAGCACGCTCAGCCCGTGCTGCTGTCACATCATCTGCTGGCGTATTCCTGGATGTTCGCGCGCGACTTTACGCGCCTGAAGGCCGCCTTTGATGCCGCCGACAACTGCCCGCTGGGTGCTGCCGCGCTTGCCGGTACGAGCTATCCGCTCGATCGCCAGATGACGGCTGCCGAGCTTGGCTTTGCGGGTGTGATTCCCAACTCGCTCGATGCGGTTTCCGACCGTGATTTCCTGCTCGATCTGCATTACGCCGGCTCCGTCATGGCCATGCACCTGTCGCGTCTTTCCGAGGAGATCGTGTTGTGGTCGAGCTCCGAGTTTGGCTTTATTACGCTTTCTGACTCGTACTCCACCGGCTCGTCCATCATGCCGCAGAAGAAGAACCCCGACTTTGCCGAGCTTATCCGCGGCAAGAGCGGCCGTGTGTATGGCAACCTGGTGCAGCTGCTTGTGACCATGAAGGGCCTGCCGCTGGCCTATAACAAGGACTTGCAGGAGGACAAGGAGGGCGCGCTCGATACCGCCCACACGCTCATGCAGTGCCTGTCGGTTATGGCCGGTATGATTTCGACTTGGACCGTCAACGAGGATGCCATGGCGCGCGAGTGCGGTGTGGGTCATCTTGCCGCCACCGATGTTGCCGATTACCTGGCCAAGCGTGGCCTGCCGTTCCGTGAGGCGCATGCCGTGGTGGGCCATCTGGTCCTGATGTGTGAGAAGCGCGGCTGCAATCTTGAGGACCTGCCGTTTGAGGTGTTCCAGGAGGCAAGCCCGCTCTTTGAGCGCGATATTACCGAGGCACTCGACATCCCGTCGATCGTTGCCGCGCGCACGACCGAGGGCGGCACCGCTCCTGCCGCCGTTGCCGTGCAGCTGCAGCGTGCTGAGGCGCAGCTCGTGGCCGACGAGGGCGTGTTTGGATCGCTGACCAAGGTTGTCGAGATGGGTCACGGGGCAAAGTAGAGGTTTGGCTGAAGACGTATTGTCCATTTATTGATAAATCGTTTTTGCTTTACGGGCGTCTGCTGATGCGGGCGCCCCTATTTTGCTGCTATGGGGGAGGGGCTTGTCGAGAACTTCTGTAGGACCTTTGGGCAGGTTGTGAAGGGGGTACGTTCGCGGGTGGCAACCGACCGCCCGCTCTGTTCGATGTGGTTGATGAGCGGTCGGATGGTACTCTAATCGGGCTTCGAAACAGAAGTGACACATATGGAGCGCTTTAATAAATTGCAGCGTTTCAATAAACAGCTTTTTGTTTAACTGCAGCTAAAACTCTGTTACGATGCAGTCCAGGCGGGTGCCGGAATGGGACTTGGGCACGCGCGAACCTACTTGAAAGGCTACCTTATGGCTATCGAGAAGACCTTCATCATGATTAAGCCCGACGCCGTGCGCGACCGCAAGATCGGCGAGATCGTTGCTCGTATTGAGCGCAGCGGCCTTGTCATCGAGCGCATGGAGATGACCACGCTCGAGCGCGCTACCGTCGAGGAGCACTACGCCCATCTGGCCGACAAGCCCTTCTTTGGCGGTCTCTGCGACTTTATGACGAGCGGTCCGGTCGTCAAGATGGTCGTTTCCGGTCTCTCCGCTGTTTCCAAGATGCGCACCCTTATGGGCGCTACCAACCCGCTTGATGCTGCGCCCGGCACCATTCGCGGCGACTTCGCTGTCGATGTCAACGCCAACGTGATCCACGGCTCCGACTGCCTGGAGAACGCCGAGATCGAGATCAAGCGCTTCTTTGGCTAAACCAGCTTTGACTCCTTAAAGCTGTTAGCGTGTGGCTTGGGCGCCGCGGAATTCCAACCGCGGCGCCCTTTTATTCCGGTAGATTTTTGGTAAACGCATAGAAAACTACTAAAGAGCCCCGTCCGGATGTTTCTTCCGGGCGGGGGCTGGCGCTAGCGTATGGCTTTGTAAGTCTTTAGGCCTCGTCGACAATCTTTAGTCCGCGGGTCTGGTCGATCTCGTTGAGGAGATTGACGCGACGCTCGTGGCGGCCGCCCTCAAACTCGGCGTCGAGCCATTCGTCGACAATCATCTTGGCGAGCTCGGAGCCCACGACGCGGGCGCCAAAGGCCAGCACGTTGGTGTTGTTGTGCATACGGGAGAGCTTGGCGCTGAAGGGCTCGGAGCACACGACGGCGCGTACGCCCTCGACCTTGTTGGCAGCCAGGCTAATCCCGACGCCGGTACCGCAGATCAAGATACCCAGGTCGACGTCACCGTTGGCCACGGCCTTGCCCACCTTGTAACCGGCGATGGGGTAGTCGAAGCTCTCGGAGGTGTCGGTGCCATAGTTCACGACCTCGCAGCCGCGCTCCTTCAGGTGCTCGGAAATGATGTTCTTGAGCTCGACGGCGGCGTGGTCGTTACCGATACCGATCTTCATGAGTGGTTCCTCTCTGGTCCGTGCGGCGGAATTGCTAAAGGTTTTACCGCGTTCGACTGCATGATAGCGCGACTTTTGTGTAAACGCTCGGGCGTTTTTTGGTCAAACGCTTAAGCATGCAATAAGACCCGCTTTTCATGAATGAATGCCGCCAGTTTGTGCTTGAGCGCCGTCCGCCGGAACCATGGTTGCGGTTTTTGATGCATTGTTATCAAATAGAAGAGCTAATTATTTTTGAGAGACCAGCCCGTTATGCAAGCAGGAGATACCTATGCCTACCGATTCCCTTCGTGATGCCGCGTTTTGCGATGTTTTGAACCGCGAGCTTGTCTGTGCGCTCGGCTGCACCGAGCCTATTGCCGTTGCCTATGCAGCGGCGTTGGCGAGCCAGACGCTCGGTTGCGAACCCGATCATATGGACGTTGCCTGCTCGGGCAACATCATCAAGAACGTTAAGAGCGTGACCGTGCCCAACTCGGGCGGTATGCACGGTATTGAAGCTGCAGCCGTGCTGGGTGCCGTGGGCGGTGACGCCAAGAGCGCGCTCGAGGTGCTCGAGAGCGTTAACGATAAAGACCGTGCTCGCGTGACCGAGCTCCTCGCTGACGCCGGCTACTGCGATGTGTCGCTTGTCGAGGGTGTGCCCAACCTCTACATCAAGGTGACCGCCACGGCCGGGGGCCATACCGCGGTCGTCGAGATTACCGACCACCACACCAATGTCACGTGCCATACGCTCGACGGTATTCCGGTGTGCGGCAAGTCGGCGGGGGAGTGCGCCGCCTGCGCCGAGCGCGTGGTGGCCGAGCGTGCGGCAGATAACGCCGATACGCCCATGTCGATCGAGTCCATCATCGACTTTATCGAGGGCGGCGACATTGAGGGCGCCCGCGCTGCCGTTGAGCGTCAGATTGAGCTGAACGGCGCGATCAGCGCCGAGGGTCTGGCGCACGCTTGGGGTGCCGAGGTTGGCCGTACGCTGCTGGGTGCTCGTGCCGATGACGTTGCCTGCCGGGCCCGTGCCCGTGCGGCCGCCGGGTCCGACGCCCGCATGAACGGCTGTGCGCTGCCGGTCGCCATTGTGTGCGGCTCTGGCAATCAGGGCATTACCTGTGCACTGCCCGTCATGGAGTATGCCGAGTACCTGCGCTGCGACCACGAGCGCCTGGTGCGTGCCGTGATGCTGTCCGATCTCATTGCCGTGCATATTAAGAGCTACATTGGTGCGCTCTCGGCGTTTTGCGGTGCTATTTGCGCCGCGTGCGGCGCCGGCGCTGCGATTACCTGGCTGTGCGGTGGCACGCGCGAGCAAATCGGTGCGACGGTCTCCAATACGCTCGGCAATGTGGGCGGCATCGTGTGCGATGGCGCCAAGGCGAGCTG
>CABPDL010000014.1:0-43234 GCA_902406375.1 uncultured Collinsella sp.
GGGGCTTGCCCGTATCGTAGGCAATGCGCCGAATGCTCGCCATCGAAATTTATCGATGGCCTATTTCAGACTGTAATGGGTGGCCGTCGCGGCCTCCGCCTCAGGCTGCTCCCTGCCGTCGGGCGGGGGCGCGCTGACGTTCGAGCGCGACGGCGCCGCAGGCCTCTACAGGATCTCCTCGGGCGGCGCGCTGCTGACCGAGTCGGGCGACTGGGCGGTCCTGGCCGAGGCGGACGGCTCTGCCTCACAACTCTGGCGCGTCTCGACCTGCGAGGGCGGCCACGCCATCGTGTCCGCGTCGGGCATGACGCTCGACGACTTCGCGCAGTCGACCTCCGAGGGAAACCGAGTGTAGTTCTACGCGCACAACGGGGCTGCCGACCAGGCGTGGCTGCTCGCGGACCCGGCGATCCCCGCAGCAGACAGGGTCGAGACGGCATAGGATATCAACAGTATTCCAGATTCTAGGACGCAGGGCCGACTCGCTTCGGATCGGGCTCTACACCAACTTTCTCGACGCTACCCAAAATGGGTGCCGAGGCTCATACTTGCCCCGGCACCCATGTGCAATTTCTTCGGTACTGTTTCACAATAATCCGGAGAGCCCAAACGAGTAAATGCCCAATCAGACACCGCTTAAGCAGATTGCTTACGCTTTCCAACTACCTTCATACCCTTGCAAGCAATGTCTAAGAGGCCATTCCTAAGAACGAATAGAAGGGCAAAGAAAAGCAGAAACTCTGCAATTAGAATGCCAGGGGAGAACGGTGCGAAAGACAAAGCCACTTGGGCGCCAATCAAAACAAAGCTGGCAGCAATCTCTCCCCTGCGAAAATCAAGTTTAATAAACTTACGTGTATCACGCGCACGCACCGCAGCGATAACAGCATAGCTAATGGCAGTAGCGCCAGCAGCGCCCAAAATTCCACACGCCGGAACAAGAAGCAAAGTGAGCGCTATATTAACGATTGCGCCAATAGCGGTTGTAGAGAAGGCCTTCTTGCTTTCTTTAGTAACGACATACGTTGTTCCAAAGAAAGCGGCAACGCAGGAAAAGAGATTGGCAAGCGATAGCATAGCAACTGGCTGCCACGAGCCTTCATACGACGAACTCATGAGGAACGTGTAGACGGGGTAGGCAGACGCAGCGATAAGGGACGATGCCACAGCAAGAACCACAAAGATATAGCGAAAGACCGTCGACTGAAACCTAGCATTATCCGCAGATTCTCGTTCTTCAATTGCCGAAATCTGCCATGCCTGCATGAAAATATTGTAGACGATGTTCACAATTTGGGGGATCTTCTGGGCAACGTTGTAGATACCGTTTGCGCTGGCGCCAATAAAGAACAGTATTACATACCTATCGGAAGCCGACATAATCCACCACATAAGCGAGTTCGGAATTAGAGGTATGCAGTAGGTCATCATGGCATTTAGCGCATGTCTATTTAAGCTGGAGAACGCTAGGTAATTCCAAAGTCTACAGGAAACGATGATATGCAAAGCACCGATGAATTGCGCTACGACCATAGAAGCAAGGTATCCGCCAACACCTAGATGCCATACCGCAAGTGCAAGTACGTTCGAAAAGGCGGTAACAAATGTAATGACCACTCCATTAGCAGCAAATGCCTTTGATTTACCGATCCCGCGAAGAAGCTGCATGAATACATAGTTGAAGCTGGTCAAGCAAAGTAGGAGCAAGAAATAAACGACGTTATCACCAATAACGCTGAACATGCGAAACAACGGGAACAGTAGCCAGCAAATAAGCCAGCCAGCGATAACAACAAGAAGCGAATTCGACGCAATGGTCTTAACGTCGACTTCCTTTGAGACCGTGAATCGAAGAACAGCTTCGTTCATACCAACCATAGCAAATGGAACGAGCAAATTGACCGTAGTGGTAACAAGGTCAGCTGTGCCATACTCTGCGGTCGTTAAATAATAAGTATAAAAGGGAACAATGAGAAAGGTGATAACCTTGCTACCTAGGTTCCCAATAAAGAAAACCACAGAGTTCTTAACTAATTTCTTATATTTACTTTCTGCAGTCATCTGCCCATCCAAACCATATAGCGATTACAACGAATGCAGCCTAATTGCCGAGCATTCGCTTGAGCTTTCGTCTCAAACGAATAAAAAATGTATCCGTGAAGCTCCACCTCGAAGAAAGCTCCTTGATACTCGCCCCTTTGGCAAGAGCACGCATAAATTTGCATCTTTGAGGATGAGGAGCCACTGAAGCGGCAAGCGCAGGATTCCCGCCAATCACCTCGTCATAGCTAGAAGGCCCTATTTCGAGCTTAGGCGATATTCTTTCGAACCATTTCTTGCCTTTATCGGTATTGCACAGAACGGCAGAGACCCCCATAGAGGAATCAACTTCGGGATGAATGGAGGGGAATCCCCAAAAATCGCCAAGAGTTAAATCAGAGCCACATGAGCGCTTTGCCGGACAATCAAAACATGAAGAACGTAATGACGCGTTATCCAAAAATGCTCTCATATACCAATCGTCGCCATAACGTCCGCCGGTGACGCGACAATCGTCTTTCTCCGTCCTTGCGTAGTAAAGGACGGAGTAAGACGACCATCCGGTCGTCTTACTCCGGAAATTGACATCATCAATTTCAGAGTTTTGGGCAGAAGACTGGAATTCAATCCATTTTCTCCAGAGCAGAGGCGATGGGGCGCCGTGGCAGATAACGTCAGCAGAAATAAAGAAAGCGGAATCTGCTAGCTTGCCCAGATAGTTCCTCATGCCGGAAACCTGACAAGCAGTGCCCGTAAAGAAAACTAAGCGTTTCGCCAGAAGATATTCCTTGACCTCTCGATAAAGAGAAGCAGGAATCTCGCTTTGAACATATTTTGATCGTTGGAGTCTTTTAAGATCCTCTAAATCAGTAGCACACTCATGTCGAACCGTATGGCAGTGCTCCTGGAAAGAAGCCCCAACGACAACGCCATCGGACTTAATAGCAGCATCGGCAAGCACACCAAAGAGCCCTCCAGACGATGATTGCTGGAGAACATCACTTGAAAGAGACTTGGCCCAAGACACTTCAACAGGCTCGACAACGGGATTGCGACTTAATACGGGGCAAGTCGAGTCACAAGCACCACACCCGATACATAGGTCGGAATTGAAGCTGGGCCTTAAGAAGCCCGCCTCGTCCGGCGTCATCGAAAGACATCCCTTCGGGCATTTGGCAGAGCAGGCGCCGCATCCACAGCAGGAATCACCCAGAGAGATGATTTCTGGTGCCCTATCAGCCCTTCCCGACTGTTCTTGCTGAGTCATTCTCATTTCCTCTTCTTTACGGCACGCAATGTTGAATTAAATGCCCTCGAAACAATTCGTGGAGCGTTAAGATACATCGCTCTACGCACCCTATCGACACCACTTAGCTGAGAACTGTCACACTCGGTAAACCTAATAGCGTTAAATAATCGATCTTCCTCGTTCGAGCTCATTTGGCCCGAATCGATACCCATTCCAAGAATCCTCAAAGCCTCATGAACCTTGAACTGACGAAGATGACTAACGATCTCAGGACTGTTCCCTGGATAACCAATCATCTGATCAATAGCATCGAGAGAGCTTATCAAACTATGGTTGAAGCCGCTGGTGGTAGCGCTTCCAGGGCGATCCAAAATATTCCACAACGCAAGGGGCTCATAGTGAAGGCCGCGACATACCTTAAGATAGGTAAATACAAAAAGACCATCCTCGGTATGGGCAATCCGCTCATCAAACCTTAAGCCGCACCGTTCAATTAACTCACGAGAAAAAAGCTTATAGCAGGAACTGCCGATATGTATCGAATTGTAAACTCCAAAGCGGAGAATAGCGGCATCGGAGGATAGATCCTCAATGGACATGTCGACAATCTGATTGCCGCAAACCTCCAAGCCGTTAACCACAGAAACAAAATTTGCATCTGCAGCAATTAGGGCACCCGGTTTAAGGCTTTGCATCCGCATCATCTGCTCGCATGCTTCAGGTTCAAGCCAGTCATCAGAGTCGAGAAAGATAACATAGTCACCAGTCGCAAGATTCAGCGCATGGTTACGTGCGCGAGAGACACCGGAGTTTTCTTGCCGTGAAAGCACCACTCTTGAATCAGCAGAATACGTCTGGAGAACACTCCAAGTGCCATCAGACGACCCGTCGTCGACAACGACAACCTCAATGTCCTCATACGTCTGGGAAAGAGCGGAAGAGACACCGCGCCCGATATAATTCTCAACATTAAATGCGGGAATAATTATCGATACTTTGCCTTTCATAGGCGGCAACTACCCCAATTCTTTGTAACCGAATTTATATTTAAGCCGCTCGTGAGGAGCCAAATTGTTCATGAAACGAAGCCACTGAAGTATTTCCGCCGTTGCGTCACCAAACCCTGGAATGCCATTCGCCATCTGGGAAAGCCAAATAGAGCCTCCCCTAATATTGGCTTCAATAACAATCGGCGCGCCATCTTCCCCGATGGTAAAGTCCCAACTGATAAGGCCCATTTGAGGCATCAACGAATGCATGCGCTTCGCCGCATCAATAGCACCGGGAACACCAGCAATCTTATATCCCTGAAAAACAACCCCCGTGTCAGGATGTTTCTCGAACCGATCATTAAACTCAGTAAGGGCCGATGGTGCAAGCAAACCTTCATTTGAAATGCCAATGAACATGCCGCCAGCATGCGCATTATCCACCGCACTCTTTCCGCGACCAATCCTCATCAGCAGAGGTAAAGAACGGAGTTCGCCTTGCCAGCGGTATGTCATAATCCTCAGCGTATTAACGCTCTCAGGATGTAATTTAACCACTGAAGAATGGCATGAGATTACTTCTTGAACTGTAAAATCACTGCCGAGCAATTCGAATAATTCTCCAGCAGTAACACCCGTCGCAGCATCGACACCGGAAGCAAAGCAATAAGACCCGCAGCCTTCGCCCGAACAAGTCCCTACGGTCGGTTTTGCAAAGCAAGCACCACAGTTGCCAATTAAATTAAGTGCTGTCTCTTTGGAAATCTCTTTGAAGTCGGAATTGCGAAGAACCCCAGACGTGCTTGTAACGATTGGACGTGGAGTTCTAACCCCAGCTCTTTCGGCAAACAATGGAAGAAGATTCTTATCCTCAAATACGGTGGCATACGCCACCGGCATATTCATATATCGTTCAAACTCAGGGATAAACAGGAGTTCTGGAAAAAACCTGACATCGAACTTGCCAGAAATTGCAAGATTATGCCGATGCCATGTGTAAGGGATTTTTCTACCATAGTTCTCAACATAAAACTTGTCGATGGCACGCATTTGCTCGGAAGAGAGCTCGACATCACTGAGAATAGATTTTCTTTTGGGATCTTTAAACTTTGCAATTTCTGCCTGTCGAGCGCGATGAATCTTGACGTTCTCTAAGACATCATATAAGCCATCTTTAACATCTGATTTGAGAGACATGTGTTCTCCGATAACTGAAGGGACGAATTTAACGTGACAAAGCGTCTAATAAGTATGAATTGGAATATGCCCTGCGAATATCTATAGCACGGTCGATTCCAGAATAGTCGCAGTTAAGCGCGTTTGTCGCATCCGAAATACCCCACCGTTCCTCGAGGCCACACATCTGCAGCAAGGTGTTAATACGACTGTTCATGTTGGAACCGTTCGCATGTTTACGATCAAAAACGACAAAGGGACGCTTAAACAAAATCGAAAAAACCGATGCATGAAAACTATCGGTTAAGACACAGTCGGCCTTATCGATATAAGAAAGGAAATCCGAAGGATCACCGCCAAAATAGCGACAGTTAGGATTCATGTAGTCAATAATTTCATACCCGAGCGACTTCAACTCCGCCGTCAATTTAACCTGAGCATCAGACTGCTCGCCAAGATTAAATTGAAATACGTACTTCTGCTTGCAAGCCACAGGCTTTTCTATCTTACGCCATTGATTTGCAGTCAAAAGCATGGTCGGATCTAGGGTAACCGGCACTTTTCGACCAGTCAGTTCCTCTACAATGCGAGCTCCGGCATCTTCTCGCACACTAATATCCGAATAACATTCAAGAGCTTCCTTAAAGGAAGACGCCCAATTCTCGGGAAGAGATGCCAGGCCAAAACTGGCTGAGTATGCTACTCGTTTATTAGCGTCGGCAAATTGAAGAAGATAATCATTGGCGCATCTGCACTCCAGCGAATCGCCCCACCAAAGGGGATTCCAGACCTGGTCACTTCCGACAACAAAATAGTCGTACTCATCATTCAATTGAGACGAAATACCACTGCCGTTCGTTGAAATAATTCTTGTAGGAATTAGAGAATCTGTAAACTTAGAAAAAGCGGCATCGCGACCACGCTCCTTTTTAGTCCTGAACCTTATCGCACCGTTCTCCTTTTCAAAATACTTGTGAAAAATGGATTTAAGTGCAGATGATTTTTCAAGAGTAACGAGCGTATCTACATCATGCCCCATTTGGCTCAAAACGGTATGAAGCGCATAATTCTGAAGTCTATTGCCGTAATTAAAATTACCAAATAATGTAACGATACCAATTCTCATATTAATAATCACCTTATCGTGCTTCTAAACTAATTATTGATCCCCATAGGCAAGTGACAAATCAATGAGCGATCCGAGCCATAAATCGTTTTTCTCATCAATGGGATCAAGTCCGGCTCCATTAAACAGCGTTAACTCTCCGAAAACTAAGCGATCGCCCAGAACATACCAATCACAACGTACTTGAGGAATTCCCCTAGTGAGAACACTGCTCAACTCGAGCATTTTCTCAAGCTTTTCAGGCCGCTCGACCTCAACAGGAGAAACTGGGATGCCGGCCCAATCGATGGTGACTGGATTCCAATCCTGATCGTAATAGTTGCAAGTATGTTCACCAAACCTGCCCCTATGCACCTCAATTAGGCGAGGATTTCCGTTAAAGCACGTGACTTTATAGTCAACTAGGCCAGTATCGAAGCCTTCATCCTCGAGATACTCCTCCGCCATGACCATGGGGGTAACATCCTTATAGGGCCACTCCCTTGTCCACCAAAAATAATTACTCTTGAGATGTCTACGAAGAACCCTCTTGGCCGCATCAAAATCAAACGAGGACTTGTCGCGACAGATAGCAACTCCGCCGCTGTCATGATTCGTCTTAAGCACGAATTGTTCGGGAAGATTCTCGAGGCTTATGCTCTCGACACGGTCCCAAGAGTCATAAGTCTCAGAAACGTATTGAGCGCCAATTTTGTCGGCGACCCACTGCTTAACAGCCAGCTTGTCAACAAGGATATTGTAGAGAGGGTTACGATCATGAAGCTTTAGCCAGTTCAGCTTCTCGTTAAAGCCTTTTGGATTATCAAGATTGATGTTCTTTCCAATCAGCGCCCTATACATTATTTTTAAGTGAATTTCATCAGGCAAGCAGCGAGTCCATCCCCATTTTGAGATTAATGAGTAAGTTCTCAAAGGATGCTTCATATACTGAACTGCTTTACTAATTTTTCCCATTAATTATCTCCGTTGCTCTTACGCAGCATTTTGGCGGGAAATTGAATTCCACCGGAGGCTGCAAGTTATCGCGATAGCAAAGAAATACGTAATCAGGTTTGGAATCGTTGTGAATAGAGCTCCGCTCGTAAATGCATAGCTTAAAAAGAAAACCTGAATGCAAAGTGAAAGGCGTAGAAAAGCTTTTTGTTGCCCCTCCACAACCCTCGAAATAGTCGTGAAGGTTAATACAAAACTTGTTAGACAGCTAGCAAGAACCAAGGCAGTTCCAAAAAACCCGGTTTCATATAAAAGATTAAGGAGCTCATTGTGCGCCATATATGTAATAGTAAAACCGTCAGGCCAACGATAGCAGTAGCTAGTCCAGCCATGACCAAATAAAGGTGCCTGGGAAAGGCCATTAAGGGCGTAATTCCAAAGAAATGTCCTATTGTTAACGTTGTCCTCGAAGCTGGTACCACTGGAAAAGGTTGAATTCAATCTTTCGATTGTCGCCTCAACGCCAGGAACAAGAGGCGCAAGGATAGCCACGGCAAGCAGCACCAATACCGTGACTCCAATAGCCTTAAGATATTTATGGCTATTGCCAGAAAGCAAGTAAACCAAACCAATAGCAAAAATCCCGCACAACAAATGAGCCCTTTTTGTAGTCAAAACAAGAGCAATAAAGAAAATTAACGCAAGAATGCCGTAGAACCGTTTAGTTGAACTTGACTCGCTGCCATAAAAGGACATAGAGGAAGCAAGTATTAAGCCTATCGTGCAGAAAGTTCCATTATGACTATAGTGTGACGCTAAACCCGATCGATAGTCCATTGCCATTGGCACATTTGAATAGAACGTCGGTTTTATAAAACCAGTATAGAGCTGAGGCGCTACATAGCAGGCAATAGTTGCCAATGCAAAAATGAGTAAAACCCCAATAAAAACTTTAACGGCAGGCAGAATCCAATTAGAGTTTTCAGCTGCAAAATAACTAATAACAACTACGGAGACAAGGGCAATAGTTGCAGAAAGGTCGTAACCACCGCCCAGTACAAATCCGATAGCAGCCATGACAGCAACCGCGCCCCATGGCAATAGTGGCACGATTGCCCTCAGATCAAAGGACACAATCCTGCCACTTCGAACGGCAAGGGCAATCATCAGCATGATACTCAAAGCAAAAATAACAAAACTAATTCTATAAGTTATCAGAGAAGAGCAATAAGCAAATAAGCAGACGAAAAGAGCTATAACGCCAAACGCAAATTCACCTTTGCCCCGCATCTTCGGGCAATGCAAGCTTAGATACCTCCTCTTGCGAGTAGAAAAAAAGATGACTTGTCTTCCGAGCAAAATAACTAAGAAAACTTGCTATCTGCGCGCAAAATAGTAAGGCCAAAGGCCGACAACGCTATACCCCTACATTGCCTCATGCGTCTCGTATACGTGCGCATCGGCCTTGGACGCCTCGGACAGGCCGTCGTTGATCTTGGCACACAGGTCGCAGGTGGAGCAGGCGTCGAGCTGCTCCTTGGTGACGCGGCCCTCCTCATAATCACGAACGACCTTGAGCTCGTGCATGTCGTAGGGCCTCTTGGTGAAAAGGCCCTTCACCTTGTGCTTGAGCACCCACCAGCCGGGCTTCCAGATGTACTTGTGCATGGCCGGGCTCACCGAGCCGATCATCCAGCAGTTGCGGTCGCAGTGGCGAACCTTCGCGCGGACCTTCTCGGCCTGCTCGGAGTTCCAGAGCTCGTCCCAGGACTCCTCGTTGAGGTTGCCCATAACCTCCTTGTCCTTGGTGCCGTTGCAGGGCATGACGTCGCCGTAGGGGTCGATGAAGAAGGTGTCGAACGCCATGTCGCAAGGCAGCAGGCGCGGCTGG
The DNA here is from genome assembly GCA_902406375.1 of uncultured Collinsella sp. Taxonomy (GTDB): domain Bacteria; phylum Actinomycetota; class Coriobacteriia; order Coriobacteriales; family Coriobacteriaceae; genus Collinsella. Next base: position 9,405 of record CABPDL010000014.1, read on the forward strand.
CCGTAGATGTAGTTGATGAGGCCGTGGTTGAAGTAGGCACGGAACCACTTCTTGGGGCTGTTGGACCTTAGCAGATCGTTGACCAGGTCCTCGAAGTTCTTGGCCACCATGGGGCGGTCGTGGATGATGTTCTTTGCCTCGACGAAGTAGAAGCTGTTGTGCAGCGACGCCGTGGCGAACTCCATGCCCAGCTCGTCGGAGATCTTATAGAGGGGCACCAGGTCGGGTGCGTTGAGGTCCTGGACCGTCATGCCGAAGCCCACGTCGGGGTGCTTGAGCTCGACGAGCTTCTTGAGCGTGGCGTAGCCGCGGTTGTATCCGTTATCCAGGCCGCGGATCTTGTCGTTGGTCTGCTGCAGGCCCTCGATGGAGATGCGGATGCCGACGTTGGGGAACTCCTCGCACAGGTCGATGATGCGGTCGGTGAAGAAGCCGTTGGTGGAGATGACGATGCGGTCGGACTTCTTGTAGAGCTCGCGCACGATGTCCTTGAGGTCCTGGCGGATGAAGGGCTCGCCGCCGGTGATGTTGGTGAAGTACATCTTGGGGAGCTTCTTGATGGTCTCGATGGAGAGCTCCTCCTCCGGGCGGCTCGGAGCCTTGTAGCGGTTGCACATGGTGCAGCGCGCGTTGCAGCGGTAGGTGACGATGACGGTACCGTTGAGTTTCTTTTCGGCCATGTGGATTAGTCCTCTTTCTTGGCGCATGCAGGATCAAGAATTGCTTCAAGCTTTTCGAGATGGTTCTGCGGTGTATATTTCATTAGCACGGCATTACGACCATTCATACCCTGACGTCTGGCTTCATCCGGATTCTCCAGGTAAAAGGCGATGGTTTTCGAAAGGGCATCAACGTCGCCCAGGGGAAGCACGGACCCAGTCTCCCCGTTCTCCACCAACTCCGGCATGCAGCCGATATCGAAAACAACAACCGGCTTGCCATGTGCGTAGGCCTCTAGCACGGTGTTGGGCATGTTCTCAAACCAAGTCGATGGGCAGAGAACGCAAGCGGCGCCGTCAATGAGGCGCTCCTTCTCCTCGCCCTTAACGAAGCCTACGAAATCTACGCGGTCCGATATGCCGGCCTCTTCTACAGCCGTTTTAATTGACGCAGCGTACTCGTCGTCGGTACGACCAGTGATCTTGAGCCTAACACCGCTGTTGCGCATGGCGGCATCTACGGTTAGATCAACGCCCTTTTCGGGACTGATCCTACCAAGATAGAGTGCGTACTTTCCCGCGGCAGGACAGACCTCAGACCGAGAAGGAGCCGTAGTAAACGTCGGAACAACATTAATCTTCTCCCCTGGTACACCGGACTTCTTGAGAAGGGACGCCGTGAACGCGGAGGGGCAGACGAATGCATCCACATAATCAAACAGGCGCTTGCAGCGGTGGAATTTCATCGACGCGATGCGTACTGCAGTTGTGGCCCTCGAGCCATGGCAGCAGGACATATCGGCAGCCTTGGAGTAATCACCGTTGATACAAGCAGTACAAACCTCCCCGTTGCAAAGGAAATCGGAACGGGGGCACATGATATTGAAATCCGAAAGCCTGTGGACAACCCTTACGCCTTCATCGTGACACGCTTTGAAGATGCTGGGAGAAAGCGCGTTAATCTGCTGCAGAACGTAAACGACGTCCGGCCTCTCGTCCTGAATGAGACGGCGGAGATTCTTATATGCCTCGCGGTTATAGAAAGCGCAGGAGAGCAAACGAGCGACGTTCTTCGGAGTCTTTTTAACGTTGTTAAAGTAGGCGTCACCCGACTCGCTCTTCCCATGGGGAAAATAGCGAGAATATGGCGTACCCTCATTGAGCGGGCTGCGGACCGAAAACGGAATAACAGTATGCCCGGCGTCTTCGAGAAGGCGCTTAACGTTGAACATATAAATCTCGGGACCGCCCGAGACATAGTAGCGATAATTCGCCAAGATTATCTTCATCGGGCCTCTCCTTGATAAAGCTCGAGGGTCCGTTCGACGACGGAATCCCAGTCATAGTTATTTCTCACGCGCTCGCGAGCACTCTCGCCGAGCTTGTTGGCCCTTTCCGGATTATCCAGAAGGCCGCGAAGGACGCGAGTAAGCTCAGAAACGTTGCCTTTGGCAAAAGTTGCGCCGGCGCTTCCAAGAACGTCAGCGCATTCGGGCACATCGCTCGTAACGCAACATGTACCGTAGGACATGGCTTCCATAAGAGAAAGTGGCATACCTTCCACATCGGAAGGGAGCACGTAGACATATGCATTCGAATAGAGCTCGGCGAGAAGGTCACCCGTGACGAATCCAGTAAAAATAACGCGCGGGTCAGAACCAGCCCGCTTTCTAAGCTCAATCTCAAATGCATCGGTGTCAGAACCTCCGCCAGCAATGACCAAGCGCTTATCGGTATCGAGCCGACGGAAAGCATCAACGAGCAAATCACCGCGCTTCTCGGGCACCAGTCGGCCAAGATACAAGATGTAGTCGCCACGAGATAGGCCCCAACGCTCAGCGATTAAACTGGCATCAATACGCTCACGGATTTCCACTCCATTGTGTATGAGAGTGGCCTCACGACCGTATTCCTGCTTGAAGTAGCCCTCCGCAGACGACGACAGGACAATCAGCTCATTCGATTGGGTTGCAGCCGCCTTCTCGCCCATCTTGATACAAGTGCTAGCAAGTCGTCCCCACTTGGCCCTCTGCCAGTCAAGACCGTGGATCGTTGCAACGGTGCGAATTCCTGCCCGACGGGCAAGGGGAAGTGGAACACAGGGCCCTTCGGCGTGGTAATGAATCACGTCAGGACGGTCCTTAATCGCCTGTCGAGTCGCAAAATAGGACGAAGAAAGTGCAGCAAGGCCCTTCTTATCAATTGTCTTTACCGGCACAATACGAACACCGTCAGCGATGCGCTCGGAAAGGGATGTCGCCTCACCGGTCATTACGTCGGAGCCGGAGCGATCGTAACATGTAACCTCATGCCCAAGAGCAGCCATACGACGCGCCAGTTCCGTGACAACGACTTCGACCCCACCTTCGCGAGAGCCAAACCGCTTATGCCCAATCATTGCGATTCGCACGCTAGCAACAGCCCCCGTAATAGCGCTTATACCACTTGGCGAAGGCCCTCAGGCCGTCCTCGAGCGGCGTCGCGGGCTTGTAGCCCAGGTCCCGCTGGAGTGCTGTGGTGTCGGCGTAGGTGACGGGCACGTCGCCGGGCTGCATCGGCACGAGTTGCTTATGCGACTCGAAGTCGTAGTCGGCCGGGAGCACACCCTCCTCCACCAGCACGCGCTGCAGCGTGTCGACGAAGTCGAGAAGGTTCTCGGGGTGCGAGTTGCCAATGTTGTAGACGCGGTGCGCGGCGAGCGGCAGCCCGTCCTCGCCCATCTTCACCTCGGGGGCGGCGTCCATGACGCGCCTGACGCCCTCGACGATGTCGTCGACGTAGGTAAAGTCGCGGCGGCAGTCGCCCATGTTGAAGATCTTGATGGTGTCGCCTCGGCGCAGCTTCTCGGTGAAGCCGAAGTAGGCCATGTCGGGCCTGCCCATGGGGCCGTACACCGTGAAGAAGCGCAGGCCGGTGGCCGGGATGGAATAGAGCTTTGAGTAGGCGGCCGCCATGAGCTCGTTGGACTTCTTGGTGGCGGCGTAGAGCGAGACCGGCGAGTCGACGCGGTCCTCCTCGGAGAACGGAACCTTCTTGTTGCCGCCGTAGACCGAACTGGAGCTGGCGTAGACCAGGTGCTTCACCGGGTGGTGGCGGCAGGCCTCGAGCACGTTGAAGAAGCCCACGAGGTTGCTCTCAAGGTAGGCGCGCGGGTTCTCGATGGAGTAGCGGACGCCCGCCTGGGCGGCGAGGTTCACCACGACGTCGAAGCCGTTCTCCGCGAACAGGCGCTCGATGAGGGCGGCGTCGCACAGGTCGCCGCGAACGAAGGCGAAGTGGCCGTCGGTGTCTACCTCGGCCAGCATGCGCAGGCGCGCTTCCTTGATGCCGGGGTCGTAGTAGCTGTTGAGGTTGTCGAGGCCGACGATCACGTCATCGGTTTCCTCGAGCAGCTTCTTGACGAGGAACGCACCAATAAAGCCGGCGGCTCCGGTGACGAGGACTTTTCTATTTGCCATTCATACCACCTAGTCTCGTTTAAACAGGTCGCGTGTATAGACCTTGTCCGCCACGTCCGCGAGCTCGTCGCTCCAGCGGTTGGCGACGATCACGTCGCAGCCGGCCTTGAAGGCCTCCAGGTCGTGGGTCACCTCGGAGCCGAAGAACTCCGGCGCGTCCAGCGTGGGCTCGTAGACCACCACGGGCACGCCCTTGGCCTTCACGCGCTTCATGACGCCCTGGATGGAGCTCGCGCGGAAGTTGTCGGAGTTGGACTTCATCGTCAGGCGGTAGACGCCCACGACCGGCTTCGGCTTGCCCTCGTAGACGCGGTCCCACACCATCTGCAGCACCTCGTCGGCGACGAAGTCCTTGCGGGTGCGGTTGGCGTCCACGATGGCCTCGATCAGGTTCTGGGGCACGTCCCTGTAGTTGGCCAGCAGCTGCTTGGTGTCCTTGGGCAGGCAGTAGCCGCCGTAGCCGAAGCTGGGGTTGTTGTAGTGCGACCCGATGCGCGGCTCCAGGCAGACGCCGTCGATGACGTCGCGGGTGTTGAGGCCGCGGACTTCGCAGTAGGTGTCGAGCTCGTTGAAGTAGGCCACGCGCAGCGCAAGGTACGTGTTGGCGAAAAGCTTCACGGCCTCGGCCTCGGTGGTGCCCAGCACGAGCTCGGGGATACCCTTGGAACCGTCGGCGTTCACGCGCTCCAGCTCGGCGGGGTCGGCGCCCTGCGCGAGCAGACGCCCGAAGCGCTCGGCGGCCGCGACGGCCTCCGCGTCGTCCTTCGGCGCGCCCACCACGATGCGGCTGGGGTGCAGGTTGTCGTAGAGCGCCTTGCTCTCGCGCAGGAACTCCGGGCTGAAGAAGATCTTGCTGTCGCCCAACCTCTCGCGAAGGCCCGCGGTGTAGCCCACGGGGATGGTCGACTTGATGACGATCCAGGCGTCCGGGTTCACCGAGCGCACGGCGGCGATGGCGGCCTCGACGGAGCTCGTGTCGAAGAAGTTCCTGTCGCTGTCGTAGTTGGTGGGCGTAGCGATGACGGCGAAGTCGGCGCCAGCGTAGGCCTCGGCCACGTCGACGGTGGCGTGCAGGTCGAGTTCGCGCTCCCCCGCCTTTGCCTCTGCTAGGAAGCGCTCGATCTCGTTGTCCTGGATGGGCGACACGAAGTTGTTGATCTTCTCGACCTTCTCGGGAACGATGTCCAGCGCATGGACCTCGTTGTGCTGCGAGAGCAGGACGGCGAGGGACAGGCCGACGTAGCCGGTACCGGCGACAGCGATCTTCATTTTCTTCTCCGATTCGAATCGAGCATTAGAGTTAGGCATTAGTACGCATCGCTTCCGTTGAAGACCTCCAGAACCGTGAGGAGGACGATCTTGAGATCCATGACGATTCCGCGCTTGGCTATGTACTCGAGATCACGGCGGACCATGCCGTCGAACCCGGTGGAGTTTCGCTCCGTAACCTGCCAGAGCCCCGTAATACCTGGCTTCACCGCTAGCCTCTGCAGGTCGTACTCGGTGTACTCCGCGACTTCGTTCGGCAGCGGCGGGCGCGGGCCGACGACGGACATCTGACCCAGGAACACGTTGAGGAACTGTGGGAACTCGTCGATGGAGTGCTTGCGGATGAACCTGCCGATCTTGGTGACGCGGGGGTCCTCCCTCATCTTAAACATGGCGCCGGCGATCTCGTTCTGCTCCCTGAGCTCGGCGAGGCGCTCGTCGGCGTCCCTGTACATTGATCGGAACTTCCACATGCGAAAGGTTGACAGGCTGCCGTCGCGGTGGGTCTGGCCCACGCGGATCTGGCTGTAGAAGGGGTTGCCCTCGCTCTCCAGGCGGATGGCCGTGGCCAGCACCAGGCTGGGTATGGCGATGACGGCCAGCGCGCAGCCGCTGAAAACGATGTCGAACGCGCGCTTGACGGCGCGGTAGGCCAGGCGCGAGTTGTCCCAGTCCATAATGGATTGCATGGCCTTGTAGCGGCCGGCGCCCTCACGCCGGTCCATGGCCTGAGCAATCAGTACCGCCCCCGCGGGCACATTGCTCTCTGTTACTTCTTTAGCAGCCACAATAAAACTTACGTCCCTGTCCCCAGGAACCCCCCCCCATCTATGAATCCAAAATGCGAACGAATTGCCGGCGCAACGTCTCCCTTACGTTTTGCTGGGCACGTCAAGCGGTAGCAGCTCCCTAAATGTGGAGCCACCATCGCCCACGTCCACCAGGCACCAGCGCTTATGACGATCGATCTTCTTTACACGGGCCTCTTGCCCCACCAAGGGACCCTGCTCTATGTGCAACACGCCGTCTTCTATGCGCGCCACGCTGTTGCGCACCACACCGTCGTCATCCAACACGCTGCGGTACCAATCCTGCGCATCGTCCGGCATGGGCATGTACGCCCGCTCCCTACTGCCGGCGATGCGACAGCCAAAGCTCAACTGGGCCAGGGCCCTATCAAGCGCTGCGACATCGTGCGTGGCGACGAAGAAATATTCCTTGTACATGGGTTTGGTTTGGAGCGACCAGGCACCGTCCCGCTTAAACCAGAACTCCTTTTGCATCACAAAAGCGTTCTGCATCAGCTCGTGCGGGATAATTCGGCGGACCTTTTCGCAGGTCTCGCGCTCTTTTCCATGGGGGGTGTGGACCAGATACCAGCGGACGCGGCCGTGCTGGCTGTTGGTGGTGGCGCAGTTAAATGCGCCCGGCAGCTGCTCTTGGCGCCGTGCCGTCTGCTCCATGTTATCGCCCCCTCTTTTTGCTTTGCGATCCACGCAAATGCAGGGGCGTTTAGAACAGGCTTCTCGCTCGCAGCTAGGCGCAGTCGCAAAAGTACAGGTTTTTGTAGAGGGGTATGGAGATGTACCTACTAGCAGTACATTTTGCGTAATCTGGGTAAACGCTGATTAATTGCTCGTATAATGTCGTCTGTCGAAAGATACAAAAACCTGTACCTTTTTGTGCAACAAAAAAAGCCGCTCAACCAGCGGCTTTTCTTATTTGGGCATGAAAAAAGGCGACCGACCTATGCGGACGGTCGCCTTTGTTAATTGTTGTGAAGCTTGCCTTAAGCGCGAGTCTTGATCTCCTCGAGCACCTTCGCAACAAACTCGTCAACGCTCATCTGAACGGTCTCGTTGGAGCGATCGCGGACGGAGATGTTGCCGGCCTCGACCTCTTTCTCGCCCAGGATGAGCATGTAGGGAACGCGGTCGATGCTGCGGGCCTCGCGGATCTTGTAGCCGATCTTCTCGTCGCGGTCGTCGCAGACCACGCGAATGCCGGCCTCCTCCAGCTTGGCGCACACCTCGTGCGCGTAGTCGCGGCTCTTCTCGGAAACCGGAAGTGCCTTGACCTGCACGGGAGCCAACCAGGTGGGGAACTTGCCCGCAAAGTGCTCAATCAGAATGCCGATAAAGCGCTCGATGGAGCCAAAGCATACGCGGTGCAGCATGATGGGGCGCTTCTTGGTGCCGTCGGCGTCCACGTACTCCAGATCAAAGTTGAGCGGCATCTGGAAGTCGAGCTGAACGGTACCGCACTGCCAAGTACGGCCGAGCGAATCCTCCAGGTGGAAGTCGATCTTGGGGCCGTAGAAGGCGCCGTCGCCCTCGTTGACCTCGTAGTCCATACCCAGCTTCTCCAGAGCGGTGCGCAGGCCCTCCTCGGCGCGCGCCCAGTCCTCGTCCGAACCCATGGAGTCCTCGGGGCGGGTGGAAAGCTCAACGTGGTACTTAAAGCCAAACTTCTGGTACACGGAGTCGATGAGGTTGACCACGCCCACGATCTCGTCGGTCAGCTGGTCGGGGCGCACAAACAGGTGGGCGTCATCTTGGTTAAAGCAGCGCACGCGGAACAGGCCGTGCAGGGCGCCGCGCAGCTCGTGGCGATGCACCAGGCCAATCTCGCCGGCACGGATGGGCAGCTCGCGGTAGGAGTGCGGCTTGGAGGCGTACACCAGCACGCCGCCCGGGCAGTTCATGGGCTTAATGCAGTACTCTTCGTCGTCAATGACGGTGGAGTACATGTTGTCCTTGTAGTGGTCCCAGTGGCCACTGGTCTTCCACAGCTGCTTGTTCATGATGAGCGGCGTGGAGATCTCCACGTAGCCGGCCTTGTGGTGGATCTCGCGCCAGTAGTCCAGCAGCGTGTTCTTAAGGATCATGCCGTTGGGCAGGAAGAACGGGAAGCCGGGGGCCTCGTCGTGCATCATAAAGAGGTCCATCTCGCGGCCGATCTTGCGGTGGTCGCGTTTCTTGGCCTCCTCCAGCATGCGCATGTGCTCGTCGAGCTCCTCCTTGGTGGCAAAGGCGACGCCGTTGATGCGGGTGAGCATCTTGTTGTCCTTGTCGCCCTTCCAGTAGGCGCCCGAGACGCCGGTAAGCTTAAAGGCCTTCAGCGCCTTGGTGTAGCAGATGTGGGGGCCGACACACATGTCGATGTAGTCGCCCTGCTGGTAGAAGGTAATGCGGGCGTCGTCGTCCAGGTCGCCGATGTGCTCGACCTTGTACTTCTCGCCGCGCTCCTCCATAAGGGCGATGGCCTCGGCGCGGGGCTTCTCGTACACGGAGAACTTGAGGTTCTCCTTGACGATCTTCTTCATCTCGGCCTCGATCGCGGGGAAGTCGTCCTCGCTGATCTTGACGCCATCGGGCAGGTCGACGTCGTAGTAGAAGCCGTTGTCGGTCGCGGGGCCGTAGGCAAAGTCGGCCTCGGGATAGAGACGCTTGATGGCCTGCGCCATGATGTGCGCGGCGGAGTGGCGGATGACGTGCGTGACCTCGTCCTGCGGGAGCTCGGCCACCGAACCGTCATTGTAGAGTGCCTTCATGGGTATGTTTTCTCCTCTCGGATGCCTGATGCAAGTGCGTGCGATGCGCTCGGCGTTTTTGACTTGCATCATTATAGGCAGGTTGCCTTGGTATACAAGCGCCCGCCGCACCTTAATGGCACGGCGGGCGATTTTCTACGCATGCTTCATCGTGTGGGGGCGGGGTGCGCGTATGGCTTGCGGCGTGCCCGTGGCTCGCGGCCGGCCCGGCGATGGATGCGTTACTGGATGCGAGTTCGGCAGTAGGGGCAGACCTTCCAGTGCGCATCGAGCGGGCGATGGCAGCTGGGACATACGTTGCGAACCTGGGTATCGCACACCGGGCAGACGACGAAGTCCTTCTCGATGGGCGCGCCGCACTGCGGGCAGGTGCCGTACTGGGCAAGCTGACGCTCGCGCAGGGCCATGTCCAGCTCCTGCTCCTCGCGGTCGGACGCGTAGGAGTGCGGGCGCAGGACCAGGTAGGCGATGAGGCCCACAAACGGGATAAGGGCGATGATGCCCCATGCCACGTAGGCGCTGGCGCCGCGGCGGCGGGCGTCGATGAACACATAGACGACCGACAGCACATACAGGGCGATGGTAAAGCCAACAAAGGCATAGACGACGCCCATAAGCTGCGGCGACATGAGCTCGGAGATGTACTTGGACATTACGGGTACCTTTCGGAATACTTACAATCTGGTCAAGTTTACCACGGGGTTTGTTTATATGGGACCACGGCTAGGGGCGGGGCTGGCGCGGACACAAACATCTCAATCTGTAACAGGTGGGAGCGGAATCCGGGTCTAGATGTTACAGATCGAGACAAACGGAGGACCCTCCAGATTAACGTCTCAATCTGTAACATCTGGGACCAAAACCTTCCCTTTGTTGTTACAAATCGAGACATTCAAAATCCGCCGGAAGGTTTGTCTTGATCTGTAACATCTGGAACCCAAATCCTCGTCTAACTGTTACAGATCGAGACGAACGTTTGCCGTAGCTGTCGGCAGACGAGGCCAACATCCGTGCCGGGTCTCACCTCGTCTGCCGTTGGCGGGTGTTGCGGGGCTGTTCGCCGCATTGCCGCCGCACTGGGGATGTGCAGGCCGTAGGATAGTCTTATTGACAGCCTGTCAACTCATCTGGGAGGCACCGTGGCAGAAACGTTTGATATCGCGATTGTGGGCGCCGGCATTACCGGGTGTGCCATCGCGCGGCAGCTCGCGCGATTTGACCTGTCCATTTGCGTGGTCGAGGCGGCCAACGATATCGCGCTGGGCGCGTCGAAGGCCAACGGCGGCCTGGTGCACGCCGGCTACGATCCGGCACCGGGCACGGTTAAGGCGCAGGTCAACGCCCGTGGCTGCAAGTTGTACGGTACGTGGGCGCAGGAGCTGGGCTTTCTGTTCTGCCGCACCGGGTCGATGGTGTTGGGCTTTAACGACGAGGACCGCGCACAGCTGGAGAAGCTGCGCAGCAACGGCCTGGCGAACGGCGTGCCCGAGCTGTCGATTATCGGCCCCGAGCGCATCCGCGAGCTGGAACCGCGCGCGAGTGCCGATGCAACGTGCGCGTTGTGGTGCCCATCGACTGGGTTTGTCGACCCGTTTGAGGTTGCCATCGCCGCACTGGAGAACGCCGTGGCCAACGGGGTGACGTTTATGCGCTCCGCACCGGTGGAGGCGATTGAAATCGCGGGCTCGGGCGACGACGTGCGCTTTACGTTGGCGACGCCCGCCGGAGACGTGCGCTGCCGCTACCTGATCAACGCCGCGGGCAACGGCGCCGCGAACATCTCGCATATGGCGGGCGCCGAGGAGTTCCAGATGGTATGGCGCGAGGGCAACATCGTGGTGCTGGACAAGGAACCGCGCACGCTCATGCCGCTCTACCCGGTGCCGACGCCGATATCGAAGGGCGTTATCGTCACGGGCACCGTGCACGGCAACACAGTGATCACCGCCACGGCCGCCGTGCGCGAGCCGGGCGACACGCAGACCTATGCGAGCGATGTGAACGCGCTGCTGACCGGCGCGCGCAAGCTGGTGCCCGACCTGGACACGCGCCGCGTGGTGCGCGCGTTTGCCGGCGGGCGCCCGGTCATTCAGGGAACGAACGACTTCTTTATTGGACAGTCGGCCGTGGTGCCGGGGCTGTTCCAGGCGGCGGGCATTCAGTCGCCAGGCGTCGCGAGCGCGCCGGCCATTGCCGAGCGCATGGTGCAGGTGTTGCGCAACGCCGGCGTGCCTCTGCGCGAACGCGCCGATTGGGACCCGATCCGCCACGCGCCGGACGACTTTGACCGCGAGACGCTTGCGCGCAAGGAAGAGCTCATTAAGTCCGACCCCGCGTGGGGGCAGATCGTCTGCCGCTGCGAGACGGTGCCCGAGGCCGAGATAGTGGCCGCGATCCGACGCCACCCGGGAGCGGTTTCGGTCGAGGGCGTCAAGCGCCGCTGCCGAGCCGGCATGGGTCGGTGCCAAAGCGGCTTTTGCCAGAGCCGCGTGGTGGCGATCCTGGCGCGCGAGCTGGGCTGCGACCCCAGCGAAGTGCTGTTGGAAGATGCCGGATCTTGGCTGGTCGAGGGACCGCTGAAGGGGGGTGCGCTAGGATGACGGAAATCAAATCAAGCGCGATTGATTACGGTGTCGTAGAAGCCGTACAAACGCAAGCCTTCGACGTGGTCGTTATCGGCGGCGGACCTGCCGGCATGGCGGCCGCGCTGGCCGCGCATAAGGCAGGCGCACGCGTCGCCATCGTGGAGCGCGAGCAACACCTGGGCGGCATCCTCCGCCAGTGCATCCACCCCGGCTTTGGCCTGTCGCACTTTAAACAGGAGCTCACCGGCCCCGAGTACGCGCAGCGCTTTATCGACCAGGTGCACGCAACCGACATTGCGCTGTTCCTCAACAGCATGGTGATTGGGATTGATTCAGGCGAGGGCGCGGACGCAGCCGTGAGCGCGTCGGGCGTGGACGAGGCCCCGGGAGCCACCGCGGTCCATACCGTCACGCTCATGAACCCCGCCGGCATGCTGCAGCTCACCGGGCGCGCGGTCGTTCTTGCCATGGGTTGCCGTGAGCGTACGCGCAGCGAGATCAAGATCCCCGGCAGTCGTCCTGCCGGCGTGTTTACGGCCGGCTTGGCGCAGAGATACATCAATATCGAAAACCTCAAGCCCGGCTCGCGCGCCGTCATTTTGGGCTCGGGCGACATCGGGCTTATCATGGCGCGCCGCTGCACGCTTGAGGGGATTTCCGTCGAGGGCGTGTACGAGCTCATGCCGTACGCCAACGGACTGCGCCGCAATGTTAAGAACTGTCTGGACGACTTTGGCATTCCGCTGCACCTGTCTACCACCGTCACGCGCGTGATCGGGCACGACCGTGTGGAGGCCGTCGAGGTGAGCCAGGTCGACGAGCACCTGGCGCCCATTCCGGGGACCGAGCGCATTGTTCCGTGCGACACACTGCTACTTTCGGTGGGATTGATTCCCGAGAACGAGCTTTCGGTTGCCGCAGGCGTGGAGCTTGACCCGCGCACGCGCGGCGCCGTGGTGGACCAGAGCTTGCAGACGGGCGTGCCGGGCATCTTTGCCTGCGGCAACGTGCTGCACGTGCACGACCTGGCCGACAACGTGACGACCGAGTCCGAGCGCGCCGGTGCAGCCGCGGCGGCGTGGGCGTTGGGCGGCGACGCCGGGGCGAGCGCTTCGGGCACGGGCCGCGAGTTAACGGTCTCCCCTGCCGGCATTGCGGGCTACGCGCTGCCGGGACGCATTACGGCCGTGGCGCTTACCAAGCTCAACTTCCGCGTGCGCCGACCGGTCGATGCTGCCCGCGTGCGCATTCTTGCTGGCGGCGAGGAACTGTTCGCCGGCAAGGTCCGCGCGTTCAAACCGAGCGTTATGGAAAGCTTCCCACTGCCGGCAAAGGTGATTCAACGCGCACTCGACCTGGGTGCCAGCGAAATCGTCCTGTCCGTCGATCCCGTTGAGGAGGCGTAACGTCATGAGCACAAATGCGACCGAAACGCTGCAGTTCAACTGCACCACCTGCCCGTCCGAGTGCCTCCTGACCGTGGAGGTAGAACGCGGAGCAGACGGCGCCGTGGCAGAGGTGCGCTCCGTAACCGGCAACAACTGCCCACGCGGCGACAAGTTCGCACACCAGGAGCTCACCTGCCCCATGCGCGTGCTCACAACGACCGTGACCGTCTCCGGCGGCGACGAAGCCCTACTCCCCGTCCGCACGGCCGAAGCCATCCCGCTAGAACTCCACGCCCAAGCCATGGCCCTCATCCGAGGCCTAGTCGTCAACGCCCCCATCCGCATGGGCGACATCGTGCTGGAGAACCTCCTCAACACGGGCATTAACCTCATCGCCAGCATGGACATCAGCCCAGCCTAAGCAGCAAATTTGGGACGGGCTCTTTTAGCTGCTTTTGCAAGGAGTGTCCCAAGGTGCCGGCATAAAAGGAACGTCCCTATCTGCCGGGCTTGGGATACCATGGTGGCAGCCTAGCGAAAGGATGTTTCATGGCACATGTCGATGACCAGCGTGTGGCACGCGTGCTCGATGCGCTCGAGGCTCAGCACCCCGGCGCGCAGCTGCTTGTAAACGACCCGTGGTCGATCTATTACCTAACCGGCTTTTATGCCGATATGTTCGAGCGTTTTTGCGGTGTGCTGCTCGCGCGCGATTGCGAGCCCGTGATCTTGGTCAACGCCCTGCATCAGCTGCCCGAGTATGACAATGCCCGCGTCGCCTACCACACCGATACCGACGTCGTAACCGACGCCATCGCACGCGAGGTCAATCCTGCCAAGCCCCTCGGCATCGATACCGTTATGCGCTCCGGCTTTTTGATGCCCCTCATAAATCGTCACGCCGCGAGCGAGTTCTTCCTGGGCGACTTTGCCGTCACCGCCGCGCGCACCTACAAGGATGCCGCCGAGCAGGAGCTTATGCGCGTGTCCTCGGCCGCTAACGACGACGTGATGGCCGATGCCATCAAACTCGTCCACGAGGGCGTGACGGAGCGCGAAATCGCCGACCAGATGCTCGGCCTGTACCGCAAGCACGGCTGCGAGGGCTTTAGCTTTCCGCCCATCGTGAGCTTTGGCGCCAACGCCGGCGACCCGCACCACGAGCCCGACGACACCGTACTCAAGCGTGGCGACGTGGTGCTGTTCGACATCGGCGGGCGTCATCGCAACTATTGCTCGGACATGACGCGCACGTTCTTTTGGGGCGAGCCGGACGAGGAGACCGCGCACGTCTACGACATCGTGCGCCGCGCCAACGAGGCCGCCGAGGCGCTCATCGCGCCGGGCGTTCGCATGTGCGACTTGGACCACGCTGCACGCGATGTGATCGAGGGCGCAGGCTATGGCAAATACTTTACACATCGTCTGGGCCACTCGATTGGTCTGCAGGACCACGAGCCGGGCGACGTCTCGCTCGTCAACGAGCAAGTCGTAGAGCCAGGCATGACGTTCTCCATCGAACCGGGCATCTACCTCCCCGGCCGCACCGGCGTCCGCATCGAGGACTTGGCCCTGGTGACCGAGTCCGGCGTCGAGATCCTCAATGCCTACCCCCACGATCCGGTCCGCCTAGACTAGGCAATGCGGCAAAGGGACAGCTCCTTTGCCGCATCCCACCAATACCGCGCCACAAAAACGGGCTATCTACTACGTTTAACCCGCATGGGTCGACCATGCCCGTGTTTTCGTAAAACTGGTAAGCCATCTACCTGCGGTTTTCATTTCGCAATTCTCGGTGTGGTCGGGGGTAGTCGGTAAAACGTAGTAGATAGGCCCATTTCGTAGCAAGCAGCCCAAATTGGCTGCCCCGTTGGCGGGGTTAGCGGAGCAGGCCGGCTACTTCGCCGGCTAGGGTGATGGTGCCGGCTGCTACGAAGGGCTCGCCCGCGGCATCGAAGGCAGCGAGGGCCTCGGACACGCTCGGGTATACGCCCGCGAGCTTATCGGCACTCACCAGGGCAGCGAGCTCCTCTGCCGGCAGGGCGCGATCGGAATCGGTCTGCGTCACGACCACGCGGGGGAACGCCGGAACCAGAACGTCAACGATACCCGCCACGTCCTTATCGGCCAGCGCGGCACACAACAGCGTGGGGCGATTCTCCACGCACGGATCGATCTCGTCCAGCGCGCTCACAAAGTTCTCGCAGCTCTGAGGGTTATGGCAGGCGTCGATCAACTTGAGCGGATCAGTTCCCAGCACATCAAAACGACCCGGTGTGGGGCAACCCATAAGCGATGCATCCAGCGCATCGTGGTCAAGCTCGCGGCCCAGATACCCCTCGCACAGCATAATCGCGCACGCGGCATTCTGCGGCTGATACGCCGGCTTGACCATACTCGACGTATAGATCGCACGCGGCGTGGTGCAGCTAAACTCCACCGTATCGCCCACATGCGCCGGCACCTTGGTCGTGGCATGGTTCACCACCAGCGGCACCACACCGCACTCACGGCAACGGACATCCATCACGCGCTGAACGCTCGGCTCATGCGTGCCCTCGCCCAAAACAACCAAGCGCCCGGGTTTGATAACCGCAGCCTTCTCACCCGCAATGGCCTCGAGCGTGTCGCCCAAAATACGCGTGTGATCGAGCCCGATGCCCGTAATGGCAACGGCAACGGGATCTGTCGCACTCGTGGCGTCCCAACGTCCGCCCATACCAACCTCGAGCACGGCAACATCCACCGCGGCCTCGGCAAACACGACAAGTGCGGCAGCCGTCAGCAGGTCAAACGGCGTGATGGAATAGGCGCACTCCCCCGCCGCCACACGACGGGCATTCACGCGATGTCCCGCCTCAACGGCGGCAGAAACACCGCGGGCAAAGGCCTCATCGCTCACGACGCGTCCATCGACCTCCATGCGCTCGGGATAGCGCACAAGCTGCGGCGACGTATACAGCGCGGTCTTGAGCCCCTCGCCGCGAAGGATAGCAGCCGAAAAACGCGTAGTCGAAGTCTTGCCATTGGTGCCGGCAACCTGAATGCAATCAAAATACTCATCCGGACGTCCCAGCTCATCAAGCATATCGACAACGGTCTCAAGCAGAGGCCCAGCATCCCCAGAAATCCGCCCCGTATCAGCAGCAAGCCCCACAGCCTCGCCAAACGAAAGCAACTCAAACTCAAAAGGAACGGTATACAAGCCGGAACGCTTAGGCATTTTTAGAACCGCCATTCATAGAAAAATAAAACAGTATAGGTTGAGGATAGTCAGCGAAAACGCCTCTGATGAGCCAAGGTGCCGTGAAACAAGGGCGCATAGGGCTTATGCCCATGCGCCCGAAGTTGAACGGCAGATTGGCCATCAGAGGCGTTTGCAGCGTCGAGTCAGCCGCCGTTCGTTAGAACGGCGGAATAGGTGTCCGCAGCGGAGAGCAAAGCATCGGGACGCGCCCCAAGTAAGCCCTACGAGAAGTCAGCAACCTGAGCAGTCAGCGCCGCCAGGATCTCCTTGAGCTCAGCTGCACGGTCCCTCTTCTTCTGGACCACCGCAGGCGCGGCCTTGGCCACAAAGCCCTCGTTGGCAAGGGTCTTCTCGCAGCCAGCGAGTTCCTTCTGCGCCGCGGCAATCTCCTTCTCCAGGCGTGCCTTCTCGGCCGAAAGATCAACCTTGCCCTCGAGCACCACAAAGACCTCAACGCCGCTGTCGACCACGGCGATGCTCGCAGCCGGCTTCTCGACGTCGGTACCCATGACCAGCGAAGCCGTGTTGGCCAGCGGCTCGATGGTCGAGCGCAGGCTCTCAAGCTTCTCGACGTCCTCGGCGCCGGCGCGCACGACCACGTCGAGCTCGGCCTTGGGGCTCAAACGATAGCGCGAACGCGTGGCGCGGGCGGCGGAAACGACGGTACGGCACAGCTCAAACGCGCGCTCGGCAGGCTCGTCGACGTACTTGGCGTAGTCGGCGGGCTCGGGCCACTTGGCGATCATGAGCGCCTCGGCGCGGTTCACGTTGCCCTCGGCGTCCAGGTCGAGCACGCTCGCCGGCATGTTGTCCCAGATCTCCTCGGTAACAAACGGCATGAGCGGGTGCATCAGGCGAATGGAGGTGTCGAGCACAAAGATCAGGTTGCGCTGCGCCTGCAGACGACCCTCGCCCTTCAGGCGGGCCTTGGTGACCTCGACGTACCAGTCGCAGACCTCGTTCCAGAAGAACTGCTGCACGCCGCGGGCCATGTCGCCAAAGGTGTAGTTCTCGATGCCCTCGGTGACCATCTTCACGGCCTTTGCCAGACGGCTGAACATCCAGGCGTCAGCCGGCGTCTCCACGACGGGCTCGCCGGGCGTGTAGCCCTCCATGTTCATAAGCAAAAAGCGGCTGGCGTTCCAGATCTTGGTCACAAACGACTTGGCCTGGTCGGTGCGCGGGCTGTCGATGAGCTTCTTGGTCTTCTTATCGATGTTCGCGTCGAACTTGACGTCCTGGTTGTTGGTGCACAGCGTGAGCAGGTTATAGCGCATGGCGTCGGCGCCGTACATGCCAATGAGGTCCATGGGGTCTACGCCGTTGCCCTTGGACTTGGACATGCGGCTGCCGTCCTTGGCCAGAATCGTCGGGTAGATGACGACGTCCTTAAACGGCACCTCGTCCAGGAAGTACAGCGAGCTCATGACCATGCGGGCGACCCACAGCGCGATGATGTCACGCGCGGTGACGAGCGCCGTCGTGGGGTGATGGCCCTCGAGCAGCTCCGGCTTTTGCGGCCAGCCCTGCGTGGCGAAGGTCCACAGCTGCGAGCTGAACCAGGTGTCCAGCACGTTCTCGTCCTGATGCACGTGATGGCCGCCACACTTGGGGCACACGTCGGTGTCCTCGGTGAGGGCGTCCTCCCAGCCGCAGTCCTCGCAGTAGAACACGGGGATGCGGTGGCCCCACCACAGCTGGCGGCTGATGCACCAGTCCTTGAGGTTCTCCATCCAGGTGGTGTAGGTCTGCGTCCAGCGCGCGGGGTGGAAGGTGACCTTGCCAGAGTTGACGGCGTCGAGCGCCGGCCCCTTGAGCTTGTCGACGGCCACAAACCACTGCTCGGACAGCCACGGCTCCAGTGCGGCATCGCAACGGTAGCAGTGCATGACGGAGTGGTCGTGGTCCTCGACGTGATCGAGCAGGTCATGCTCCTCGAACCACTTAATGACGGCCTCACGGCACTCCTCGCGGGTCATGCCGGTGAACTCGCCATAGCCCTCGACGACCACCGCGTGCTCGTCGAAGATGTTGATCTGCGGCAGGTCGTGGGCCTGACCCATGGCGTAGTCGTTGGGATCGTGGGCCGGGGTGACCTTGACAAAGCCGGAGCCAAAGTTGGCATCAACGTGCCAATCCTCAAAGATGGGGATCTCGCGGTCGACGATAGGGAGCTTGACGGTCTTACCCACGAAGGCGGCCTTCTCGGGGTCCTTCGGGGAGACGGCGACGCCCGTGTCACCGAGCATGGTCTCGGGGCGCGTGGTGGCGACGACGATGTAGTCCTGGCCGTTAACCGGCTCGGTCAGCGGGTAGCGCAGGTGCCACAGGTGGCCCTTCTCGTCCTTGTACTCGGCCTCGTCGTCCGAGATGGCGGTAGTGCAGTTGGGGCACCAGTTGACGATGCGCTTGCCGCGGTAGATCAGACCATCGTGGTACCAGTCGCAGAAGACCTTACGCACGGCCTGGGCATACTCCTCGTCCATGGTAAAGCGCTCGTTGTCAAAGTCGACGGAGCAGCCCATGCGCTTGATCTGCTCGACGATGATGCCACCGTACTCGTGGGTCCAATCCCAACAAGCGTCGACAAACTTGTCGCGACCGATCTCCAGGCGGCTGATGCCCTCGCTCTTGAGCTTCTTGTCGACCTTGGTCTGCGTGGCGATACCGGCGTGGTCGGTGCCGAGCACCCAGCGCGTGGACTTGCCGCGCATGCGGGCCATACGGATGATGGCGTCCTGGATGGAGTCGTCGGTAGCGTGACCCATGTGGAGCTTGCCGGTCACGTTGGGAGGCGGAATGGTGACGGTGCAGTCGCCCACGCCCTCGCGGCGCTTGTAGTAGCCGCCGTCGAGCCACTTCTGCAGGATCGCCGGCTCGTTGGTCGACGGATCGTAATTCTTGGGCATCTCTTCCATATATCTCTCCCTTGCCCGTCGGGGAGGAATGTAGGCCCGATTTTCGCTCGGTCAGGTCCTGGGCTCGCTCGAAGACCACATTAAGTGGTCTTCGGCTCGTGCGGAATCTACGAAAATCGGGCCTACATTCCTCCCCTTAGGTATCGATTACTTCAGTCTGAATTGACTTTGCCGAGGCTTAAACAAACACACAGAATAGCACAGGTAGTTGGGGTTATTGCGTATATATAAAATAGCCTCCGACCGCGGGTGGTCGGAGGCTATCGACAAAAACGTTTTGACAGGTTTTAGCCGTAGATGCGCTGGGGCTGCTCTTCGCCCTTTACGGAGGCTTCGGTTACGACGACCTTGGTGACGCCTTCCTCACTGGGCAGGTCGAACATCGTCTGCTGCAGCACGTCCTCGCAGATGGCGCGCAGGCCGCGGGCGCCGGTCTTGCGGGCGAGCGCCATGCGGGCGATCTCGTGCAGGGCCGCGTCCTCAAACTCAAGATCGACATCCTCGAGCTGGAACATCTTGCGGTACTGGCGCACCACGGCGTTCTTGGGCTCGGTCAGGATCGACACCAGGTCGTCCTCATCGAGCGCCTGCGTCTGGGTGACGACGGGCGTACGGCCCACGAACTCGGGGATCATGCCAAAGGCGTTGAGGTCCTGCGGGAGCACCTGGCGCAGCAGGTCGTTCTCGTCGACCGAGGTGGGGCCGGCGATCTCGGAGTTAAAGCCCACGCCCTTGTTGCCCACGCGATCGGCAATGATCTTGTCCAGACCCACAAAGGCACCGCCGCAGATGAACAGGATGTTCGTCGTGTCGATCTGCAGCAGCTCCTGCTGGGGATGCTTGCGGCCGCCGGTGGGCGGAACGCTTGCCACCGTGCCCTCAAGAATCTTCAGCAGTGCCTGCTGAACGCCCTCGCCCGAAACATCGCGGGTGATGGAGAGGTTCTCTGCCTTGCGGGCGATCTTGTCGATCTCGTCCACATAGATAATACCGACCTGTGCACGCTCAATGTCGCCATCAGCGGCGTTGATGAGCTTGAGCAGGATGTTCTCCACGTCCTCGCCCACGTAACCAGCCTCGGTAAGCGCGGTGGCGTCGGCGATAGCAAACGGCACCTCGAGGATGCGCGCGAGCGTCTGGGCGAGCAGGGTCTTACCGGTACCGGTGGGACCGAGCAGCAAAATATTGGACTTGGCGAGCTCCACCTCGTCCATATCGTCGTCAAACTGACCGCCCATGCCCGATGCCTCGTCAAAGGCAGACACCGCGGCGCCGCCCTCGATCACGCGACGATAGTGGTTGTACACGGCAACCGACATGGCGCGCTTGGCGTCTTCCTGGCCCATGACATAGGCCGAAAGCTCGTCATAGATCTCGTGCGGCGTCGGCACGTGCGTGATGACCTGGCGGTCGTCCTCGAGCTCAAAGCCCTCGGTCTCGGGGTCCACAGCGGGCTGCCCGGCAGCCTGGCCGTGGTCGTTGAGGAAGCCCGGCAGCTTGCCATTGCGGGCAGCGTCCATAAAGTCCGAAGCCAGCGACTCCTCCAGAATCTCGGAGCAGGCGGCGACGCACTCGTCACAAATAAAGATGTTGGTCGGGCCCTTTACGAGGCGTCGGACCTGGCCCTGTTCTTTTCCGCAGAAGGAGCAGCGAATGGGGTTGCCGTTCTCGTCAAAGTTGTCCTGCATGTTTCCTGCCATCCTAGGCGTCCTTCGCGGCGAGATCGCGAGAGGTGACGATACGGTCAATCAGGCCGTAGTCGAGGGCCTCGGCAGCGGTCAGGTAGTTGTCGCGCTCGGTGTCGGCCTGGACCTTCTCGATGGGCTGGCCCGAGGCATCGGACAGGATCTGGTTGAGCTCGCGACGGGTCTTCTTGATCTCCTCGGCAACGATCTCGATCTCGGTCTGCTGGCCCTGGGCACCGCCGCTGGGCTGGTGAATCATGACCTTGGAGTGCGGCAGGCAGAAGCGCTTGCCCTTGGCGCCAGCCGAAAGCAGCACGGCGGCCATGGACGCAGCCATACCGACGCAGATGGTGGAGACCTGCGGCTTGATAAAGTTCATGGTGTCAAGAATCGCCAGGCCGGAGTAAACCTCGCCGCCGGGCGAATTGATGTAGAGCGAGATATCCTTCTCGGCATCCTGGCTCTCAAGATGCAGTAGCTGGGCAACGACCAGGTTGGCGCTGACAGAGTTGATCTCCTCGCCCAAGAAGATGATGCGATCGTTGAGCAGGCGCGAATAGATATCGTAGCTGCGCTCGCCGCGCGGCGTCTGCTCGATAACGTATGGCACGAGGGCGGAATCGAACTTAGCGATCATACGCATCTCCATTTCTCTCTTGCGGACCAAATTGGTTCTAGATAAACGTACGGTGCCCGCATGCTATGCATTGGCTGGCACCGTACGAAGCAACCGGATAACCGGCTTATAACTTTACCCCATCACGGGCGCATGCATGCGCTCGTGGACAAGGTGGCGAGAATTACTCGGCGTCCTTGGCGGTCTCGTCGACCTCGGTCACCTTGGCGTTCTCGACCAGGTGATCGACGGCCTTGGAGCGACGGATGGACTCGCGGACGGCAGGCATACGGCCATCGGCGATGAACTCGGCCTTGGAAGCCTCGACGTCCTTGACGCCGGCCTTCTCGAACTCGGCGTTGATGTCGTCCTCGGTGACCTCAATCTTGAGCTCACGGGCGAGGGCGTCCAGAGCCAGGGACTCACGGGCAACGTCGTTGGCCTGCTTATGCAGGTCGCCGATGAACTGCTCCATGGTCAGGCCGGAAGCGGGCAGCCAGGTGTCCAGCGTCATGCCGCGGGCAGCGAGGTTGGACAGGAAGTTCTGGCCAAGCTCCTCAAAGACGGACTGCTCGTAGTCGGCGTCCATCTCGTCGAGCTGCAGACGCTCGGCGAGAGCGGAGACGCAACGGTTCTCCTTCTCGGCCGGCAGGCGGGAAGCCTTGTCCTGCTCGATCTCGATCTTGATGGCGTCGCGCATGGCGTCGATGCTGTCGAAGCCGAAGTCGGACTTGACAAGCTCGTCGGTGAGCTCGGGGGTGTTGCGGACCTTGATGCCCTTGACGGTGACCTCGACGGTGTGGGTCTCGGCCTCCTCGCCCTCCTCGATCTCGTCGGTCCAGGTGACGGTCTTGACGTCGTCAACGTTAGCGCCGATCAGGGCCTCGTTGAACTCCTTGGGGTTGCTGTCGCTACCGGCGATGAGCATGCGACCCTCGGCGGCAAAGTTGTCGGCGTTCTCGACGGCCTTGAGGTCGACGGTGACGTAGTCCTCGGCCTCGACGGCGCGACCCTCGACGTCCTCGAAGGTGGCACGGTAGTTGAGGAGCATCTCGACCTGGTTGTTGATCTCGGACTCGGTGACCTCCGCAGGGGGCATCTCGATCTCGACAGCGTCGAAGGAGGAGAGCTCAGCAGCAGGACGCAGAGAGAACTCAACGGTGTAGGTGTAGTCCTCGTGATCCTTGGCGAGGTCGAGCTCCTTGTAGTCACCGTTCTTGGTGGGGACGATGTCCAGCTCGTTGAGGACGGCGGGCTCGTTGGCGGCGATCAGGTCGTTGGTGGCCTGAGCGAGGGTAGCCTCGGCGCCAAGAGCGGAGTCGATGACCGGACGGGGAGCCTTACCGGCACGGAAGCCCGGGAAGCGGTACTTCTTGGCGGTGTCCTTGTAGGCCTTCTTGATCGCGGCGTCGACGTCGGCGGCCGGGATGGTGACCGTAGCGGTGAGCTTGGCGTCCTTGACGTCAGAAGCGGTGATGTTCAACACGTTCCTCCTCATACTGCCCAGCTTATCTGAGGTGCTGGTACCTTTATGCAACAAAGTGTCGCGACGGCCAGGGCCGACGCAGGTGCGATGGTGCGGGCGAAAGGACTCGAACCTTCACGGGAATCCCACCAGAACCTAAATCTGGCGCGTCTACCAATTCCGCCACGCCCGCATGAGCGCACAGATTAGGAATGATAGCAGATACGAGCGGCAAGCGCACGCACACCTTTTACAGGCTCACGACCTCACCACGAGTGCAAAAGGCGGGGCGAGTTGTCCCGTCCCGCCAACTACGACTTGTTCGCCGACCCGCTACTCCCCCAGCAGAGCCTTCTCCGGTGTGATGGGCAGCGAGCGCACCTGGTGGCCGGTGGCGTGTGCGACGGCCGAGGCCACGGCGGCGAGCGGCGTGTTGATGACGACCTCGCCGATCGACTTGGCGCCAAACGGACCCGTCGGCTCGTAGCTCGGCTCAAAGGCCACGCGAATGCTGCCGATATCCAGGCGCGTGGGCAGCTTGTAGCTCATAAAGTTGCCGGTGCGCAGGCGGCCACGGTCGTCGTGCTCGACGATCTCGTAGAGCGCATGACCGATACCCTGGGCAATGCCGCCCTCGGCCTGGACGCGCGCGAGCGCCTCGTTGATCACGGTGCCGCAGTCCACAGCCGCCGCGTAGTCCACCACAGTCACCTTGCCGGTGGCCTTGTCGACCTCGACCTCGGCAATGCCGGCCATAAACGGCGGAGGCGAAACGGGCAGGCAGGCAGAAGCATGCGAGGTGAGCGCGTCGCCGCCCGCGATGTTCTTGACGCACAGGTTGGCAAAGTCGCGCAGCGTGAGGTAGCGGTTCTGCTCGCGCGCGGCGCGCTCGTCGGACAGACGCACGTACTGGCCATCGAAGACCACGTCGGCGGCGTCCACATCCCACATCTGGGCGGCCTTGGCACAAATCTTCTCACGCAGCTCGGTCGCGGCGTTCTTGGCGGCAAGGCCCGTCACGTAGGTACCGGAGCTCGCGTACGAACCGGCGTCGAACGGCGACACGTCGGTGTCCACGCCGCGCACCACGATCAGCGAGCTCTCCACGCCCAGCTCCTCGGCGGCAATCTGCGCCAGGATCGTGTCGACGCCCATGCCGTTATCGGTGGCGCCGGTGCCGATGGTAATGAAGCCGTCCTCTTCCAGGCGCATGTCGATGCCGGCGATATCAACGTTGGAAATGCCCGAGCCCTGCATGGTGAGCGCACAGCCCAGAGCACGCACGCGGTCGCCCAGGTCCACAGCCAGCGGCTTGTCGCGCCAGCCGATCATGTCCATCGCGCGCAGCAGGCAGCGGTCGAGCGCGCAGGCGTTGAGCTTCTCGTTGTAGTACTGCGGCATGATCTCGCCCTCGCGCACGATGTTCTTAAGGCGCAGGTCGGCGGGGTCCATGTGCAGCATGTCGGCAAGCTCGTTGACGGCGCTCTCCACGGCAAACTGGCCCTGGGTGGCACCGTAGCCGCGATACGCGCCGCCGCGGTTGGTATTGGTGTAGACGGCGTCCCACCTAAAGCGGCTCGCCTTCACGTGGTTGTAGATGGGCAGGCTCTTGTGGCCCGACAGGCCGATCGTCGTGGTAGCGTGCTCGCCGTACGCACCGGCGTTGGACAGCGTATGCAGATCGATGGCCGTGATGGTGCCGTCGTTCATGGCGCCCAACTTGACGGTCATCTGCATCTGGTGGCGCGAGTTGCCCGCGGTGATGGTCTCCTCGCGGGTGTAGCAGCAGTAGCTCGGACGACCAGTCTGCTGGGTGACGAACGCCACGAAGATCTCGCAGCAGCCCGTCTGCTTGGAGCCAAAGCCGCCGCCGATGCGCGGCTTAATGACCTGCACCTGCGACTGCGGAATGTCGAGCGACTGCGCGACCATGCGGCGCACGTGGAAGGGCACCTGCGTCGAGGTGGTCACGGAGATGCGCCCAAACGCGTCGGTCGTCGCGAAGGCGCGGAAGGTCTCCATGGGCGCGGTCTGCGTGGCCTGGCTGGTGTAGGTGCGCTCAAAGACGATGTCGCTCTGGGCGAAGGCCTCATCAAGGTCGCCAAAGTCGCTGGTACCGCTGCACACCAGGTTGCGAGCAACGTCGCCGCCCTGCGGGAACATAAAGGTCACGTCACCCTCGGGATGAACCACGATGTCATTATCGAGCGCCTGGGTAAAGTCGAGCAGGGGCTCGAGCACCTCGTAGTCGACCTTGATGAGCTTGAGCGCCTTGTCTGCGGCCTCCTCGGTCTCGGCGGCGACGATCGCCACCTCTTCGTTTTGGTAACGGACGAGGTTCTCGAGGATCAAGCGGTCGTAGGGACTCGGCTGCGGATAGCTCTGACCGGCGATGGTAAAGCGGCGCTTGGGCACGTCCTCATAGGTGTAGACGCCCACGACGCCCGGCACCTTCAGGGCGCGAGACGTGTCGATGGAGCAGATCTTGGCGCGGGCATACGGGCTGCGCTTGAGCTTAACGATGAGCGCGCCGGCGGGCACCATATCGCCCGTGTAGACGGGACGGCCCTCGAGCAGGGCCTTCGAGTCCTTCTTAGGCTGCTTATGGGTGATCTGCTTGTACGAGACACCGTCGCAGCTAGTGTCGTTGACCGGCAGCTCGGGCATCTCAAAGCCCACCTGCACGCCGGACTCGTTAAGGAAGCGGACGATGGCGCGCAGCTGGCTCTCGTAGCCGCTGCAGCGGCAGAGGTTGCCGGCCAGCTGGCGCGAGAGCTCCTCGCGCGTGGCGACGAGGCTCGGGTCCTCCTTGGCGGCGCGGGCGAGCGCCAACACGTTCATGATGAGGCCGGGGGCGCAAAAACCGCACTGCTCGGCGCCTTCGGCAGCCATCGCACGGGCAAGCGCCTCGGACTCGGCCTTGAGGCCCTCGAGCGTGGTGATGGAGCGGCCCTCGACGCGCGCGGCGGGAACCGAGCAGCTCAGCACCGGGTCGCCGTCGAGCCACACCGTGCACAGACCGCAGTTGGTGGTCTCGCAGGCGCAGCGCACCGACGCGCAACCCTGCTCACGCAAAAGCGAAAAGAGCATGGTATCGGGGGCAATCTGAACCTTGACCTTTCGGCCGTTGAGCGTAAAGGAAAGATCGATGAGTTTGGCAGCCATTAGCGCACCTCGCTAGAATCGACGCCGGGCACGCGGCGGCAGGAATACTCGTCCGTGGCGAACTTGGGGATCTGCACGGTCTCGAGCTCGCGGGCAAGCGCGGCCGAAAGCTCGATGCCGGCGGCGCGGCGCACAGCCTGAATCGCCAGCGGCGCCGAGATGCGGCGGCGGTAGTCGGCCGAGCCCCACATATTGGTGCCGTAGCTCAGCGCGCGCACGGACGCAGCCAGGGCGCGTAGCTCGTCCACGGAAGGCTGCTCGTTCACCAGGCCGCATGCCTCGCCCCGCAGCAGGGTCGCGCGCAGCGGGCGGGCACCCACGGTGACGTGCCAGGAGCCGTCCCACCAGGCGGCGGTGACGTTCAGCGAGGGGAAGTCGGTCGCGGCCTTGCGCACGGCCTCGTAGCTTGCGCGGTAGTCGTGTTTAACGACCACAACATGCTCGATCACGTCGCGCACGTAGCCCATGTTCACAAACTCGGCGAGCGGCACGCGGCCGGCACCTGTCAGCTTAACGTATGAATCGAGTGCCAAAAAAGCCGAAAGCACGTCCGAGAAGCCAAAGCGGCCGTAGATGCTGCCGCCCACCGTGGCGGTATTGCGCAGCTGCACGCCCACGATATCGTGGACGGCAAACTCAAAGACATTGTTGACGAGCGCGTTGAGCTCGGCATGGCGCTCGAGCTGGCGTAGGGTGCACATGGCACCGATGCGAAACTCGGTCTCGGTCTCCTCGATCTGATCGAGTCCGCAGGCCGAAAGGTCAATCGCCGTCGCCACGCGACGCGAACCCAGGCGCATCCAGATGCCGCCGCCCACAATCTTGTTGTTGCGGTTCTTCTGTAAGAGCTCATAGGCTTCGGCCGCGTTTCCAACACGGACGTAGGTACCGAACTTGAGCACGTTCTCCCCCATCTCTTTTCTTGTCCAGTACCCCTAAGTGTACCAAACGAGGGCGCACGGCCCTCACCACCATAGAAAAAGGCTCCCAGCACAAATGCTGGGAGCCTCATCAGGTGCTATGTCGAGCTGGGCTTAGCAGACGCCCTGAGCGAGCATGGCGTCGGCGACCTTCAGGAAGCCGGCGATGTTGGCGCCCATGACAAAGTTGCCCTCCTGGCCGTACTCCTTGGCGGTGTCGTCCACGTTGTGGAACATGCCGCGCATGAGCTGCTCGAGCTTGCCGTCGACCTCCTCGAAGGTCCAGGACAGGTGCTCGGCGTTCTGGCTCATCTCCAGGCCGGACACGAGCACGCCGCCGGCGTTGGCAGCCTTACCGGGCATAAAGGCGACGCCGTTCTCTTGGAAGTAGGTCGTGGCCTCGATGGTCGTGGGCATGTTCGCGCCCTCGCCGACCACCTTGCAGCCGTTGGCGACGAGCGCCTGGGCGTCCTCGAGCAGCAGCGTGTTCTCGCGGGCGCAGGGCAGGGCGATGTCGCAGGGCAGCTGCCACACGCCGCGGCCGTCGCCCTCGTGCCACACGGCACCGGGCTTCTCGTCAACGTACATGGCGAGCGTGACGCCCTTGTCGTGGCCGGAGCGCTTCTGGTTGTAGACGTGCTCGAGCACGGAGTAGTCGATGCCGTCGGGATCCTCGACCCAGCCGTGGGTGTCGGAGCAGGCCAGCACCTTGCCGCCGAGCTGCGCGACCTTCTGGACGGCATAGATAGCAACGTTGCCGGAACCGTGAACGACGACGTTCTTGCCCTCGAAGGAGTCGCCGCGGCTCTTGAGGTACTCGTCCACAAAGTAGACCAGGCCGTAGCCGGTGGCCTCGGTACGGGCGAGCGAGCCGCCAAAGGAGAGGCCCTTGCCAGTGAGGACGCCGGTCCACTCGTTGGTCAGGCGCTTGTACTGACCGAACATGTAGGCAACCTCGCGGCCGCCAACGCCAAGGTCGCCGGCGGGAACGTCGGTGTTGGGGCCAATGTGGCGATAGAGCTCGGTCATGAAGGACTGGCAGAAGTGCATGATCTCGTTGTTGGACTTGCCCTTGGGGTCAAAGTCGGAGCCGCCCTTGCCGCCGCCCATGGGAAGGGTGGTCAGGCTGTTCTTGAGGATCTGCTCCAGGCCCAGGAACTTAAGCATGCCCAGGGTGACCGTCGGATTAAAGCGCAGGCCGCCCTTGTAGGGTCCAATGGCAGAGTTGAACTCGACGCGGTAACCGCGGTTGACCTGAACCTTGCCCTGGTCGTCGACCCAGGGAACACGGAACATGACGATGCGCTCGGGCTCGACGAGGCGCTCAAGCAGGGCGGCCTCCTCGTACTCGGGGTGGGCGTCGAGCGCCGGCTGGATGGTGCCGAGGATCTCGGTCGCGGCCTGGATGAACTCAGGCTGCTCGGGATAGCGGGCCTTGAGCTCGTCGAGAACTTTCTGCGTGTAGCTCATGCTTCCTCCAATGATGGGAAAGAAAAGTGTCGGTCGCGGCACCCTATGCGCC
Source organism: uncultured Collinsella sp. (assembly GCA_902406375.1). GTDB lineage: Bacteria > Actinomycetota > Coriobacteriia > Coriobacteriales > Coriobacteriaceae > Collinsella. The sequence goes on from CABPDL010000014.1 coordinate 37,855, forward strand.
GCGAGCTTTATCGAGTATGGATAATATCGCACTGTTGCCGCAAAGTTACGAATAAGACCGCGGGCGGATGTTTCATTTTGATTACGATGCAGGTAGATGCGTTTTTGAGCGCCTGACGTGCAAGTTGCGTGTTTCGAAGCTGTTTCCCGCACGTTTCAAAACCACCACAAAGGGGACAGGCACCTTTGTGGTGGTTTTGGCGAGATACGTTGGCGGGAACGTATGTGAATCGAACACATCCAAGACGTTTTGCACGCCTCGCAACGGTTTTGAGGACCGCGGGGCCCACCGGAGCCCATCCGTTCCCAAGCGTGGCGGTATTTTACCAAACGCGCAGTGTCGCGCCACGAAAACGGCCCATCTACTACGTTTAACCAGCAAGGGTTAGCCATACCCACTTTTTCGTAACATCGGCAAGTCATCTACCTGCGGTTTTGTTTTTGCGGTTTTTGAAATGGTCGAGGGTAGTCACTTAAACGTAGTAGATAGGCCGGTTTTGTGGCGAGCGGCGATTCGGAGCCCTAGCGCAGGGATCTGAGGCCGCCGGCCTCTTTGTCGAGCGTCGTAAAACGCATCGCATCCAGGTGTTCCAGGATGCTAATGGCGCGCTTGCGTGACACGCCTAGGGCCTCGCGCAGCACGCTCGTCGTGGCAGCGCCGCCGTCGGCCTCGATAGCCGCGGCGACGACCTCACGTGCATGGGCCTCGGCGGCGGCGGACAGGGCAACGTCGCGTTCGATCTTAACGATCGCGCGGTTGAGCGAAAGCTCGCGCAGGGCACGCGTCATGGTGTCGCGATCGAGCTGCAGACGCTCACCCACCTCGGGCAGCGTCGCCGCACCGAGACCCGCCTCGTCGAGGGCGGCCACGATGCGCTGGCTCGCCTCGCGCACCACACGTATCGCCGCAGCGGCAGAGTGCGGGTCGAACACCTCGGCACCGTCGACGGTGCACACGCCGCGCGCACAGCCCTCGAGAACGAGCGCGGACGCGACGTCTTCGCCCGCTGTCGGCCAGGCGGCATGCGCGACCTCGCCCGGCGTGAAACCCGTCTGCTTGGGCGCGGCCCCGTGCATGGCGGCCAGCGTGACGGAGAGCGTGGCGAGGGCGGCATCGAGCACAGCGGGGGCGGCATAGAGCTCCTCGGTCAAGCGCTCGGCACGAAGCGCCACGGCGTCACCCGAGGAAACCGCCCCGTGCAGGAGCGCAGCCGCCTCGGCACCCGAAAGATCGAGAGCACGGGCTGCGGCCGCGGCAGGCACGGGCAGGCGCTGCAGCCCCAACCATGCGGCAACGGCGGCGGCGCGGTCGTCGGCATCCAGGGCCCCGAGCAGCGCACACTCGCCCGCGGAGAGGACGCGCGAGCGGCGACACCGCGAAAGAAGAACACGACCGCCGCCGATAAGCACCACCGGCGAGAACGCGAGCACAATGAGGCCGTCGCCCGATCGCACGGGAAGGCGCTCCTCCAGACGGACCTGCACGATGCGGGTCTCGCCAACCTCAATGGGTCCCTCACCCTCCATGAGCATGATACGGCCAAGGACCTCCGCCGTACCCGCCATCACATGAACGCGCGTACCGGACTCGAAGGGCGCGGGCTTGGTGCCCTCGCGCCCCAGATACGTGAAGCGGGCGATGAGCCTGAGCGTCGAGCCCTCAGCACCAGACCCGCAGAGGACCTCGCCACGCGGAAGGTCGCCCGCACCGTCGCCCACGATGTTGAGCGCCGCGCGCTGTCCGGGCAACGCCCGAGGAGTATCACCATGCACCTGAATCGCGCGCACGCGGCAGCGCACGCCCGCGGGACATGAGACGAGCTCGTCGCCCACCGCTACGGGGGCATCGTGAAGCGTGCCCGTGACGACCGTCCCGGATCCCTTGATGCTGAAGCAGCGGTCGATGGGCAGGCGCGGGGCCAGACCGGGGCGCACCGAGCGGGATGCGGCATCGGCCAGGAAAGAGTCGATGGCGGCATCGAGGGCAAGGCGAACGTCCTCGATGCCCACGCCCGTGCGCGAGGAAACAGGCACCACGGGCGCATCGGCAAAGACGGTATCGCTGAGGAAGTCCATCACGTCGAGCTCGGCGAGCTCCGCCGTCTCGTCATCGGCCAGATCGCGCATCGTGAGCGCCACCACGAGGTGCCTCACGCCCAACAGCTCCAACACGTACACGTGCTCTCGCGTCTGCGGCATCACGCCCTCAACGGCAGAAACCACCAGCAACGCAACGCCCACGCCGGTGGCACCCTGTACCATCGCGCGCAGATAGTGCACATGCCCGGGCACGTCGACCAAGCCGACAAGCTTGCCGCTGGGAAGCTCGAGCTCGCCAAAGCCGAGCTCCGTGGTCATGCCTCGGCGCCGTTCGACCTCCAGACGGTCGGGATTTTTGCCGGTCAGCGCCTCGATAAGAGCCGACTTTCCGTGGTCGACGTGTCCTGCTGTTCCAACGACAACGGGACATTCGACAAGCTCACGCGTAGTCATCGACGCAAACCTGCCCGCACGGCATCCACCAACGCGGACGCACACAGGTCAAGGTCGGTGTCGCGCAAAAGCGTGCGAACGTCAAACAGCACCTGGTCGTGGCGCACGCGCGTCACAACCGGCGTATCGGGCTCCTGAACCAAGGCGCGCTTTAGGCCATCGGCGGATAGGCGCCCATCGACGGGGCAAACGGCAACGCAAAAAGTTGGGAGCTCGACGGTCGGCAGCGACCCGCCGCCCGGGGCAGAGGCGCCCTCGACAACCTGCAGCTCCACGGCCTCCTCGCACTGAGCCTCGCGAAGCTTGCGCAGCATGCGGTCGTGCAGGCGCTTGGCCTGGCGCTCGAGCGGAGCCGGCGCGCCGGAAAGCATGTTGAGTACCGGGATCTCCCGATGCGCCGCATCGGGACCGGTCACATACAGTCGCAAAGTGGCCTCGAGCGCCGCGAGCGTGAGCTTACCGGGGCGAAGCGCGCGCATAAGCGGATGAGAGGCGCAGGCGGCAATTGCCTGGGCGTTGCCAAGGATGATGCCCGCCTGCGAAGCACCGAGCAGTTTGTCGCCCGAGCACGAGACGACGTCAACGCCGGCGCCAAGAGACACGGACGCGGGCCTCTCCCCCGCATCGGCGAGTACCCCATCTGCAAGCAAAGCGCCTGAGCCTTGGTCCTCGTAAAGCAACAGGCCATGTTCATGCGCCAGCGCAGAAAGCTCCGCCACGGAAACCTCCTCGTGGAAGCCCTCGATACGGTAGTTGGAAGGATGGACTTTGAGGATCATCGCCGTGTTGGGCGTGATGGCGTTTCGATAATCATCCAGATGTGTGCGGTTGGTAGAGCCAACCTCGACAAGCTTGGCACCCGAAGCCGCCATGATGTCGGGGATGCGGAAGCTGCCGCCCACCTCGACAAGCTCGCCGCGGCTCACGATGACCTCTTTGCCGAAGGCATGCGCGGCAAGCACCAACAGCACCGCGGCGGCATTGTTGTTGACAACTAAGGCGTCCTGCGCCCCCGTGAGCGTGCGCAGCAGACGCGCGGCATGCTCTTTGCGGCCCCCGCGAGCGCAGGTTGAGACGTCATACTCAAGCGTGCTGTAGCCTCGGGCGACATCGGTCACCGCCTGCACCGCCGCGGGAGCGAGCGGAGCGCGGCCCAGATTGGTGTGAATCACAACGCCCGTCGCGTTGACGGCAGGGCGCAGGGTCGGCAGCGACAGGCGATGGGTCCGCTGCTCAATTGCCAAGGCGAGCTCGCGCTTGTTCCTTGCAGGGGTGCCGGAGCGAATCGCCGCGCGCTCGGCATCGAGCTCGGCGTCAATCGCCTCGCGTACCATCGTGTCGCCTGCATCGCCAGCAGCCTTCATGACCGGCCACTCGGCAAGCAGCTCGTGAACGGCGGGAATGGAACGCAGGCGGCCGCGCACCTCGGCAGACATGGATTCGCAGTCGCTCATGAAAAGCCTTTCGACATGTTCAATAAAAAGCTGGTCCCCCGCGATCGTCATCGGGCAAATAAATACCGGCGCGCACGCAAAAGGGACAGGTCCATTATGGCAGCTCGTGACAAGACGTCGAAGCGCCTCGTCTAAAACCTGCCAAAATAAACCTGTCCCTTTTTGGTCGGTTATGGCTTGGTGGCTTTAGGCCTCCTTATTGGCGTAGATAAACCAGTAGCCCAGCGCCACGATCAGGGCGCCACCCACGATATTGCCCAGCGTGGCGACCGTAAGGTTGAGCGCCAACCCGGCAGCGTTGAGGGCATCGGCGCCAGCGACATCGGCTCCATAGCCGCAGGAGTGCATCAAAATACCCATGGGCAAAAAGTACATGTTGGCAACGCAGTGCTCAAAACCGCAGGCCACAAAGGCGGCAATGGGCAGCAAAATGCCCACGACCTTATCGACCACGGTCTTGCCGGCAGTGCCGATCCATACGGCCAGGCAGACAAAGATGTTGCACAGAATGCCGCGGAAGAAGATGGTAACGGCGTCGATCGTAACCTTACCGGCGGCGACGCTCACCATGGCGTTGGCGACGGCCTCGCCGTTGAGCTTGTAAATAGCTGCCATGTAAATCAAAAAGACAACGAACAGGGCGCCGGCAAAATTGCCGATCCACACAATAGCCCAAGCCTTGAGCATCTGGACGAGCGTGATCTTGTTGCTCTTAAGCGCGCAGACCATAAGCGAGTTGCCGGTAAACAGCTCCGCGCCGCAAATAAGCACGAGCACCAGCCCCAGGCAAAAAGCAAGGCCACCCACAAAGCGCTGAGCGCCCCAGCCAAGGGACGCATCGCTCAGAAAGACCGTGAAGAACAGGCCGCCAAAGGCGATGAACGCACCGGCGAACATAGCGAGCAAAAAGGCCTTCGAGACCGGCAGGTTAGCCTTGGTAACGCCGGCGGCCTCAGTCTTGGCCTCGATCGCGGCGGGCGCCAGGCAATCGGGGGTGGGATATTCTGCCTTACTCTGCGCCATGGCAATCACTACTTTCTTACGATTTGGGACAAACGCTCCTGGTTCATTTGCCCCGCGAGGTCGGACGGTATAAAAATAAACGCGAGCCAAATTAGCATATTGGCCTGCGATTATATAGCTTGGAGCGGGCGACGGGAAGTCCAAGGATTTGCTTCGCTGCGGGCCTTCGGCCCTTGCGTGCTGCGCTGGAAATGCTCACGCATTTTCTCAGCGCAGCACCCTGACGGGTTCGATTCCCGTCGCCCGGCGCGTAAACGAAAACAGCTCTGATTCCCAAAGGAAACCAAAGCCGTTAAAACAATTCTTATGGAGCGGGCGACGGGAATCGAACCCGCGTCATCAGCTTGGAAGGCTGGGGTTCTACCATTGAACTACGCCCGCAAGATATGGTCGGGACGACAGGATTTGAAC
>CABPDL010000015.1:0-39023 GCA_902406375.1 uncultured Collinsella sp.
GGCATGACCAGAAGGTCTATGCCTTGCCTTTTTCATGCCAACTTGTTCGCTCTGGGCGGCGCTCGCTGGCATTGCCAAAACATCGACGTTCCCAATGACTACCGTGTGTCTATTAATTTTTCGAGCTTGTGCTGCGCTGCTGGTCGCTGGCGTATATCCTGTTAAGTCGTCAGCATACGATTCAACAGGGAAGGCAGATTATGCATTCTCCCCATCAACGCGACGCGCATCCACAGCTGGTGTGCAGCCGTCGCATCTTTTTGGGTAGCGCTCTCGCTGCGAGCGCTTCTGTCGTCGCCGGCGCACTTGCCGGCTGCCAGCGTCCCTCCACGCTGGAAGTAGTTCAGTCCACGACGGGCGGCGGTCGCGACGACCTGTCCGATTCTGTGATCGGCAAGGATAAGATCCGCATTGGCATGGAGGCGGCCTACGCCCCGTACAACTGGCAGGTTTCCGAGGCCAGCGAGTTCACGATCCCCATCGATAACGTGCAGGGAGCCTACGCCGATGGCTACGACGTGCAGATCGCCAAGATCGTCTGCAAGGCTCTCGGCGGCGAGCCCGTTGCCGTCAAGCAGAGCTTCTCGGGCCTTATCGACTCGCTCAACAACGGCCAGATTGACCTCATCATCGCCGGCATGAGCGCCACGCCCGAGCGCGAGGAGTCCGTCGGCTTTTCCGACCCGTACTTCATTGGCTACTTTGGCCTGTTCGTAAAAGAGGGCTCGCCCTACCAAAACGCCACCAAGCTCAGCGACTTCAGCGGTGCCACGGTGCTCGGCCAAAAGGACACCATGCTCGATACCGTCATCGACGAGATTCCGGGCGTTGTGCACAAGAACCCGGTCGATTCGGTCCCCACGGTGTTCTCGAATCTGCTGCAGGGCACGTGCGACGCCGTGACCTACAACACTGAGAACGAAAAGGGCTATATGGCCCAAAATCCCGGTATCGTCCCCATCCACTTTGCCGAGGGCGAGGGCTTTAAGCAGGAGGTCACGGCGAATGTCGGTTGCCGCAAGGGATCGGACAAACTGCTTAAGCTCATCGACAAGACACTCAAGGGCATTAGCCAAGAGGAGCGCGACCAAATGTGGGACGCGTGCCTCGACCGTCAGCCGGCATAGGGAGGCAGCATGAAAGGCATCAATCGTCTGGCCTCCTTTATCAAGGCCGACCACCGTTATGTGTACCTGGGCACGAGCGTTATCGCGGCGCTCGGCTTGGCATTTAGCCAGCGCAACCCCACGCCGCTGAGCTTTTTGGCGCCCACCGGCATCTTCCAAGATTGCCTTTGGGCGATTCTTTGGGCCTGGATCGTCGTGTCGGCGGCAGCGCTCGTCACCAAGGTTATGCACTGGAGCGACTATCGCGAAAAGTCACCGTTTGCATCCGAGCGTTTCCGTCGCGGCGCGCGCCTGGGCAGCTATGTCGTGGTCGTCATCGCGGCGATCTTCTTTGTCGACCGCTGCGTCATGTCGTTTATCGACCTGGTGCAGGTGAGTATTGTCTCGGACTCCAACCCCAGCGACTTTTTGTCGAGCCTGGTCTACATGACCTACAAGAGCGGGGACTTCTTTATCCGCGGCATCGAGATCACCATCGCACTTGCGACCTTCGGTACCGTCATCGCTTTTTTCCTTGCGCTGCTCTTTGTGTTTTTGCGCATTCAGACCTTCGATCGCGTGGACAACGACCTGGTGCGCTTCTTTAAGAGTGTCGGCCGCGGCTTTGCGACCATCTACTCCACCATCGTGCGTGGCACGCCCATGATGGTCCAGGGCCTACTCATCTATTACGCGGGCTTCACCGTTTTGCGCGGCATGGGCTTCGAGACCGCCCAGGCCAACCAGATCTGGAGTACCTTCACTGCCGGCCTCGTCACCATCTCGCTCAACTCTACCGCCTACATGATGGAGGTCCTGCGCGGCGGCATCGAGTCCATCGACCCCGGTCAGGCCGAGGCAGCGCGCTCGCTGGGTCTGTCACAGTGGCAAGCCATGCGCAAGGTCGTGTTCCCCCAGGGCATTAAAAATGCGATTCCGGCGCTCACCAACGAGCTCATCATCAACATCAAGGATTCGTCGGTGCTTTCGGTCATCGGCGTGTTTGACCTCATGTACGCTACTACCACGGTCGCCGGCGTGTACTACCGCCAGATGGAGGTCTACTGCGTGGCGCTCGTGGTCTACCTGATCCTGACGCTCGTGGCGAGCCGCCTGCTCGAGGCCTTTGGCAAAAAGCTTGGCGCCGAGGCCCCGGCAACGCTGCCCAGCTCTAACTAGGCTTAAGACGAGGAGAATCATCATGGCAGATACCGCCATTACCGGCACTGCGGCAGCCGTGCAAAACCAAGAGCCGCTTATCTGCGTCGAGGGCCTGCGCAAGAGCTTTGGCTCACTCGAGGTACTCAAGGGTATCGACTTGTCCGTCAATCCCGGCGAGGTCGTCACCATTATCGGTGCCTCGGGCTCGGGCAAGTCGACGTTTCTGCGCTGCCTTAACCTGCTCGAGACTCCGGATGCCGGTCATATCTGGTTCCACGGTCAGGACCTTACTGCCGAGCGCTGCAATATCAATAAGCTGCGCGAGGACATCGGCATGGTGTTCCAGGGCTTCAACCTGTTCAACAATATGGACGTGCTCGACAACTGCACGCTCGCGCCCGTCACGCTCAAAAAGATGGGTAAGGCCGAGGCCGAAAAGGTCGCGATGGGGCATCTGGCGAGCGTGGGGCTCGAGAAGTTTGCGCACGCCGCCGTGGGCAGGCTTTCGGGCGGTCAAAAACAGCGCGTGGCCATCGCCCGTGCCCTGTGCATGAATCCGCAGATCATGCTGTTTGACGAGCCGACCTCGGCGCTCGACCCCGAGATCGTGGGAGAGGTGCTCGAGGTCATGCGCAAGCTCGCTGCCGACGGCATGACCATGGTCGTCGTCACGCACGAGATGGCCTTTGCCCGCACGGTGTCCGACCGCGTGGTCTTTATGGACAAGGGCGTGGTGCTCGAGGATGCCGCGCCGGCCGAACTCTTCGGCAACCCCAAACACCAGCGCACCCGCGAGTTCCTCTCGCGTTATCTCGAGGACAAATAACCGATCGCAAACGCTTATGTGGCAGGGCCGCTCCGGTGGGGCGGCCCTCGTCATCACAATCGAAAGGATGTCATGGCCGAGGTTTGGCGCTTCTTTGCGCATGAGGATGATTTTGCCGATTTGGACGAAGCTGGCGCGAGCGAGCGCTTGGGTCGCGTGCTGTCGTTTCCGACCATCTCGAGCATGGATGCCGAGGTGGTGGACTGGCAGCCCTTCGACGACCTGCGCGCCTATATGCAGCAGGCCTGGCCGCGCGTGTTTGCGGCGGGCGAGGTCGAGCTTATCGACCATTCGCTGTTGGTGACGCTTGGCGGCTCCGACCCTGCTCTTAAGCCCGTTATGCTCATGGGCCACATGGACGTGGTCCCCGTGGTGCCGGGTACCGAGGCCGACTGGACGCACGCCCCCTTTAGCGGGCACGTGGACGACACCTACATTTGGGGCCGCGGCGCTATCGACATGAAGGATCAGGTCGCAGGCATTCTCGAGGCGGTTGAGTATGCATTGGCGCACGGTTGGGAGCACAAGCGTTCGCTGTTGCTCGCCTTTGGCCAGGACGAGGAAACCACGCAGTACGGCGCTGGAGCTATCGGCCGCGTGCTCGAGGAGCGCGGTGTTGAGCTCGAGTTCCTGATCGACGAGGGCGACTACCGCATCGTTCCGGCTGCCGAGTACGGCGCGGGCGAGGGCTGGCTTATGCATGCCGACCTGGCCGAAAAGGGCTATGCCGATATCGTGCTCAAGACGAAGAGCGCGGGCGGGCATTCGTCTAACCCCTACGGCGGCACGTCGCTCGAGGTGCTCAGCCGTGCCATCGCCGCAATCTGCGATATCGAGTGGCCGACGCGCGTGACCGATCTGCTTGCCGCGCAGCTTGTCGAGCTGGGGCTCTACACGGCGGATGAGATTGCCGCCAACGGGGGCGCCATTGTCCGCGATTGCCTCGCCAGCAAGAAGCTCTATCCGCTGGTGACGACCACCTGCGCGCCCACGCAGATCGAGGGAGGCAGCGCCGGCGCCAACGTGATGCCGCAGGATATGTGGGCCAACATTAACTTCCGCATGCTCGAGGGCACGAGCGTGGCCGACGTTGTGGCGCGCTGCCGTGAGGCGGTTGCCGGGGCGGACCTTGCCGGTCGTGTCGAAGTGGAGCTGGGCCCCGGCAGCTCCGAGCCCTCGCCGTCCCCGCGCATCGGTGGTCCCGGCCTCGAGGCGGTTCGCTCCATCGCCGCCCGCTATTTCTGCGATCCAAAGGGGACGGAGGAAAACGGATCATCCGAGCCGTTGGCGATTGTCCCCTCGACCGTGATCGGCGCGACCGACGCTGCCAACTACCAGCACATTTGCTCCGAATGCATTCGTTTTTCGGCGTTTGTGGTCGACGATGACGAGTGCGACCGCGGCGTCCACGGCACCAACGAGCGCATCACCCGCCGCGCCTACCTCCAGGGTGTTCGCTTCCTCATCGCCCTGCTCCATACGCTCTAGAATCCGACAAAGGGACTCTCCCTTTGTCGGATTCCGTGCGGGTTGTATGCAGGTTTGCCTGCGCACGCTATCATGTATGGGTTAGACCGCAACTAAGTACCCCATACGCGAAGGGATGCGCATGTATCTGAAGATCGACATGTTCTAGCCGGGCTTACCCCCGCAGTGGCGCCGTGCGCCCCATCAGCTCTGCCGATTTTCACCTTCACGCATATAAAGGAGTCCCGCCATGCGCGACAAGCTCGAAAAGATTATCAAGGCCTACGAGGAGCTCGAGAAAAAGCTTTCCGACCCGGCCGTCGCCTCCGATATCAAGGAGTTCACGCGTCTCAACAAGGAGTACGCGCACCAGTCCGACCTCATCGCTGCCTCGCGCGAGTACATCGGCGCGCTCGATGACATCGAGGCTGCCAAGGAAATGCTCCACGATACTACCGATGCCGATGAGAAGGAGATGCTCCAGATGGACATCTCCGAAAACGAGGCCAAGCTTCCCCAGCTCGAGGAAGACATTAAGTACATGCTCATCCCGAGCGACCCCAACGACGACAAGAACACCATCGTCGAGATTCGCTCCGCCGCTGGTGGCGACGAGGCGGCCATCTTTGCCGGCGATCTGTACAAGATGTATCAGCGCTTCTGCGAGTCGCGCGGCTGGAAGACCACCGTGCTCGACTCCAGCCCCAGCGAGGCCGGCGGCTTTAAGTCCATCGAGTTCAAGGTCGAGGGCGACCGCGTCTACTCCGTCATGAAGTTCGAGTCCGGCGTGCACCGCGTCCAGCGCGTTCCCAAGACCGAGTCCCAGGGCCGTATCCAGACCTCCACGGCGACCGTCGCCGTACTTCCCGAAGCCGAGGAGATCGACGTCCAGATCAACCAGTCCGACCTGCGCATCGATACCTACTGTGCCTCCGGCCCTGGCGGTCAGTGCGTTAACACCACCTACTCCGCCGTGCGCATCACCCACCTGCCCACCAACACCGTGGTGCAGTCGCAGGAACAGCGCTCCCAGATCCAGAACCGCGAAGTCTGCATGCAGATGCTGCGCGCCCGTCTGTACGAGATGGAGCTCGAGAAGCAGCAGGCAGAGCTCGGTGCTGAGCGCCAGAGCCAGATCGGCCACGGCAACCGTTCCGAGAAGATCCGTACCTACAACCAGCCCCAGGACCGCGTGACCGATCACCGCATCGGTTTCAACTCCACCTACAATGGCGTCCTCCTGGGCGACCAGCTCGGCACCGTCATCGAGGCGCTCGCCGCCGCCGAGCGTGCCGAGAAGCTGGCACAGGCCGTTTAGTAGGTTACGCGGTTTTGCCAAACCGCGTAACGGCTCGACGCTGCGCGCCGCCCAGAGCGACAATTTGTCATTCAAAAGGCAAGGCATGACCAGAAGGTCTATGCCTTGCCTTTTTCATGCCAACTTGTTCGCTCTGGACGTCGCTCGCTGGCATTGCCAAAACATCGGCGTTTCCTTGGTTGTCAAATGATCCGTAGGGAGTCATTGGGGACATTGCTTTGAGATGTTATTCAATCGGTTTTGATGGCCTTTGAGCTGCTTACCTGCTTAAAGTAATTAACGGCATGCATCTGCAATTGAAAATATTGCTCGAAAAAGCGTCCAAGAAATCGCGGGGCGATTTTTGACGCGTCGCGCGTCAAGCGATGTGGCAAGCGTTTGGTTAGATATTGGTCAGTTTTGGGGCAACCTTGCCAAAAGCTTGACGGATGCAGATTTAGACGTCGACGAATGAACACTTCAGGTGGGCTCCAAGCAAAATTCTGGGCTGATTCTCGATAATCGCCTTCAATCGTCCCTTGCCAGGCGCTGGCCTCGCTTACAATCTGCTCCGACATTCGCGCGCCGCCCGGCGCTTAAGAGGGGAGGGCCCCATGGCAAACGAGATCTGGACCATCAAGCGTTGTCTCGAGTGGACCAAGGAGTACCTGGTCGAGCGCGGCGAGGAGCATCCCCGTCTTTCTGCCGAGTGGCTGCTGTGCGCGGCCACGGGCCTGGCGCGCATCGACTTGTATATGCGCATGGACGAGACGCTTAACGCGGCCCAGCTCGAGACCATGCACGCGGCCGTCGTTCGTCGCGCCAAAGGCGAGCCGCTGCAGTACATCACCGGCAGCACGCAGTTTCGCATGATTGACGTCGCGTGCGCTCCCGGTGTGCTCATTCCGCGCCCCGAAACCGAGATGCTCGTCGAGGAAGTCCTCAATTATCTGGATGCCGAGGTGCTGAGCCCCGAGGCCGCTGCCCGTCAGCGTGTTGAGCTGCCTTGGAACGATGAGGTCGAGCAGGCCCGCAAAGCTGAGGCGGCGCTGGCCGACGAACGCGCGACCGCCGAGCGCCGTGCTGCCAACCTGACGGCCGCCGATGAGGCTGCGCTGGGTAGCGACGTGCTCGGTAGCCGCGCCTATGCCGAGGAGCTTGCCGATCGCGAGGCCGAGGAAGCCGCCGCGCAAGCAGCAGAAGCCGAAGCCGCAAAAGCCGCCGAGCCCGAGCTCGACGAATACGACATCGCCATCGAGGGCGCCGACCAGGAGACGGTTTCAGCTCAGGATGCCGCTGTGCCTGCCCCAGCCGAGCCCCGCACTGCCCGCGTTCTCGAGGTCGGCTGCGGCACGGGCTGTATCTCGCTCTCGATCGCCTGGGAGCGTCGCGGCCACGTCACCTGCACTGCTACCGATATCGAGCCGCGCGCCATCGACCTTGCTACCAAAAACCGCGATGCGCTTGGTCTCGCGTCCGACGAGGTCGCCTTCAGCCTCACGAACCTGGTGAGCTCCATTCCCCGTGAAGAGTGGGGCACCTTTGACGTACTCGTCTCCAACCCGCCCTACATCCCCACCGATGTCATGCGCTCGCTGCCGCACGAGGTCAAGGACTTTGAGCCCGATCTGGCGCTCGAGGGTGGCGCCGACGGCCTCGATATCTTCCGCCGCCTGCTCAACGCGGCGCCCTACATGTTGCGCGCTGGCGGCCTCTTTGCCTGCGAGCTCTACGAGGGCGCGCTCGACGCTGCGGCCGAGCTCTGCCGCCAAGCGGGTCTGTCGGACGTGCGCATCGTCCACGACCTCACCGATCGCCCCCGCATCGTCCGAGCCATCGTCACCGAGCCCAAACAGCGCCAGTAATATTTATTAACTGGTTAGCAAAAATTATAAATTAGTTTATAATTAGGACGGCTGAAAGAGGTCGGCCCATGCAACCTCCTACCTTTCGGGAAATCATTGCCCTACTCAAGCACGATGGATTCGTGAAGGTCGCGCAAGTCGGTAGTCATGCTAAGTATGTTTCTGGTGACCGTGTTGTCACCGTGAACGGCTCTGGTGGTGATCGACCAAAGAAGGGCACGTGGGCAAGTATTCGTCGCCAAGCTGGATGGTAGTTGGAGGCAAAATGAGGCAGCGATTTACCTATGACTGCGTTCTCATAAAAGAAGACGACGGTTACTGCGCCAGCTTCCCGCAGATTCCCGGCGCCTTTGCCGATGGCGATACGCGCGAAGACGCGATTGCCCATGCCACCGAGGCACTGATGGCGTTTTTGGCCGACGACCTCAACAACGGTTTGACTCCGGCGGGGTACGAACGCTCGGCCGAGGTCGTGGCCCTTTCAGTCGAAATCGACCACGAGGACGCTCGGGAAGCGGCGTGCCGAACATTTAAAGACGCAGCGCTGGACCTCAAAGTCTCCGCTCCGCGGATTACCGCGCTGGTCAAAGCCGGAAAGCTCGATGTTGAACTCGTCGACGGCCGTCGGATGATAACGATAGACAGCATCGAGCGCTACGCCGCCCAAGAACGCCACGCCGGCAGGCCAAAGAAGTTCGTCGCAGTCCAATAACCCCCTCACTTTCACCGACTACTAGAGCCGCTCACCAAACCAACATGCGCTCTGGGCAAATAGGTTGAACGTTTCGTGCGAGAATGCCCCACAGTAAACAAACTTGCACCAGAGCGTAAGGGGCTGGCATACACATGCAGACGGTCTATCGGGTATACGAGGGAACGCGCGAGCCGCATCGGCTTGCCGTCGAGCGCACGGCCGAGGTGCTCGGCCGCGGCGGCCTGGCTTTGATCCCGACCGAGACCGTCTACGGTGTCGCCGTGGCAGTCAACGCCTTCTCGGACGCCGTGCCCCAAGATACAAGCGAATTCCCATCGTGGCCGCGCGATCCGCAGGCTGCCGTCAATGGCGCCGCAGTTCCTGCGCTCGGCACCGGCTATCGCCGTATCTTCACTCTCAAGCAACGTGAACTCACGCAAACCGTCGCTTGGCTGGTCGATGGCGTCGAAGCACTCGACCGCTATGGCGTGGATATCCCGGAAGAGGCCCGCGTGCTTGCCCGACGATGCTGGCCGGGCGCCCTGACTATCGTGGTCAAGGCGGCCCCCTGCGTGCCGACCTTTATGCGCGCCGCCGACGACACGGTGGCACTTCGCGCTTCGGCCTCGCCCGTGGTGCAGGCGCTCATCCGCGCCTGCGGCAGCCCTCTTGCCTGCACCAGCGCTAACACGCATGGCGCGCCCTCGCCGGCAAGCTTTGCCGCCGTCGAGGGTCGCATCCTGGAGGGGGTCGATGTTGCCGTCGACGCCGGTGAGACCCCGTGTCGCGACGCCTCGACCATCGTGTCGTTCCAGCACGGCGGGCTCCAGATCCTGCGCCAAGGCGCACTTCCCGCATCAGAGATCGAACGGGTCCTGTCCGACCCGATGCAATAGAAAGGTGTAAGCGATGTCGTTGAATCTGGGCAGCCTGGGCATGGAAGATGCCTCGTTTAACTTTGGCGGTTCCTACATCATGGCGCTCGACTGCGGCACCACCTCGGTACTTGCGACCATCGTCGACGAGTACGGATGCATCGTCGCGCAGGCACGTCGCAGCGTCAAAACCAGTTTTCCGCGTCCCGGTTGGGTGGAGCAAGACCCCATGGCGGTCCTTGCCAGCCAGATCGCCGTCATGATGGAAGTCCAGTTTAAGAGCGGTATCCACTCCGACCGCATTGCCGCCATCGGCATCTCCAACCAGCGCGAGACCACGGTGGTCTGGGACCGCGTGAGCGGTCAGCCGATCTATAACGCCATCGTGTGGCAGTGCCGCCGTACCGCGCCGGCAATCGACGCGTTGGTTGAACAGGGTTGCGAGGAGCTGGTGCGCTCCCGCACGGGACTCACGCTCGACCCGTATTTCTCGGCCTCCAAGGTGCAGTGGATTCTCGACAACGTCGACGGCGCACGCGAAAGCGCGGCGGCGGGCGACCTCATGTTTGGCACCATCGACACCTGGCTCATCTACAACCTCACCGGCGGCCAGGTCTTTGCCACCGACTACACCAATGCCAGCCGCACGGCACTCTTTAATATCCATACGCTCGATTGGGACGACGACCTGCTGGCACTCTTTGACGTTCCACGTTCCATGATGCCCGAGGTTCGCTGGAGCTCGGGCGACTACGGCCGCGTCGCGAGCGACATCATGACCAACATGCCGCCCATCATGGGCGTGGCGGGTGACCAGCAGGCGTCGCTGTTCGGCCACTGCTGTTTCCGTCCCGGCCAGACCAAAAACACCTATGGCACGGGTTGCTTTATGCTCATGAACACCGGCGACGAGATCGTCGAATCCAAGAATGGCCTGGTCTCCACCATCGGTATCGCTGCGGACGGCAAAGTCAGCTATGCGCTCGAGGGCTCTATTTTTGCCGCCGGCTCAACGATGAACTGGCTTCGCAACAACATGGGCATCATCTCGAGCGTGAGCGAGTCGGCACAACTCGCTGCTTCGATTAGCGACAACGAGGGCTGCTACTTCGTTCCCGCCTTTGCGGGTTTGGGTGCTCCCTGGTGGGACCCGCATGCTCGCGGTATCGTGTGCGGTCTGACCGGCGCCTCGAGCCGTGCGACCATCGTACGTGCCGCCTGCGAATCCATGGCATATCAGAGCTACGACGTGCTGCGCGCCATGGAGCAGGACGTGGGGCTTTCGATTGAGCGCCTGTCTGTCGATGGCGGTGCCTCGCGCAACGAGTTCATCATGCAATTCCAGGCCGACCTGCTGGATATCCCCGTGCTGCAATGCGAGACGGTGGAGACCACGGCAATCGGTGCCGCGTACTTGGCGGGTCTTGCCGTCGGCTATTGGGAAGACCTGGAAGAGCTGGAGCAAAATGCCCAGATCGTTAGGACCTTCCTTCCCCACATGTCCGCCGAGCGCCGCGAGCAAAACCTTGCGGGCTGGCGTGATGCAGTCAGGCGCTCGCTCAGCACCTCACAGTAGGGCTGCGATGGGCTGCTCGATACAACAAACCGCTAAACTAATGCATGGCGTGCGGCGGCAACATTGCTGCGCGCCTTGTCAGCAAGGCCGTTTTGCGGCCGCAACGAAAGGGGCAATCAATCCATGACCGTCACCTACGATGCGTCCCGTGTGACGCTTGTCGATCACCCGCTCGTCCAGCACAAGCTGTCGATCCTGCGCGACAAAAACACCGGCACCAACCAGTTCCGCCAGCTCGTGCGCGAACTCGCGCTTTTTGACGGCTACGAGGCCATGCGCGACCTGCCTATGGAAGACGTCGAGGTCGAGACCCCCATCACTACCGCCACGTTCAAACAGCTTGCCGGCAAGAAACTCGCCATCGTGCCCATCCTGCGTGCGGGCCTTGGCATGGTCGACGGCATCCTCGACCTGGTGCCCTCCGCTCGCGTGGGTCACATCGGCATGGAGCGCGACGAGGTCACCCACGAGCCGCACGAGTATTACTGCAAGATGCCCAAGGATATCGACCAGCGCATCTGCCTGGTCGTCGACCCCATGCTTGCCACGGGCGGTTCGGCCGAGATGGCCATCAGCTACCTGCGCGAGCGCGGTGTCAAGGACATCCGCATGCTGTGCATCGTCGCGGCCCCCGAGGGCCTCAAGTCGCTGACCGAGAAGGACCCAGATGTGCATATCTATACCTGCGCCATCGACGACCATCTCAACGAGGCTGCCTACATCGTTCCCGGCCTCGGCGACGCCGGCGACCGCATCTACGGCACGCTCTAGTCGCTGGGCTAAACGGCCGCGGCTGCAAATACGAAGAAACGGTGCGCGCGGACGAACAAAAGGCGACCGCGCGCACTCCTGTTAACGGACGTTTTGCCCTGCAGGGTTCGAGAAAAACGTATTACCGTACCTGCGGCATAAAGAAGGTCTTAAGAAAACGAACAGGTGCGTATTAACCGATGCTTTTTCGGTTGTACTTTAGCGATTGGCTCGTACAATAGTCACCAATGTTTGGCGGGAACTGTTCTGTGAAGCGTTAAAAAGGAAAGTGAGGACGCCAGTGTTTCAGATAGCCGATCTGCTCGCTATCGTTGCAGGCGCCATCGCGGGCGCAATTGCCTTCCTTCCCTTTGTCTTTACGCTCAAGCCGGTTCTTGACGATAAACAGAATGCGGACATGCTCAAGGGTATGGTGAGTCTGGCGGTCTCGGCAATCGCCCTGCTCGTCTTTACCTTGGTTGTGTTTGTGTTGTTCGGAGAGGCATTTCGCATGTTCCTCCTGGGCGAGGCGATCGGCTTCGTGGCCTTTATGGCCGCCTGCGCGGTTCGTGTCGCCAAGGCGCTGCGAGATCCTCATGAGGTCGAAAGGTAAGTCGTGGAAATTTTTGAAAAGCTGCCTGATGAGATTAATCATCTGGTCAGCGAGTTCAGCTCCACCCCTGTCGTGGGCGATCTGAGCTGCGGCATCACGCAGTACTCGTTTTGGCTGATCGTCTCCACGATCGTGCTCCTGATCGTCCTGGCCGTGTTCAAGAAGAAGCAGACCCTGGTTCCCAAGGGCTTCTTCGTCAACGGTTTCGAGTACATCATCGAGTACGTCGAGAACGATATCGGCAAGGGTGTCGTGGGTGAGAACTGGAAGAAGCACTTCCCGTTCCTGTGCTCGCTTTTCCTGTTCATCCTGATCAATAACATGATCGGCCTGATTCCGGGAATGAAGCCCGGCACCGGCGCAATCGGCTCCACCGCCGCACTCGCCATTTTCGCCTTCGTGTACTTCATCTACTACGGATGCAAGGCTCACGGCGTGATCGGCTACATCAAGAGCCTCGCCCCGCAGGGCGTGAGCTTCCCGATGAACGTGCTCGTGTGGGTCGTCGAGCTTTTCTCGACCTTCCTGCGCCTCATCACGCTCGCCGTCCGTCTGTTCTGCAACATGTTCGCAGGACACGTGGTCATGGGCTCGTTCGCCATCATGGCGAGCATGTTCATGCAGCCGCTGCTTCAGCAGGTTTCCGCGGCCCACGCCGTTGGCGCCCTGCCTTCGCTGGCCTGGCTTGCCATCCTCATCCTGATCTATGCGATCGAGCTTGTGGTCGGCGCCATCCAGGCTTACGTCTTCACGGTCCTTACCGCCGTGTATGTCTCCGAGGCAGAGGAGGTCGCGGAGGAGGAGTAGTCTTCCGTTCGCGCCTTAAAGGTAAGGTAATTCGTTAAACCGCCGGTGCCCGTACCCATGGAGCCCGGCAGTTATAAAAAGGTTATCCTGCGTGAAATAAGACACGCACGACAAAGGAGGAATCGTGGGAGTTATCGGTTACGGTCTCGGTGTTATCGGCGCTGGTCTTGCTATCGGCCTGTCTGCTCTGGGTGCTACGGGTGCTATGGCCCGTCAGCCTGAGGTCCAGGGCCGCGTGTTCACCGTCTTCATTATGGGCTCCGCCTTCGGCGAGGCTCTGGCTCTGATCGGCTTCGTTGTCGCGCTGATCGTTAAATAGCACGGAGCGTCAAGTATGAATCTTTCATCCCAGAAGAGCGCGATCGCACTCTCCGCGTCCGCGGCCGCGCTGCTCATGCCGGTTTCCGCGTTCGCCGAGGACGGCGCTGCCGGTGCGGACATCCTCATCCCTAAGATGGCGGAGTTCATCCCGGCGCTTATCGCCTTCCTGATTATCTGGATCGTGCTGGCCAAGGTCGCCCTGCCGGGCATCATGAAAACCATGGAGGAGCGCGGCAAGAAGATCGAGGAGAGCCTCGACGAGGCCGAGAAGACCAAGCAGGAGGCTATCGCCAAGCGCGCTGAGTCCGACTCGATCGTCACCGACGCCCGTCGTCAGGCTGCCGACATCGTTCTCGAGGCCCGTAAGGACGCCGAGTCCGAGCGCGCCCGTATCATCGAGGCTGCTCACAAGGAGGCCGAGGAGATCATCGCCAAGGCCCATACGACCGTCGAGGACGAGCGCAAGTCCATTTACGCCGGTGCCGCGAGCTCCATCGCCGACCTGTCCGTTGCCGTCGCCACCAAGATCGTGGGCGAGGCACTCGAGGACGATGCCGAGCAGAAGAAGCTCATCGAGCGCTACATCCAGGAAGCAGGTAGCCTGAATGCCGACTAGCCGCTATCAGGACAAGGTGCTCGAGACCTACGCGCGCTCCCTTCTGGAAGCCGCTAAGGCCGAGAACCATGTGTTCGAGGACCTCGAGATGATCGAGCGCTTGGCTTCTGCCAGCCCCGAGATCATCGCCGTGCTCGACACCATGTCCAAGCGCGACCAGCTCGACCTTCTTCCCAAGGTGGCAGCTGCCTTTAAGTATGTTGCCGAGGAAGACGAGGATGTAGTGGGCGTGACCGTCACCACGGCGATCCCGCTCGACGACGAGCTGCGTCAAACCATCACTAAGAAATGCGAGCAGGACTTCGGCCGCAAGGTATTCCTTATCGAGCAGGTCGACCCGTCTATCGTGGGCGGCCTGGTGCTCGAGGCCCGCGGCGAGCGTCGTGACATTTCCGTCAAGACGCAGCTGCGCATCGCGCAGGAGACCCTCGCAAAC
Source organism: uncultured Collinsella sp. (assembly GCA_902406375.1). Taxonomy (GTDB): domain Bacteria; phylum Actinomycetota; class Coriobacteriia; order Coriobacteriales; family Coriobacteriaceae; genus Collinsella. The sequence continues at coordinate 14,411 of CABPDL010000015.1, forward strand.
TCTGCTAATTCGTACGGAGGTGAAGCCTAATGTCCGAAACCCTCAATGCCCAGGATATCGCCAAGAAACTGCAGGAGCAGCTCACGAGCCTCTCCGCGACGGTCGATACGCATGAGGTTTCAACGGTCGACGAGGTAGGCGACGGCATCGCGCGCGTCTCCGGCCTCAAGAGCGCCATGGCAGGCGAGCTTCTGGAGTTCAAGAGCTCCGATACCGGTGAGACCGTCTTCGGCCTTGCCCAGAACCTTGACCGTGACGAGGTCGGCGCCGTTCTGTTCGGTGCCGTCGACTCCATCAAGGAAGGCGACGAGTGCCGCACCACTGGCCGCATTATGGATATCCCCGTGAGCCGTGCCATGCTCGGCCGCGTCGTCAATCCGCTCGGCCAGCCCATCGACGGCCTGGGCGACATCGTCGCCACGCACCGTCGCCCCATCGAGTTCAAGGCTCCCGGCGTCATCGATCGTACCCCGGTGTGCGAGCCGGTTCAGACCGGTCTGCTCGCTATCGACTCCATGGTGCCTATTGGCCGCGGTCAGCGTGAGCTCATCATCGGCGACCGTAAGACCGGTAAGACCGCCATCGCCATCGACGCTATCCTCAACCAGCGCGGCAAGGGCATGGTCTGCATCTATGTCGCCATCGGCCAGAAGGCCTCCACGGTTGCCAACATCCGCGAGACCCTCGCTCAGCACGGTGCGCTCGACTACACCATCATCGTTTCGGCCACCGCTGCCGATTCCGCCCCTATGCAGTACATCGCGCCTATGGCCGGTGCCGCTATCGGCGAGTTCTTCATGTACAACGGCGAGGACGGCAAGCCCGCCAGCGAGACCAACCCCGGCGGCCACGTGCTCGTCATCTACGACGACCTGTCCAAGCAGGCTGTGGCCTACCGTCAGATGTCGCTGACGCTGCATCGTCCGCCCGGACGCGAGGCCTATCCTGGCGACATCTTCTACCTGCACTCTCGTCTGCTCGAGCGTGCCGTCAAGATGTCCAAGAAGAACGGTTACGGCTCCATGACGGCACTGCCGATCATCGAGACCCAGGACGGCGACGTCTCGGCCTACATTCCGACCAACGTCATTTCCATTACCGATGGTCAGATCTACCTGCAGTCCGAGCTCTTCTTCCAGGGTCAGCGCCCGGCAGTCGACGTGGGCATCTCCGTGTCCCGCGTCGGTGGCGATGCGCAGACCAAGGCTATGAAGCAGGTTGCCGGCAACCTTCGCCTGGACCTCGCTTCGTACCAGGAGCTCGCTGGCTTTACGCAGTTCGGCTCCGACCTCGACGAGGCTACTCAGAAGCAGCTGACCCATGGTGCTCGCATGACCGAGCTCCTGAAGCAGCCGCGTTACAAGCCGTTTGAGGTTGGCGAGCAGATCGTTACGCTGTTCGCTGGCAACGAGGGCTTCCTGGATGACCTGGAGATCGCCGACGTGCTGCCCTTCCGTGCCGAGCTCATCGAGTACATGGACAATGGCTTTGGTTCGCTGCTCGACAAGGTTCGCGTCAAGAAGATCGATGATGACACCAAGGCTGAGCTCTTGCGCGTCATCGGCGACTTCAAGCAGCAGTTCATGGCCAAGCACCATTCGGATGTTTCTGGATCAGAGGAGAACTAAGCCCCATGGCCAACCTTCGCGACATTAAGAAGCGAATCTCCTCGGTTACCACGACCAAGCAGATCACGCGCACGATGGAGATGGTCTCTACGGCCAAGATCCGTCGTGCCCTCGATCGCTCCAAGCAGGCCGAGCCCTATAAGGAGGCGCTGACCGACGTCATGTTGACGGTCGCCGGCGACGCCTCCTGTTCGGGCACCGATCCCATGCTGCAGAAGCATGAGAGCGTCAAGCATGGCCTGATTGTCGTTATTGCCTCGGACCGCGGCCTTGCCGGCGGTTTCAATACGACGGTGGAGCGCACGGCCGAAAAGCTCGCCGCTTCTTGGGCGAACGACGGCATCGAGTGCGAGATCATCGCGTGCGGGCGTAAGCCGGCCACGTATTTCCGTGACCGCGCAAACGTCGTCATGCACTTTGAGGGCAACTCCTCTGAGCCCGATTTCAATCAGGCCCGCATGATCTCCTCTCATATCTGCGATGCGTATCGTGCCGGTGAGCTTGACCGTGTCGAGCTTGTCTACCACCACGCCAAGAACCGCGTGGATCAGGAGCTTCGCGTCGAGCATCTGTTGCCGCTCGACCCCGAGATGATCGCTATGGCCCACGGTCCGCGTAAGAACGAGACCGACGCCCCTAAGCGCATCTCGTCCACGTTCGAGTTCGTGCCCTCTCCCGAGCATGTTCTCGGCAAGCTTGTGCCGTCTTATATCCTGACGGTCATCTACCAGGCCCTGATCGATTCGGCGGCTGCCGAGCAGGGTGCACGCCGCAAGGCCATGCACTCCGCGACGGAAAACGCCACCGCGATCATCTCGACCCTTACCCGCACGTATAGTCGCGTGCGCCAGGCTTCGATCACGACCGAGATTAACGAGATCGTCGGCGGAGCCTCAGCATTGGAGGAACAGTAATGGCTAATAACACCGTAAAGCTTGCGGTCGAGGAAGCCACCAAGAAGACGACTGCCGGTGATGGTCGCATCGTGCGAATCATCGGCCCTGTCGTCGACGTCAAGTTTGACGGCGCGGTGCCCCCGATCTACAACGCGCTCACGGTCGAGGCCGAGACCCCGATCGGTCATCTGAGCACGATCCTCGAGGTCGAGAGCCAGCTTCCGGGCGGCGTCGTCCGCACGGTCGCCATGTCCTCGACCGACGGCCTGCAGCGCGGCCTCATCGCCACCGATACCGGTGAGCCCATGAAGATGCCCGTTGGCCCCAAGACGCTCGGCCGAATTTGGAACGTTATGGGCAAGCCCGTCGACGGCAAGCCCATGCCCGAGGTGGAGGAGTTCTACCCCATCCACCATGCAGCGCCCCGTTTCGACGAGCTCACCACCAAGACCGAGATCTTCGAGACCGGCATCAAGGCCGTCGACCTGCTCGAGCCCTACATCCGTGGCGGCAAGACGGGCCTGTTCGGCGGCGCCGGCGTCGGCAAGACCGTTCTGATTCAGGAGCTCATCAACAACCTCGCCCAGGAGCACGGCGGCACCTCGGTGTTCACCGGCGTCGGCGAGCGTACCCGCGAGGGCACCGACCTCTTCCTCGAGATGAGCGAGTCTGGCGTTATCGACAAGACCTGCTTGGTCTATGGTCAGATGAACGAGCCGCCCGGAGCGCGTCTGCGCATCGGTCTGGCCGGCCTTACCACCGCTGAGTACTTCCGCGATCGCGGCCAGGACGTTCTGCTGTTCATCGACAACATCTTCCGCTTCTCCCAGGCGGGTTCCGAGGTTTCCGCACTGCTGGGCCGTATGCCGTCCGCCGTTGGTTACCAGCCCACGCTGGCAACCGAGATGGGCGACCTCCAGGAGCGCATTACCTCGACCAAGACGGGCTCCATTACCTCCGTCCAGGCTGTCTACGTCCCCGCAGACGACCTGACCGACCCGGCGCCTGCCACGACGTTTACGCACCTCGACGCCACCACGGTTCTTTCGCGTAGCATTTCGTCGCTTGGCCTGTTCCCGGCTATCGACCCGCTCGCATCTTCCTCCGACGCTCTCGATCCCTCGATCGTCGGCGAGGAGCACTACCGTGTCGCCGTCAAGGTCCAGGAGCTCCTGCAGGAGTACTCCGACCTTCAGGACATCATCGCCATTCTGGGTATGGACGAGCTGTCCGAGGAGCAGCGCCTTACGGTCAACCGTGCCCGTAAGATTCAGCAGTTCCTCTCGCAGTCCTTCCACGTCGCCGAGAAGTTCACCGGCAACCCCGGTGTCTACGTCCGCGTCGAGGATACCGTCCGCTCTTTCGCCGAGATTGTCGACGGCAAGGCCGATGACCTGCCCGAGCAGGCTTTCCGCTATGCTTCCACGATTGAAGACGTGCGCGAGCGCGCCCGCAAGATGGGGGAGAAGTAGGTTATGCGTATCCGCATCGTGTGCCCCGTGAGCTGCGCCTATGAGGGCGACGCTGCGTTTGTGTCGATTCCGTCCACGGATGGCGAGTTTGGCGTCCTGCCTGCTCACTCCAGCGAGATCTGCACGATCGACCGCGGCTACGTTCGCGTTTCCGATAAGGCCATGGGCACTGTCGACCACACGTTTGCCGTGGCCGGCGGTTATGCCCAGGTTGCGGACGATGTCGTGACCGTTCTCGCCGAGCGCGCTTGCGATTTGGCGACCGTCGATGCCGACAAGCTTAAAGCTGATATTCAAGGTTTTGAAGAGAAGCTGGGTAATTTGTCGGAGGATGATGCACGCCGCGCCTACCTCTATAATGAAATCGCATGGTGTAAGCTCAAGCTTGCCCAATAGTCAAACGATTTAGCGTTCGACCATTTGCGAACACATCATGCCCGGGATGGCCCAGCCACCCCGGGCATGCTTTTTGAAAGGGTAGACCTTGGATATTATCCGCGTTGAGGGTGGCCACGCCATCGGAGGCTCCGTGCCCGTCTCGGGCGCCAAGAACTCCGCGCTCAAACTCATGGCGGCAACGCTTCTGGCGCCGGGCAAGACGACGCTGCAGAACGTGCCCGATATTTCCGATGTCCACGTGATGGGCAAGGTGCTCAAGGGCATGGGCGCTACGATCGATGTTCTCGACGAGCACACGCTCGAGATTGATACCTCTCAGGTCGATTCATGGGAGGCCCCCTACGAGCTCGTTGCCAAGATGCGCGCTTCCACCGCCGTCATGGGACCCCTGCTGGGCCGCTTCCATCGCGCCAAAATTGCCATGCCGGGCGGCTGCAACCTGGGTGCTCGCAAGATCGATATGCACATTCTTGGTCTTGAGGCCCTGGGCGTTGAGTTCGATACCGCCCACGGTTACATCAACGCTAATGCGCCCCAAGGTCTGCGCGGTACCACCGTCACGCTCGAGTTTGCCAGCGTCGGTGCGACCGAGAACCTCATCATGGCCTCTGTGCGCGCACAGGGCACCACGGTTATCGACAATGCCGCCCGCGAGCCCGAGATCGTCGATCTCGCTAACATGCTCAACGAGATGGGCGCCAAGATTGTTGGCGCCGGTACGCCCGTCGTGACTATCGAAGGCGTGGAAGAGCTCCATCCCGTTACCCATCGCGTGGTGGGCGACCGCATCGAGGCCGGTACCTTTATCGTTGCCGGTGCGTTGATGGCCGACGATCGCGGTGTCGATGTCACGGGCTTTTGCCCCATTCACTTGGGCATGGTGCTCAAGAAGATGGAGCTTATGGGTATCGACTGCGAGCGCGTCGAGGATGGCGTCCATGTGAACCGTGCCGAGCGTATCAAGCCGGTCGACATCCAGACGCTTCCGTTCCCCGGTTTCCCGACCGACATGCAGGCGCAGATTATGGTGCTCTCCGCCCTTGCCGACGGCAGTTCCGTTATTACCGAAAACATCTTCGAGAATCGCTTTATGTTTGCCTCTGAGCTGGTGCGCATGGGTGCCGACATTCGTATCGAGAGCCATCATGCCATGATTCATGGCGTCAAGGGCTTCTCGGGTGCACAGGTTACCTCGCCCGATTTGCGCGGCGGAGCGGCCCTCGTCGTAGCGGGCTTGATCGCCGACGGGACGACCGAGGTTTCGGCTATCCATCACATCAAGCGCGGCTACGAGCAGTTTGTCGAAAAGCTGCAGGCGCTTGGCGCGCATGTCGAGCATGCTACCGTCCCCGATCCCGTCATCTACTAATACAGGTTGCCTATGTTTAATAAAAAGCCCCTCGCGGATACCACCACCCGAAGACCCTCAACTGGTGCGCAGGCCAAGATCTACAGTCGCGATAACGTGGCTCGCTATTCCGAGCGCGCTCGTCAACGCCGCCGTAGCCACACGATTCGTCACGTCGCGCTCATTGTCGTGCTTGGCGTGCTGCTGAGTGCCACTACCGCTGCCGGCCTGTGGTTTGCCACCATTATGGGCAAGCTCGGCGATTCTAATGTCATTACTGACAATCTGCGTCGGGTTCTGGTTGACACCGATGAGGCAAAGGATCCGTTCTACGTGCTGCTTCTTGGCACCGACGGCCGTCCGGGCGAGGATACGTATCGTGCCGACTCGATTATCCTGGCTCGCATCGACCCCACGCAAAAGCAGGCGACGCTCATTTCCGTTCCGCGCGACACCAAGGTCGAGTACAAGGGCGAGACCATGAAGATCAACGCCTGCCATACCGTTGGCGGCGCCGAGGCCATGGTCGAGGCGGTCAACGAGCTGTGCGGTGTTCAGATTTCCCACTATGCCGAGGTCAGCTTCGACGGTATGCAGGCGCTGATTGATTCGGTTGGCGGTATCGACATTAACGCAACCGATGATGTTGACGACCCCGAGCACCTGGATATTAAGATTACCGCTGGCCAGCAGCATATGGACGGTGCCACCGCCCTTACCTATGCCCGCTGCCGCTACACCTATGCCGACGGCGATTACACGCGCATGCGCCACCAGCGTCAGGTGCTTGGCGCCCTTGCCAACCAGATTCTCAATAACTTCGATGCCACGAAGATCTTTGGCCTGGTTAATTCGCTGTCCGATATGCTCGTGACCGATATGAGCGTTCAGGATATCGTCTCTACGGTCAACGCCATGCGCGGTATGGATGTCGACGGTATCTACTCGGCCAACCTGCCTTCGTACGCCGACGACAGCACCATGATTGACGGTGTGAGCTACGTCTTTGTCTACGAGGACGAGCTCAAGGAAATGATGGAGCGCGTCGATGCCGGCAAGGATCCCAAGGGTCCCAACACCATGGGTCTTTCCGACGGCTCCAGCTCTACGATCGGCGACCTCAGCAACAACACGTCTGACGACTACGCAAACGGCACCGCAACCTCATCGGTCAGCTCTGACGATTCCGATGGCTCAAGCGATTCGAGCGATTCGGACTACTACGAACAGCCCACCGGCGACGGCAACGGTTACGAGGCCAACTACTAAGTTACGGCGTTTTACCAAACGCCGTAACGACTCGACGCTGCGCGCCGCCCAAGGCGACAATTTGTCATTCAAAAGGCAGGGCATGACCAGAAGGTCAATGCCCTGCCTTTTTCATGCCAACTTGTTCGCCTTGGACGTCGCTCGCTGACGTTGGCTCAACCTGCGATGTTGACTATTCCCCTTGTATCAAAAACCGCCCCGTTCTCTGTAGAGGACGGGGCGATTCGTCTTTTGGGCTTATGCAGCCAGGCTTATGCGAAACGGGCGACGAGCTCCTGCAGGACGTCGGTCATCTTGACGAGCGAACTGACCGGGACAAACTCGTTGACGCCGTGGTAGCAATAGCCGCCGGTGGAAAGGTTGGGGCAGGGCAGACCGCGGAACGACAGCTGCGCGCCGTCGGTGCCGCCGCGAATCGGCAGCACTTGGGGCTCAACGCCGCAGGCAAGGTAGGCTTCCTTGGCAACATCAATAAGCTCGGGATAGTCACGAACGATCTCGGCCATATTTCGATACTGCTGCTTAATCTCGACCGTCACGCGCTTGTCACCCAAGCGCTGGTTGAGCATCGAGGCGGCGGCATCAATAAGGTCGAGTTTCTGCTGGAACTTGGCTGCGTCATGGTCGCGGACGATATAGCGCGCTGTGGCGTGATCGACGGTTGCAGATACACCTTCAAGGTGATAAAAGCCCTCGTAGCCTTCCGTATACTCCGGGCGCTGCACGTAGGGGAGCAACGCGTTGAAGTCGCAGAACAGATTGCCTGCGTTAACCATACGGCCTTTGGCGTCGCCCGGGTGGATGGACTGGCCCTCAAAGCAGACGGTCGCCTCAGCGGCATTAAAGCACTCCCACTCCAGCTCGCCGATGGGGCCACCGTCGACCGTGTAGGCATACTTGCAGCCAAAGGTATCGATATCCAACAGCTCGGCTCCGTGGCCGATCTCCTCGTCAGGGCAGAAGCAAATGCCGAGTGCGGGATGGGGCAGAGAAGGGTCCTGAGCGATACGCGCGACAAGCGACATGATCTCGGCGACGCCTGCCTTGTCGTCCGCGCCCAGCAGCGTGGTGCCATCGCTGCAGACCAGGTCCTCACCCGCGAGGTCGTTCAGGGCGGGAAGCTTGGCGGTACTCATGGCAACGGGCTTACCGTCAACCGTGCCGCAGACCAGGTCGCCGCCTTCGTAGTGCACGATGTGCGGCTTCACGCCGGCGCCCGGTGCAACTTCGGTGGTGTCGAGATGGGCGATCAGGCCCAGGGCGGGCTTGTCCTCAGCGCCCACACTTGCGGGGATATGCGCGCAGACATAGGCGTGCTCGGTCACGTGGGCATCTTCCGCACCAAGCTCGCGCAGCTCTTCAGCCAGCACGTTGGCAAGGTCAAACTGAACGGCGCTCGAGGGTACCTGGTCGCAGTTTGCATCCTCGGACTGCGTGTTGATCTGGACGTAGCGCAAAAAGCGCTCGAGGACATCGGGGTTCGTGGTGGTGTTTTCCATAAAGACCGCTCCAATCTTGGTCGTCGTGTGCAACAAGAACTCTAGCACGGTATGCCACGGCATACCGCGACGCTTGGATGGGGTAGAATCAGCCAATGAATGCAGAAGGGACGGAAGATCATGGATACGACAAATAGCTCGCGCGAACTACATCTGACGGTGGCGAACGAAGACTACTTGGAGTGCATGGTTCGCATTGAAAGCGAAGAGGGGGAAACCAACGGCGTGCGATCGGTCGACATCGCGCAGCGCCTTGGCGTCTCCAAGGCATCGGTCAATAAAGCGGTTTCGGCGCTCAAAGCATCCGAACTTGTCGAGCAATCGCACTACGGCAAGGTAGTCCTGACCGATCGCGGCCGCGAGGTTGGTACGGCTATCTGGTACCGTCATCGCCTCATCCGCACGTTTTTGGTTCAGGAGCTCGGTGTCGAATTTGAGCGAGCCGATTCCGAGGCCTGCATGATGGAGCATGCGCTATCCGAGGACACGATGAACCGCTGGCTCGCCTATCTCGAAAAGCAGGGAATCAGCGTCGAGGAATAGCGGGATATATATGGATACGAGTTATTACAACCGCTTTGGTGCCGAGGAACTTACGCGCCGCTTGTCGAGCGAGACCTTGTTGGCGCAGGGCCCCATGGGCAGTGTTCTGTTGAGTGAGTACGATGCCGCCGACATTCCACCGGCGTTTTGGAATCTGGCAGAGCCGCAGACCGTTTCTCGTATTCATCGCTTGTATGTCGCCGCCGGCGCGCAGGTGCTCATTACCAACACCTTTCAGGCATCGAGCTATGCCCTCAAGCACGATCAGATTGCGCCGTCCGTGGCGGAGGTCAATCGCGGGGCCGTCGACGATGCCCGCCAGGCGCACCCTCAGCTGCTACTGGGCTCGATGGGCCCGATCGGTATTGAGTGGTTTGCCGAAGACTCTGTCGAGTATCGTGAAATCCGAGGCATTGCGCGCGAACAGGCGCACGCCTTGCTCAATGCTGGTGTTGACGGTCTGCTGATCGAGACGGTGACGTCTATCCGTAATTTGCAGCCCACGCTTGCCGGCGCCCGAGATGCCGCCGACGGCATGCCTGTCCTGGTGAGTTTTGTCGTTGACGATAAAGGCGACCTGTTGGGCGATGGCCTCAACATCGAGGCAGCCGTTTTGTACGCCGAAAAACACGGCGCAAACTCGGTTGGTGTTAATTGCTGTTCGCTTGCGGCCGCGAACGCGGCGGTGCCCAGGATGGTTGCATCGGCGACTACTCCCGTCACGGTGCGTCCCAACGTAGGCGATCCGGTCCAGACTCAGGATGGCCCCGTATGGCACGAGAACCCCGAAGCTTTCGCGCGCGCATGCATCGAATGGAGACATGCCGGTGCCGCAATGGTGGGCAGTTGCTGTGGAACCACGGCAATCACTACGGCAGCGATGGCCGAGGCGCTCGATATATAAAGGGCAAAACCGCTCCATACGGGGCGGTTTTTTTATTGCCTGCATGTCCTCGGCAGCATTTGCCCAAATGGTGAATGCTGGTACCGGCAGGTTGCCGGGTGCGTGCTGCGGGTATACCTCATGCGTACCATGATCCAAACACTGTGAGGTGTCTGCGCGTGTGCGCGATAATTCATTTTGGAACTGACGGTTGGCGCGCTCGCGTCGATGAGGACTTCACTGCCGATAACGTTGCCCGTATCGCCGATGCCGTCGGCGAGTTGTGGCAAAAGACCAATCCGGGCAAAACGGTATATATAGGGTTCGACACCCGGCCCTTAGCGCGCGAGTTCGCTGAGCTTGCGGCAGGCGTGCTTGCCGCTCACGGATTGGACGCAGTGCTCGCATCTCGGCCTGTTCCGACCCCCGCCCTTACGTGGGCGGCGGCGTATGACGGCGAGGCCTGCGGTGCGCTCATGGTGACGGGATCCCATCATCCGCAGGGGTATCTGTGCCTTAAGCTGCGCATGGGAGATGGCTCGACGGCCAATCAGGATGTCATCGAAGAGCTCGAAGAGACTATGGCCCCCGAGCCGATGGGGATCGAGGAACGCTATCGCACCGCGGATATTATTCCTGACTATATGCAGGCGGTGGCATCGTTTGTCGATGCCGAGGCCATTCGAGCCGCTCACCTGCGTGTGGTAGTTGACCCCATGGGCGGCGCGGCCCAGGGATATCTTGCCGACCTGCTGCGGGAGCTAGGCGTCGAGGTGCACGAGATTCATGCCGGACAGTCGTCCGATCAAGAGGACATTTGCCCCGACCCTGTTGAGCCGTGGGTGGACGCTTGCGAGCGTGCGGTTGTCGAGGACGGGGCGTGCGCAGGCCTGGTGACCGACGGCGATGCCGACCGTATCGGTGCGGTCGACGAACGCGGTAGATATATTCATCCGCATCAAATCATGGCGCTTGTTTTGGGCGACCTCGTTCAATTCCGCAATTTGGAGGGGCGTGTCGTCGTCAATCTCTCGTGCTCGACGCTCGTGCGTCGCATTGCCGAGGCGCTTGGCTGTCGTGTGACCGTTAAGCCGGTCGGTTTCAAATATATAGCTGCAGAGATGAAGAAGGGCGGCGTCCTCATGGGAGGCGAGGAGGCCGGCGGTATCGGCATCGCCGCGCATATGCCTGAGCGTGATGGAATCCTTGCTTGTCTGATTCTGTGTGAGCTTATGGCAAAGACGGGCGCGCCTTTGGGCGTTTTGGTCGATCAGCTCGAGGCCAGTTTTGGTAAGACGAGCTATGGGCGTCGCGATTTGCGCCTTGAGGCCGAAGACGCCGAATCGCTGCGAACGCTGCTTCCTGGCATGAATCCTAAATCGATTTGCGGCAAGGCGCCGCAGGCTGTAAGCCATATGGATGGTTTACGTTTGGCATTCGAGGATGACACCTGGCTGCTGATCCGCCCCAGCGGGACCGAACCGGTGGTTCGCGTATACGCCGAGGGGTTCTCGGTGGAGGAGCGCGATGAGTTGCTCGATGCCGGCTGTGCCTTGGCTAAGGGAGCCTATCAGCTTTAGCCATATGACGCTTCACTATAAAGAGGCCCTCGGTGAGCGGTAGAGAACGGCTGGCAAACGTAAGCAGGGTTTTAATATGTGTAGGAAATGTGTACGCCCAGATTCCCGCCCCCGGCGCCCCTCCGGTCTGGCAATATATCTCCTTGCCGCGCGGCCCGGTCGGACCGGATCAGCCGCCAGGCGTGCACCTTGAGAACCGGATACTGCGAGGATGGACACATTCAGTGTCGCATCCGGGCAGACATCGAACCATTTGAAATGGTCTAACTTGGATTTGTTTTTCGCAAGGCCGCCGAGAGGCGGCCCCGAGAAATTCCTTTTCCTATACAGAACCATATGAATCGAACGGAACCGATCAGCGATGGACTGAGAGGACCGGACGGGCTCGAAGCCCATACATTTTGGACGGAGAGTTCGATCCTGGCTCAGGATGAACGCTGGCGGCGCGCCTAACACATGCAAGTCGAACGGCACCCACCTCCGGGTGGAAGCGAGTGGCGAACGGCTGAGTAACACGTGGAGAACCTGCCCCCTCCCCCGGGATAGCCGCCCGAAAGGACGGGTAATACCGGATACCCCGGGGTGCCGCATGGCACCCCGGCTAAAGCCCCGACGGGAGGGGATGGCTCCGCGGCCCATCAGGTAGACGGCGGGGTGACGGCCCACCGTGCCGACAACGGGTAGCCGGGTTGAGAGACCGACCGGCCAGATTGGGACTGAGACACGGCCCAGACTCCTACGGGAGGCAGCAGTGGGGAATCTTGCGCAATGGGGGGAACCCTGACGCAGCGACGCCGCGTGCGGGACGGAGGCCTTCGGGTCGTAAACCGCTTTCAGCAGGGAAGAGTCAAGACTGTACCTGCAGAAGAAGCCCCGGCTAACTACGTGCCAGCAGCCGCGGTAATACGTAGGGGGCGAGCGTTATCCGGATTCATTGGGCGTAAAGCGCGCGTAGGCGGCCCGGCAGGCCGGGGGTCGAAGCGGGGGGCTCAACCCCCCGAAGCCCCCGGAACCTCCGCGGCTTGGGTCCGGTAGGGGAGGGTGGAACACCCGGTGTAGCGGTGGAATGCGCAGATATCGGGTGGAACACCGGTGGCGAAGGCGGCCCTCTGGGCCGAGACCGACGCTGAGGCGCGAAAGCTGGGGGAGCGAACAGGATTAGATACCCTGGTAGTCCCAGCCGTAAACGATGGACGCTAGGTGTGGGGGGACGATCCCCCCGTGCCGCAGCCAACGCATTAAGCGTCCCGCCTGGGGAGTACGGCCGCAAGGCTAAAACTCAAAGGAATTGACGGGGGCCCGCACAAGCAGCGGAGCATGTGGCTTAATTCGAAGCAACGCGAAGAACCTTACCAGGGCTTGACATCTTGGTGAAGCGGCGGAGACGCCGTGGCCGAGAGGAGCCAAGACAGGTGGTGCATGGCTGTCGTCAGCTCGTGTCGTGAGATGTTGGGTTAAGTCCCGCAACGAGCGCAACCCCCGCCGCGTGTTGCCATCGGGTGATGCCGGGAACCCACGCGGGACCGCCGCCGTCAAGGCGGAGGAGGGCGGGGACGACGTCAAGTCATCATGCCCCTTATGCCCTGGGCTGCACACGTGCTACAATGGCCGGTACAGAGGGATGCCACCCCGCGAGGGGGAGCGGATCCCGGAAAGCCGGCCCCAGTTCGGATTGGGGGCTGCAACCCGCCCCCATGAAGTCGGAGTTGCTAGTAATCGCGGATCAGCATGCCGCGGTGAATGCGTTCCCGGGCCTTGTACACACCGCCCGTCACACCACCCGAGTCGTCTGCACCCGAAGTCGCCGGCCCAACCGCAAGGGGGGAGGCGCCGAAGGTGTGGAGGGTGAGGGGGGTGAAGTCGTAACAAGGTAGCCGTACCGGAAGGTGCGGCTGGATCACCTCCTTTCTAGGGAGATAAGTTCTTAGAGAGACAAACTTTAACTCGAATAGAGGGCAGGAGCCCGTCCGGTAGATGTCCGCCAGGATGATTCCCCGCAGCACCCGGTCCCCGGGGTCGCACCCGCGTACCTTGAGAGCCGCATAGCGATAGGAGAGAGATGGAAGATCATTCTTCCAGACTCGATTCTTTTCTGCGATTTATCAGACAGAATGATAGCAATCATTCATCCGATCCAAACAAGAAGAATTCACTTATATATGAGTGAGGAGCATCTGATCGCGAGCACAGTCAACTACTGTGCCGCGGTATGAGATACCCGAATTGCGACATACGAGCGCTATTCATGATATCGATTAATTTAACTTAATTAGCGACACGTGGATATCCCGCGGGCCCGATGCGGTCCCGCAAGATACCACGGGCGCACGGCGGATGCCTTGGCACAGGGAGCCGATGAAGGACGCGGCAAGCTGCGATAATCCCCGGCGAGGAGCACACATCCTTCGACCCGGGGGTCTCCGAATGGGCGAACCCATCCACAGCAGTGTGGATATCCCCACCCCGAACACATAAGGGTGGGGAGGACAACCCGGGGAACTGAAACATCTAAGTACCCGGAGGAGAGGAAATCAATCTCGAGACTCCCCGAGTAGCGGCGAGCGAAAGGGGACCGATGGCCAAACCGTCGAGCGGGCATACCCGGCAGGGGTTCCGCCGGCGGGGTTGCAGGGCCGCGCATCCGGGGGCTGCCGCCCCCGGGCGCAGGTCCGGCTGGGGAGCGGAACGGCATGGGAGGGCCGGCCGCAGCGGGTGACAGCCCCGTACGCGAACCCAGACCGGACGGCGCGACGCGGTCCCTGAGTAGGGCCGGGCACGTGAAACCCGGTCCGAACCTGGGTGGACCACCATCCAAGCCTGAGTACTACCCTGTGACCGATAGCGCACCAGTACCGTGAGGGAAAGGTGAAAAGCACCCCGGGAGGGGAGTGAAACAGTACCTGAAACCGTGCGCCCACGAGCAGTCGGAGCACCTATATGGTGTGACGGCGTGCCTTTTGTAGAATGAGCCAGCGAGTCGCTGGCGCGGGGCGAGGTTAACCGAAAGGGAGCCGGAGCGAAAGCGAGCCTTAACAGGGCGACTTGAGTCCCGCGCCGCGGACGCGAAGCCGGGTGAGCTATCCGTGGGCAGGCTGAAGCGGGGGTAAGACCCCGTGGAGGGCCGAACGCACGTCGGTTGAAAACGGCGGCGATGACCTGCGGATAGGGGTGAAAGGCCAATCAAACCCGGAGATATCTCGTTCTCCCCGAAATAGCTTTAGGGCTAGCGTCGCGCGTTCACCGCCGGAGGTAGAGCACCGGATGGACGAGGGGGCTTCGCCGCCTACCGAATCCAACCGAACTCCGAATGCCGGCGGCCCAGAGCGCGGCAGTCAGAGCATGTGGGCTAAGCTGTGTGCTCGAGAGGGAAACAGCCCGGACCGCCCGCTAAGGTCCCCAAGTTCCAGCCGAGTGGCAAAGGATGTGCGTCCGCCCAGACAACCAGGATGTTGGCTTAGAAGCAGCCATGCATTCAAAGAGTGCGTAACAGCTCACTGGTCGAGTGGACATGCGCCGACAATACACGGGGCTAAGCTGGACACCGAAGCGGCGGGATTTTGATTTTCAGAATCGGTAGGGGAGCTTCCCATGGGCGGTGAAGCCGCCGGGCGACCGGCGGTGGAGCGCATGGGAGTGAGAATGCTGGCATGAGTAGCGAGAGACGAGAGAGTAACTCGTCCGCCGTGAACCCGAGGTTTCCTGGGCAAGGCTAATCCTCCCAGGGTCAGTCGGGGGCTAAGGCGAGGCCGGAAGGCGTAGCCGACGCGCAGCAGGCAGACATTCCTGCACCGCGCACGCGGCGCTACGACCGACGGGGCGACGGATGGGGGTGGCTCGGCGGGGTTCTGGACGTCCCCGTGATGGAGCGCGGCCCGCGGACCAGGGAAATCCGGTCCGCACGAGGGCGAGGCTCCGGACGAAGCATCTGAGCGAAGCGAGTGAGCCCGAGGTCCCTAGAAAAACCCCTAGGCAGGCGCGTGCGCGCCCGTACCGCAAACCGACACAGGTGGGTGGGTAGAACATACCGAGGCGATCGGGTCAACCATGGTCAAGGAACTCGGCACAATGGCCCCGTAACTTCGGGAGAAGGGGTGCCCGCGCGTACGTGAACGGACTTGCTCCGGGAGCGGAGGCGGGCCGCAGTGGAGAGGCCCAAGCGACTGTTTACCAAAAACACAGGACTCTGCAGAAGCCGCAAGGCGACGTATAGGGTCTGACGCCTGCCCGGTGCCGGAAGGTCACGCGGAGGAGTTAGCCGCAAGGCGAAGCCCCGAAGCCAAGCCCCGGTAAACGGCGGCCGTAACTATAACGGTCCTAAGGTAGCGAAATTCCTTGTCGGGTAAGTTCCGACCTGCACGAAAGGTGTAATGATTTGGGCACTGTCTCAACGAGAGACTCGGTGAAATTATAATACCCGTGAAGATGCGGGTTACCCGCGACAGGACGGAAAGACCCCATGGAGCTTTACTGTAGCTTGATATTGAGTATTTGTTAAACATGTACAGGATAGGTAGGAGCCAGAGAAAGTAGGACGCTAGTCTTACTGGAGGCAATGTTGGGATACTACCCTTGTTTGATGGATCCTCTAACTCGCAGAGCTGAGCGTTCTGGAGGACAGTGTCAGGTGGGCAGTTTGACTGGGGCGGTCGCCTCCTAAAATGTAACGGAGGCGCCCAAAGGTTCCCTCAGAATGGTTGGAAATCATTCGCAGAGTGTAAAGGTATAAGGGAGCTTGACTGCGAGAGCTACAACTCGAGCAGGGACGAAAGTCGGGCTTAGTGATCCGGTGGTTCCGCATGGAAGGGCCATCGCTCAACGGATAAAAGCTACCCTGGGGATAACAGGCTTATCTCCCCCAAGAGTCCACATCGACGGGGAGGTTTGGCACCTCGATGTCGGCTCATCGCATCCTGGGGCTGTAGTCGGTCCCAAGGGTTGGGCTGTTCGCCCATTAAAGCGGTACGCGAGCTGGGTTCAGAACGTCGTGAGACAGTTCGGTCCCTATCCTCCGTGGGCGCAGGAGAATCGATGGAGGCTGCCCCCAGTACGAGAGGACCGGGGTGGACGCACCTCCGGTGAACCGGTTGTCGACCAACGGCACGGCCGGGTAGCCGCGTGCGGCGCGGATAACCGCTGAAGGCATCTAAGCGGGAAGCCGTTCCAGGGATTAGTTCTCCTTCCGGTAAGGGCCCAGGTAGACTACCTGGTCGATAGACGGCAGGTGCAAGGACGGCGACGTCCTCAGCCGAGCCGCACTA
Source organism: uncultured Collinsella sp. (assembly GCA_902406375.1). Lineage (GTDB taxonomy): Bacteria > Actinomycetota > Coriobacteriia > Coriobacteriales > Coriobacteriaceae > Collinsella. The sequence goes on from CABPDL010000015.1 coordinate 31,186, forward strand.
ATCGCCCGAGCTCTTCCGGAACCGCACCTCGCGGCCCGCGGGACATGCGCTCTGAAGCGCGGTCCGGGCACGAGGATGCCCCCGAGTCGTCTCCCCTATGCGCCATGCGGCCCCCAGGGCACGTAGATGAGACCCAGGACACCGTAACGGTGGGCGCCGCCCACCGGTCAGCGGCCAGAGCATGGGGGGCACGCCCGGTCCCGTTCCGAACCCGGAAGCTAAGCCCCATCGCGCCGAGAGTACTGCGGGGCCAGCCCGTGGGAGGCCAGGGCGCCGCTGACCGGTGGACGGCACCGAGCCGTCTGATGACTTGAAGAAGGGGGAGGCCGCGAGGCCTCCCCCTTTTTTGCGTTTACGGGCTTTTGTCTCACATAGTAGCTGTGTTTTATAACCCTCGTTTGTCGCATCTTCTGTGAACGGGCTACAATAACTTAGTCTGTGCGATATGGAGGTGAACATGGCTGAAGCTGGTATCGGCGTTGATATCGTCGAGATTTCCCGCATGAAATCAATTCTTGAAAAGACGCCGTCGTTTGCTCGGCGTGTGTTTACCGAAGAAGAGCGTGCGTATTGTGATGCATCATCGCGTCCCGCTGCTCACTATGCCAGCCGCTTTGCTTCGCGCGAGGCGGTACTTAAAGCTCTCGGCACGGGTTTTAGTCAAGGCGTTGGTCGCAAGGATGTTTCGGTTACGCGTGATAAACTCGGCAAACCGAAGGCGCTGCTTTCGGGCCGTGCTCTCGAGATCGCTCAAGAACTGGGTGTTGTTGAGGTCGCTCTTTCCATTACGCTTACGGGAGACTTGGCCGTTGCGAATGCCATCGCGATTACCGAAGATGCTCGGCCTAAGCCAAAAGAGGAAAAGGTGAGTACCAAGAAACGCGTTGCGCAGACATTTAAAGAGGCTCGCTCTGTATTAGATGAGCTCGAGCAGCTGCAGAATTCAGCATTGGCGGAGCACCTGGGCGATGCTTCGCAAGATACGCTAGGAGCATAGATGAAACCGGTTTTGAGTACCGAAGAAGTCGTTCGTCTCGAGGATATCATCGAACGCGAAGGGACTTCGAAGGCCGAGCTTATGGAGCTAGCGGGTGAGTTTGCCGCTAACGAGGTCTTGAAGCTCAATCCCGATCGGGTTCTCGTTTTGGTCGGTTTTGGTAATAATGGCGGCGACGGTTGGGTTGCCGCCGATATCCTGAGCCATAAGGGTGTGGACGTGGATATCGTTTCTCCGGTTGAACCGGATGAGATTCCTGCTGCTCTGGCACGTCATGTTGCTCGTCGTACTGCCGGCCGCGATGTGCACGTTTGCGTCGGCCCCTCGCGTGATGAACTCGAGGTTTTGATCGATAAGGCCGATGTTGTTGTCGATGCCATTTTTGGTACCGGTTTTCACGGGAATCTGCGTGCGCCGTTCTCCATCTGGATTCCTACGGTCAATGAATGCGCCGATTGTGTCGTATCCATTGATGTCCCCTCGGGCCTGAATGCCGAGACGGGCGTTGTTGATGACGACTGCATTCGTGCCGAGCATACGGTGACGATGATTGCGCCCAAGATTGGTTTGTATAGCGCTGATGGCCCTGAGTATGCTGGCGATTTGATCTGCGGCAATCTTTACGACCGTCTTGATGAGGTCATCGATGATGTCGACCACGCCGCCGAGATTGTCGAGCCCGGTGACTTAGTTGATTACTTTGCTCCACTACCTACGAATATCGATAAGTATTCCCGTGGCTCTGTGCTTATTGTCGCCGGATCTGCGCAATATCCTGGTGCTGCCATTATGGCGGCCAAGTCTGCAGCTCGCGCGGGTGCTGGTTACGTGGCAGTTGCGGCTCCTGACGCCTGCGCCAATCTTATTCGCATGGCACTTCCTTCGATTCCCGTCTTTGCTATTCCGTCTGATTCCCGCGGCTCCTTTGGCGCCGCTGCGCGCATGACGGTGTGCGAGATTGCAAAGAAGTACAGCTGCGTACTGTGCGGTCCCGGTATGACGACGTCTGCCGGCGCTATGCAGGTGGTTTCGGGCTTGCTCGAGCTTGATGTGCCGCTTATTTTGGACGCCGATGCGCTCAACTGCCTTGCTAAGATTGCCATTGACGGTATTGATAGTAACCCCGAGATGTATCGTCGCGATCAGCCGTTGGTTATGACACCGCACTATCGTGAGCTTTCGCGTCTGGTTGCCGGTGACGAGGTGAACGACCTTGGTACCGCGATTGCGGCCGCGCAGAAGGTTGTCTGGGCTGCAGGCTCCGACAATCTGGTGGTCATTGCCAAGGGGCCGACGACGGCTATCTGTGGCGTTGAGCGTGTGCTGCTGCCGCTCTCGGGTCCGGCTTCTCTGGCAACTGCCGGTTCGGGTGATGTTCTCGCGGGTATTTTGGCCGGCACGCTTGCCACCATGCGCGACGAGATGGATCGTTGGGAGTTGCTGTATTCGTACGCCGTCGCACTTCACAGCTACGCCGGTTTTGCCGCGGCGACGGAGTATGGTGAGAAGAGCGTCATCGCGACCGATCTTATCGACTTGATCGGTCCTGCCATGGAACTGGCGGCAAAGGATGCGCTCGAAGATCTGGGAATCATGGACGAAGGGTCGGATGACTAATCATGAATAAAGCCGATTTGACGCGCTGGTCCTGGGTCGAGATCGACCGCGGGGCGCTCCGTCGCAACACGAGGGCCTATAAGAACTTGCTGAATCCGCGTCAGCGCCTGTGCTGCGTGGTCAAGGCCGATGCTTATGGTCATGGAGCTGTTGAGTGCGCCAAGATCATGTATTCGGCCGGTGCCGACATGTTTGCCGTGGCGACGGTTAACGAGGGCGTTGAGCTCCGACAGGGCGGGATTACGAAACCCGTCCTCATCCTAAGCGAGCCGCCTATCGAGGCTATTCCGACGTTGCTCGAGTTTGATATCATGCCCTCGGTCTATACGTCTGACTTTGCTCTTGCGTATGGCGAATGCGCCGTCGCGGCGGGCAAGGTGGGCAAGTACCATCTTGCCATCGAGACGGGCATGAACCGCATTGGCGTACATTACACGCAGGTGCTCGACTTTGTCCGCGGTATTAATTTCCATCGCGGTATTCAGTGCGACGGCGTATTTACGCACTTCGCCACGGCCGATGAACCTTCGGGCTGGGACTACAAACTGCAGTGTCAGCGCTTTACCGAGGCCGTTCAGGCCATTAAGGATGCGGGCTTTGAGTGCGGTATCGTGCACTGCGCCAACACGCCGTCCTCGATGCTCGATTCTTCAATGCACTTTGACATGATTCGTGCCGGCATCGGTTTGTATGGTCTGCAGCCATGTGAGCTGAGTGGTCGCGTGATGCAGCTTGATCCCGTTATGAGCGTCCATGCGCGCGTGACGCGCGTGGCACACCCTGCGATGGGCGAGGGCGTGGGCTACGGTTTTACCTACCGCGTACCGCGTACGCGCGTTCAGATCTGCACGCTGCCGATCGGTTATGCCGACGGCCTATCGCGTACGCTTTCCAATCGTATGGATGTGCTGTATCGCGGCGAGCGCGTGCATCAGGTTGGCAATATCTGCATGGATCAGTTTATGGTCGCCATTCAGTCCAACCCGGCGCATGAGATTCCCGAGGCCGAGTATGGTGACGAGATGATCATTGTCGGCTGCGATGGAGATGCCGAGATTACCATGGACGAGATGGCGCGCCTACGCGGCACGATTAACTACGAGGTCGCTTGCGGCTTTGGTATGCGTCTCGACAAGGTCTACGTGTAGGAGTCGCTATGGGCGTCATGCACATTCCCGGCCATACCCATCAGGCGCCGCGTGAGGTCGCACTCGAGGAGATCGAGGCCGTTCTGGGCGATTGTCACCTTTGCCAGCTCTACCAGTCGCGTCACAATATCGTGTTTGGCGTGGGAAACCCCCGCGCTCGCGTGATGTTTATTGGCGAGGCGCCGGGCCGCAATGAGGATTTGCAGGGCGAGCCCTTTGTGGGGGCGGCAGGCGAGGACCTCAACGGCATTTTGTCGCTGGCGGGGCTCAAACGCGAAGACGTCTACATTGCCAACGTGCTTAAGTGCCGCCCGCCGGGAAACCGCAATCCGCGTCCCGAGGAAGTGCTGGCTTGCTCACCGTTTTTGCGCGAGCAGATTCGAAGCATCTGGCCCGATATCATCGTGACGCTCGGCAACCCCGCAACGCACTTTGTGCTCAAGACCGAGATCGGCATTACCAAGCTGCGCGGCAGGTTCCACCAGATGGGGCATTTTGTAGTAATGCCCACGTTCCATCCGGCAGCAGCGCTACGCAATCCAGCGTGGCAGGAGCTGCTGGAGGAAGACTTTAAGATGCTAGGCGACTATCTGGGGCGACATCCCGCACCAGAGGACGCCTCGGAATAATAAGGAGCATATATGTCCCTGGAGCGCCTGGGGGTAGGTACTTACAAAACGACTTGCGCTGCCGATACGGAGTACTTTGGCGAGCTAATTGCACCGTGCCTTGAGGACGGAGATGTGCTCATCCTGACCGGTGGCCTGGGAGTGGGCAAAACTCACTTTACCAAGGGCGTCTCGCGCGGGCTGGGCGATGGGCATATGGTTACGAGCCCTACGTTCGCCCTCATGGCCGTTCACGATCAAGGTCGTATTCCGCTGTTTCACTTTGATCTATACCGCCTGGAGCATGCCTACGAGCTCGAGGATACGGGCATTTTCGATGTGCTGGGCTATGAGGGTGCTTGCCTGCTGGAATGGGGCGAACAATTCCAGGACGAGCTGACGGATGAGTATCTTTCGGTGACGCTCAAGCGTGATGAGGGCGACAGCGATGTGCGAACGATAACGCTTGAGGCGCACGGTGACCGCGCAATGGAGCTTTCCCATTTGATTGATAAGGCTGTACAAGATGAGCTTGCATAACGACAACGCGCTGGTGGTGGCGCTCGATACCTCGACCGACATGCTTGCCTGCGCGGCAAGCTGGATTGATGGGCAGACGGGCGAGACGAAGCTCGTGAGTGGCGACCACATGTGTCGCCGTCACGCCAACGTTGAGCTCGTGAATACCGTTGATGGCATGCTGGCTCAAGCCGGTCTGGATCGCAGCGATGTTGGTTGCTACGTGGTCGGCCGCGGCCCGGGGTCGTTTACGGGTGTGCGCATCGGCATCTCCACTGCCAAGGGCCTCGCGCGCGGTGCCAATGCTCCGCTGCTGGGCGTGTCGACGCTCGACGCTTGCGCTTGGACGGCGTGGAAGGCTGGCGTGCGCGGCAAGCTTGGTATCTTGGCCGATGCTATGCGCGGTGAGGTATATCCGGCGCTGTATATGCTGGTCGATGAGGGCCCCGAGCGTCAATTTGAGCGCGAACACGTGGTCAAGGCCGCCGTGGCGCTCGATGAGTGGCGCCGAGCAGCGGACTGGGACCAGGTTCAGCTGACCGGTGACGGTCTCGTGCGCTATGGCAAGCTGCTGGGTGAGGACGAGACCGCCCGCTGCGTGGAGCGCGACCTGTGGTGGCCTTCGGGCGAGGGCTTGCTGCTCGCGCACGCTGCAGGTGACGGCGATCCGGCTCGCGTCCTGCCGATTTACACGCGCCTTTCGGATGCCGAGGAAAACGAGCGCAAGCGTCTTGGTCTTGCTGAGAGTGCACAGAGCGAAATTACGGGCGTTGCCGATGAGCTCGCCGTTCGTCATCTGCAGTTCCGTCCCATGGGCGCGGCGGATGCCGAGGGCGCGAGCGCGCTAGAGGCTGCCTGCTTTGAAGGTGCCGGACACGAGGCGTGGACGCCGGGCATGTTCCTGTCCGAACTGGGCGAGGACGTCGCTGCGCCGCGTAGTTGGTGGGTGGCACACGACGACGGCAAGCTGCTGGGCCTTGCCGGCGGTATGGTCGTGGACGGTGATGTGCAGATTCTGGATGTCGCCGTCGACCCGGCACATCGCCGTGAGGGCATTGCCCGCAAGCTGCTGTCGCACGTGAGCTATGATGCCCAGATGCTCGGCTGCACCACGGCTTCGCTCGAGGTCGAGGACGGTAACGAGGGAGCGATCGCGCTTTATAACGCTCTGGGCTTTACCGAGGCTGGCCGTCGCCGCGGCTACTATGGTGCCGGCAAGGACGCCATCGTCATGACGGCTCCGCTGCCCCTGGTGCTTCCGGTCGACAATGCTTCGCCCGAGCCGACGGCGGCAGAGCAGCGCGTATGGCCGCTGCCTGCGCCTGGGCGCTCCGAGGGGGAGCGTGCCGAAATTGAGCGCCGCCGCCTAGTGCTCGCTATCGAGAGTTCCTGCGACGAGACGGCCGTGGCGATTATCGATGCGGATGGCAATATGCTGGCCAACCAGGTGTCGACACAGATTGATTTTCATGCCCGCTTTGGCGGCGTGGTGCCCGAGATCGCCTCGCGCAAACACGTTGAGGTGATTGTGAGTGTCGTGGATGCGGCGCTCGAGGATGCCGCAGCATCGCTTGGTCTTGAGGGTGGAGCCATCGCGCCGAGCGAACTCGCCGCTGTTGGCGTGACACAGGGTCCGGGCCTGGTGGGTGCTCTGGTAGTGGGCGTCGCCTTCGCCAAGGGCTTTGCCTATGCCGCCGGCAAGCCGCTCGTGTGCGTCAACCATCTGGAGGGCCATCTGTTCGCCAACCTGCTGGCGCAGCCCGATCTCAGGCCGCCGTTTATCTTCACGCTCGTCTCGGGCGGTCATACCATGCTCGTGCACGTGAAGGCATGGGGCGACTACGAGGTACTTGGTGAGACACTCGACGATGCTGTGGGCGAGGCCTTCGACAAGGTAGCCAAGGCGTTGGGTCTGGGCTATCCCGGTGGCCCCATCATCTCCAAGCTGGCCGAGACGGGCAACCCCCGCGCGATCGATTTTCCTCGCGCGCTTAACAGCAGGGGAGACTATCGTTTCTCGCTTTCGGGCCTCAAGACGGCGGTGACGCTCTACATCGAGCAGGAGACCAAGGCTGGGCGCACGATTCACCTGCCCGATCTGGCGGCTTCGTTTGAGGCAGCCGTCTTTGACGTTCAGTACAAGAAGGCCAAGAACGCGCTGCATGCCACCGGATGCAAGGAATACTGCATCGGCGGCGGCGTCTCGGCTAATCCGCATCTGCGCGAGATGATGATCAAGAAGCTTGGGCGCCAGGGCATCCGCGTGACGGTGCCGCCTCTCTCGGCATGCACCGACAACGCCGCCATGATCGCGGAGGTCGCCCGCCGTAAATTCGACCGAGGTGAAATCTCGCCGTTCGACGTCGACGCCGATCCAAACATGACGCTGTAGCTGGTACGGCGCGGTCCCCGGACGGAGGGGCCGGATATAAGGTTTCCTGCTCTACAGTCCTGCGCAAGACGAAGGCCACATTAAGTGGCCTTCTTTGCGTGCGGAACTCGCGATAAACCTTATATCCGGCCCCTCCGTCCGGGGACCTTTCTGTATCGATATAGCTTCTGAGCTGGTTTGGCGTCGACAACGTCCGGCAAGGTTAGCCAGCTGCGTCGAATTTCCGGCGTGCTTTAGCTGAAAGAAAAAGATGGTGTGCGGAGCTTTGCTCCGCATTTGGGATGGGAGCTCCCGCGGCTCCCGAGGGGGCATCTCTCATGCAAAAACTTTTGTCGGGTAAAGTCCGAGGTTAGTGGCGTTTTATAACGAGAAATTCAAAAAAGTTGAAAATTCATTACTTATTTGCGTTGACTTTAGGTAACTAAAGTTTCATACTGCTTTTCATCCACTGGGGGATGTGAACACGCACGGATTGTTCGCATCATGATTGAAGAGGATTTCCTAGACATGTTCACGCATCAGCTAAACATTATCAGCGTAGTAATTATCTGATGCGG
>CABPDL010000016.1:0-38640 GCA_902406375.1 uncultured Collinsella sp.
GGCAAGCTGGTCAAGCCGGCCGATCCGACGCGCGATGGCTACACTTTCGGCGGTTGGTTCACCGATGAGGCTTGCACGCAGGCGTATGACTTCAGTACGCCGGTGACGGCCGATCTGACGCTGTATGCCAAGTGGACCAAGAATGCTGTTAACCCTGGCGGTAATGGCGGTTCTGGCACTAATGGTGGTAACGGTGGCGCTGGCAACGGTTCTGGTGCTGGTGCCGGCACTGGCACGGGTTCCGGCTCTGGCACGAAGGGCCAGCAGGCTGGCGGCGTTGTCGCCCCGGGTCATAAGCCGGCGACCAAGACGACGGTGTCGACCAAGACCGAGACCAAGGACAACAAGTCCGACAAGAAGGACTCCGATAAGTCCGATAAGAAGGACGAGAAGAAGTCTGACAAGAAGTCTGACAAGAAGGACAGCAAGTCCGACAAGAAGTCCGATTCCAAGTCCGATACGGGTGCTGCTTCCACGACCACTGCTAAGAAGTCCTCTAGTGCCTCCGAGCAGGAGGCTGTCACCAACCCGCTCGCCATTGTTGGCGTTGCCGCCGGCGTCATCGGTCTCGCCATCGTCGGCGTGTTCGTGTTCACCAAACGTCGGTAGGTGAGGGCTGTGTCCAATAAATCCAAGGACGCTGACCCCAAGCAACCAGATTCCTCGTTCATTCAGTTCGACGATACAAAGCAACAGGGCGCCGCTTCGGCGGCGTCCGCCCCTCGTCGCAAGGCGCTCCTTGGCGTTTTGACTGCCGCGTGCACCATTCTGATCGTCGTCTCGCTGGGCTTCGTCCATCCTTCCGAGAGCGGCGCCTGGTCCATCGACTGGATCATTCAGGCCGTGACGGGGGAGAGCGTCGTCACCAAGGACACCAAGGCGTCTGGCTCGACTATGGCTTCGGGCGAGGCCAGTTCCGAGGACTCCAAGTCATCGAATGATGCAAAAGACGAGTCCAAGGGTTCGAACGACGGCAAGGACGATTCCGAGTCTTCGGACAAGGAATCGGATAAAAGCTCGGATAGCAAGAAGTCCGATGGTCAGGACGGCAAGAAGTCTGGCGATAAATCCGCTGCCCAAAATACGGGAGTCGGCGATACTTCCAATGCGTCTGGCGGTGGCCAGTCGTCTGATGGAGCCTCATCCTCTAATGGTGGAAACGCCTCCTCGGGCGGCCAGAGCGGCTCGCAGGAGTCCAGCTACATAACAGTGACGGTTTCGGTCACATCGAGCGCTGTGGGCAATCCTGTGTCTTCTGGTGGCACCTTTACCTTTAACGAAGGCGCTACCGTCTACGATGCCCTGTGCGCGCTGGGCCTTTCTGTCAACGCACATGGCTCGTCGTACGGCACGTATGTCTCCGCGATTGGTGGTTTGGCGGAGAAACAGTACGGCGGTACGAGCGGCTGGATGTACTCCGTCAACGGCACAACGCCCATGACGGCCTGCAGCAACTACGTTCTCTCCAACGGCGACAACGTGGTCTGGTATTACGTTACAGGCTAGAGGCCTCGACATAGCGCGCCAGACGGGCGGTTCGGACAAACATCCGGGCCGCCCGTTTTCATGCGAATGGGACCGGGCCGCCCGGTCTCTCGGCAAACAAAAAACCGGTTGGAATGGGAATTCCAACCGGTTATACATTCAAGCAAATAGCGAATCGACTACGACCGTGCGCCCTCGAGGAAGAAGCGACGGCTGAAGTAGTTGTACCAGGTGACGAGGAATGTGGCGATGGCCTTCATGGCCTGGTAGCCGATGCTCAAAAACGTGACGCCCACAAACATGTATAGGTCGTTGAGGCCCAGGCCGATCACCGACAGGATGGTGAAGATCGTGAACTCGCGCTTGCGGCTCATGCCCTCGCGGTGGTCGAACACATACTTCATGCTGAGCCAGTAGTTGACCACGACGGACGTGGTAAACGAGACCGTGGTGCTCATCAAAAAGTCGAGGTGAAACAGCTCGACGAGCGCAATGAGCATACCCCAGTCGATGCCAAAGGAGATAAGACCCACGACAGCGAACTTGAGGAACTGCTTGGTATGAGGTTGTGCCAGTGCCTTGCGCACGTAATCACATCCAATGCGTTGATGAATCGAGCAGAGAATACTTTAGAGCTTTTGCAAGGGAAACGTAAGGTCTTTGCCAAGAACTATACGAACTCGCCAAATTATCAAGTGCTAATCCGCAAACGTTGAAAATTTGCCCGTAAACGAGCAATGCCCACGAACAACACAGCGCTCGACGCGCGTCATCTGTGGGCATTGTAAAGCTGTAAGGTTGCGAGTTACTTGGTCTCGTCGCCTTCCAGGAAGATCTTTCGGGTCACAAAGTTGTAGACCATGACAAGCGCGGTGGCGCAAATCTTGGCGATATTGGCCTCGAGCCCCAGGCCGGCGTTGAGCGCCAGCACGATGCCGTCGTTGAGTCCCAAACCGATCACAGACAGCACGACAAAGATAATGAACTCGCGGCGGCGGCTCATGCCCTCCTTGTGCGCAAACACGTACTTCATGCTAGCGAGGTAGTTAAAGATGAGTGAGATGATAAAGCCGCTGGTGTTGGCGATTAGGATGTTGAGGCCCAGACCGTAGTGGAGCAGATTCATAATGCCAAAGTCGATGACCGTGGCAATGACGCCGACGACGCCAAACTTCATGATCTGCGCAAGGAGCTTTTGCATGGTACCTGCCTTATGGTGGCGCCGGGGCGCCGCGGGGATGACAAACTCAGCAAGTTTAGCCAATCCCCACGGGTGGTGCTAGGCGCGCTCCTCGATAGCACCGTTTCTATATGCATCGAGCAGCTGGCGCAGGTCCTGGATCTGGCTGCGGATCTTGGCGCCGGTATCGGTGTCGCTCACCATGCGGCGGCGGTCGGCCTCGTCAAAGCGGTTGGTCTCGCTTTCGATATCGATGTTGCGGGTGAGCGCCTCGGCAACGGTGGTAAAGGCCTGGTGCGACTTGAGGCGGCACCCTCGCGAGCTCGAGATAAGCGTGTAGCCGGCGATGCCCGTCTTGGGATGGTAAGCGCGGCAGAATCCGCCATCGATGACCAGCAGCTTGCCCTCGGCGCGGATGGGCTGCTCGCCCTTGGTGGTTTTAACGGGCGTGTGGCCGTTGATGATGTGACCGGTCGGTGAGCATGCCATGGGCGCGACGCCAAACTCGCGCATGATGTCGTCGCAGACCGAGGGCGACTTGGTAAGCGTAAAGTACGGGTCCATCGGCTCGACCCAGGTGCTCTTATCGGCGATATAGGCGCGCTCAAAGGTACGCACCAGGCGTCCGCTGGCGGGTGAGTTAAAGCCAATCCACAGGTACCACATCCAGTCGAGAGCGTCGCGGTCGCCCACGCGCCAGGCGCGGCGGGCGATGTGGTCGCAAAAATCGAGATAATCGCGGCCAGCGTGCCAGGTGCCCAGGCAGTTCATGCTGCTAAAGGTGCCGTCTTCGTTGAGCGGCACGCAGCCATGGAACAGCAGGTTGCCGTTGGCGACCTTGTACATCGAGCCGTGGGAATAGAGGAAATCGATATGGCGATGCAGGTGATCGGCGGTGACAAACTCGGACACGAGCTTGTCGATGATGTGCTGCTCTTGGGGCGTGAGCGAATAGGGGTCCGCCGGGTCGACGGTGGGGAAGTCATTGGTCGTGAGCGGCCACACGCTGCCGTCGGCGAGCGTGACCGTGCCGGTGTCGTGATCGATTTTGTCGAGTAACAGGCGGTCGGTCATATCGAACTCGGGGTGGCGCTGGATAATCTGGCCCTCGAGCTTAAAGAGCAGCACGTTGATGGCCTTGATCAGCGGGGTGATGGACTCACCGGCGGTGTAGGTGGCATCGGCAAAGGCGACAAGCTCACGCAGCGAGATGCCGTAGTCGTTCTCCAGGATCTCGTAGTTGTCGTAGCGTAGGTTGTTGCGCAGCACCGTGGCGATGCAGGCGGGCTCACCGGCCGCAGCGCCCATCCACAGCAGGTCGTGGTTGCCCCACTGGATGTCGAGTGAATGGTAGGTGAGCAGACGGTCCATAATCTTGGCCGCGCCGCCGCCGCGGTCGAAGATGTCGCCCACCAGGTGCAGGTGGTCGACGGCCAGGCGCTTGATGAGCGAGGCGAGCGACTCGATAAAGTCGTCGGCGCTTGCGGTCTCCAGGATGGACTCCACGATGCGCTCGTGATAGCGCACACGATAGTTGTTCTCATCCGGATGCGTGTGTAGCAGCTCGTCGATGATGTAGGCGTAATCGCGTGGGATGGCCTTACGAACCTTGGAGCGGGTGTAGCGGCTTGAAAGCGAACGAGCGACCATGATGAGCTGGTCAAGCATCGTTTTGTACCAGGTGGGCGAGTCCTCGCGCTGGCTGCGGACCAGCTCGATCTTCTCGTGCGGGTAGTAGATGAGCGTGCACAGCTCGCCCTTTTCGTCAAAGGTGAGCGTGTCGCCAAAAATCTCGTCGACATGCTCGCGCACGACGCCCGAGCAGTTGTTGAGGATGTGCATAAAGGCCTCGTACTCGCCATGCACGTCGCTCATAAAATGCTCGGTGCCTTTGGGCAGGTTGATGATGGCCGAGAGATTGATGATCTCGGTAAACGCGGATTGCTCGGTGGGAAATTGTTTCGACAGCAGACGCAGATACTTGAAGTCTTGCGGATTGCGATCGAATGCGACCATGAAACACCTTCCGATGGAGCTGGTAAAACTGATAAACAGCGTCAAACGTTTATCAGTATGCGCCGCTTTTGTTTCGATTTTGCGCCAGCGGCTGAATTGTCGGCTGAACGGTTTGGTAAATCGATTTAGTTGAGGTAGATATGGCGGTTGAGTGGAGACGTAGGGTCGTTTTTGCAGACGTATGCCTCCGGGATCGATAGAGATGATGACGGTAAAGATGTTCACCACCTTTGGCTCTATTTGGTAAATAGTGGACATTTGTACCGTATTTATGCTTGCTGTGCGATAATTTTTATAACTATACGTAAGGAGCCTCATATGAGTGATTTTGTCCTGACCTGTGAATCCGCCGCCGATCGAACTCGGGAGTTCTTTGAATCGCGCAATATCCCTGTCGTGTGTTTTCATTACGAGATCGACGATGTTGTCTATACGGACGATCTGTATCAGTCGATTACGCCGGACGAGTTTTTTGCCCAGATATCCGCGGGCGCCATGCCCAAGACGTCTCAGGTGAGCGTGGGTGAGTACGAAGAGTTTTGGGAGCCGCTTGTTGCCGAGGGCAAAGACGTGCTGCACCTGACGTTGTCGTCGGGTATTTCGGGCACGTATGGATCGGCCTGCGTTGCGGCGCAGATGCTCGCGGATCGCTATCCCCAGGGCGGCAAGGTGCGCGTCATCGATTCGCTGGGGGCGTCTTCGGGCTTTGGCCTGTTGCTGGAATATGCCGCCGATGTGCGCGATAGCGGGGCTTCACTCGACGAGACGGCTGCCTGGATCGAGGAGCACAAGCTCAACCTGCACCACTGGTTCTTCTCGACCGATCTGTCGAGCTACCTGCGCGGCGGTCGCATTTCGGCTGCGAGTGCGATCATCGGCACGGCGCTTAAGATTTGCCCGCTTATGACGGTCGATTGCGACGGCAAGCTGTCGCCACGTGAGAAGATTCGCACTAAGAAGCGCGCGATTTCCGAGATGGCCAAGACCATGATGGCACACGTGCAGGACGGTGCGGATTATTCGGGTAAGTGCGTCATGTCGCACTCGGCGTGCCGCGAGGATGCCGAGGCAGTTGCGGCGCTGATCGAGGAACAGATTCCGCAGCTTAAAGGCAAGATTGAGATCAATAACATCGGTACTCTGATTGGCTCGCATACCGGACCTGGTACGGTGGCGCTCTTCTTTATGGGCGACAAGCGCGTGGATTAGTTTGCCCCATCACATCGCTGCATGATTGCTCAAACGAAAACGGCCCGCCTCACGTTTGTGGGGCGGGCCTTGCTGTTGGGGTTAGCGTTTCTTTCCGCGGAAGAAGAAGCCGTGCAGTGACGGCTTGAGGCCGCGGTTGGCGCGATGCTCCTCGACGCGCTCGTGGATCGAAGCGACGCGCTCGATGACTTCGTCGGGAATCGGCACGTCGGGATTCATGTTCTCGACCTGGCTGACCTCGGCGGCGGAGACCTGGTCGATAATGGGCACATCGTCGTGCGAGATGACAGGTGTGGCGTCTTCCTTCATCTTGCGATAACGCTGCATCATGTCGGTCTGTAGCTGCTGGGCCGAAGGCGGCGTCCAGATGATGGCGTTGGCGCCGGCGGCGATGGTTTCACGGATGCTCTCTGGCGTCTTGCCGCCCGGCGCGATGAGCGGCAGGTTGGGATAGTGCTTGCGCAGCTCGCGTAGGACCTGGGGCGTGTTCTTGCCGGCGGCGATGTTGAGAATCTTGGCTCCAGCGCGCACCTTGGCGTGGGCATCGTCGTCGCAGCGAACGACCGTAGCGATGACGGGGATGTCGGCGATGTTGGTGATGTGCTCGACCATCTCGGCGGTGGCGGGGGAGTTGACCACGCATCCCGCCGCGCCCTGCATCTCGGAGACGGCTGCCATCTGCACGGAGCGCTTACCGGTGGTGGTGCCACCGCCCACACCTACAAAGACCGGGCACTCGGCGACGGTCAGCAGCGCCTGCGTAATGGCGGGCTGCGGCGTGAAGGGGTAAACGGCAAAGACGGCATCGGCGTTGGAGTTGCGGATAACCGCGACATCGGTGGTGTAAATGAGCGACTTGATGCGGCGGCCGAAGAGCGTGAAGCCGCTGGCCTCCTCGATCTCGTCGGGCATGCGAAGGGCAGCCTTGCGCAGACGTCCGTCGATGGGCAGGGGCTCCATAGGGAGCAGGCCGTTGGGCGTGACGGCTACCTGGGGCTCGGTGAACTCGTCTGCGAGCTCGACCTCGGAGAAATCGACCGAGGCGACGATGTCTTCGTGAACCTCGGCGGGCACATCGATGGGAGCTTGGTCGTTTGCCGCGGCAGGCGTGTCGAAGGAGCTGGTGCCGACGAAGGCGTCGACGCGCTCGTTTAGATCGTTGAGGGTATCCATGGAGGCTCGATTCTATGTGATGACGGCCGGCAGGGTACCGGCAGCGTTGTGCTTGCTAAATCGTTTGACGAGTTGATTTTTCCCCGCCGCGTCCTCCGTTAGACCGAAGGGCGGCGAACGTGAAGGAGCTGTGGTGGCGGGGATCGAGGTGCTATCTTGAAAGTCCCGTTTAAAAGAGAGGTGACGCGGTATGGAATTGACAGCAATGTTGGGCTCGATTGGCCTGTGTGTGGGCGCAATCGTTGCCGCCGCGGTCATCTACTTTGTGGTCACGGCCATTAAGGGCAAAAGGGTCGAACGCAAGGAGCGCGCGATGCTTAAACAGCATCGCGACCAGCAGGGCAAACGCGCACAGAGATAGCTTGTTGAGTTTTGGATCCGTGCGCTAGCTGCGTTTTCGGATCAGGGCAATGTAGAAGCCCTCAAAGTCGCGGCTAGGCGGAATGGTCAGCGTGCCGGGCATACCGTTGGCGACGGACGAGACGTGGCTGGCGGCGATGGCCTCGGTGAGGGCGTTGCACTCGATGCGTGGCTCTTCGCCAACTTCCTGAGCACGGCGCGTTTCACTTTCGCTCGGCGTGCCGTCGAGGGGGATAAGCTCGCAATCCATGTGCTTGTCGAGGGCCTCTTGCAGGGCGTCCTCGTTTTCCTGCGGCAAGATCGAACAAGTCGAATAGACGAGCGTGCCGCCCGGTTTAAGGGCTCCCATGGCGCGGTCCAGAAGTGCTCGCTGCGAGCGGGCACACTTGCTCAGCAGCTGCTCGGTCAGGCCGCGCAGGCTTTTCTCGTTGCCGCTGATGACGGTGCCCGTGCCGGTGCAGGGGGCGTCGAGCAGGATGCGGTCAAAGCGGAAGAACTCGTCGAGCTCGCGTGCGTCGATGCGCATGACGGGCACGTTTTTTGCGCCTTGGCGGTGGAGGTTGGCTTCGAGCTTCTCGGCGCGGGGAATGCTCATCTCGCAGGCGGTAAGGTGCGCCTGCCCCTGCGTGAGGGCGGCGATCTGCGTCGTCTTGCCACCGGGGGCTGCGCACATGTCCAGGATGTCCTCGCCTGCCTGTGCGCCCAGGACCAGCGGCGGCATCATGGACGACAGGCTCTGCAGGTAGATTTTGCCGTCGCGGTAGATGTCGAGATCCCACAGATCGGAAACCTGGGCCTCGGGCAGGATAAAGGCGTCCGGGTACCAGGCGACAGCGTTGTGGGCGATGCCGGCGGCATCGAGCGCCGCAGCGATGTCCTCGGCGGTTGCCTTGAGCGTGTTGGCGCGCAGCGTGACCGGGCGTGTGGCCGCGGCGCCGAAGCCCTCGATCATGAGCTCGGCATCGGCGGGCGCATAGGCGCCGGCGACCGTGTCGACCATAAAGCGCGGCAGGTCGGCGGCGCAAGGAAGGGCGGCAAACTGGTCGGAAAGCTCGGTGGCGGCAAACTGCCTGAGCTTGAGCTCGGCCTTGACCTGCTTTTTCTGCTTACGACGACGCGGCTTGGACATCCGTCTTTCCTTCCCATTCCATTACATGTCGAGTGTTTAGTACTGGCTCTCGTGCTTGCTAAAGAAGTCGAAGCGCGGGGGCAGCGGCTTTACGCGGTGCTCGCCGGGCTTCTCGCCCAAGCTCTCCACAAACTCATCCGTGGAGGCGAAGATGTTATCCCAGCTAAAGAAGGCGACCGGGTCGATGTCGAAGTACTCGCAGATGAGCTCGCAGCCGGCAGGGACGATGCCGTGCATGAGCACGGTCGCCACGCGCAGCTCGGTAAAGGCGTCGACGAGCGCCTGCGTCATTGCGGCGTTTGCCTCGTTACCCTCGAGCTTGTTGGCGGCCTTGGAAGCGTCGCTCCAGCGCTTGTTGGCGGCGCGCAGGTAGTCGTCGCACACGGCAAGCGCGCGGTGCGTCTCGAACTTGTACATAGCCTGCTCAAAGGCGAGAGCTGCCTGCTCGGCGGCTTCGACCACGGTGTCAGAAGCGGCACCGGCGGGGA
Organism: uncultured Collinsella sp.; assembly: GCA_902406375.1. Classification (GTDB taxonomy): domain Bacteria; phylum Actinomycetota; class Coriobacteriia; order Coriobacteriales; family Coriobacteriaceae; genus Collinsella. The sequence goes on from CABPDL010000016.1 coordinate 9,041, forward strand.
TGCAGCCGTTGCGGTAGGGGCTCTCGTCGCCTTCCTTGACGGCGACGCCGTAGAAGCAGCTGCGGGCCAGACGGTTGAACACGCCGGTCAGCAGCGCGCTCTCCTTAAGGGCCGGGTCGATAACGCGCTTGTCGTCGTAGGCGCGTACCTCGTTGCCGTCCTTGTCCTTGCCGGTCACACGCGTGTCGTATGCCTTGGGGCTAAAGCTCACCGGCTTTTCGGATAGGCCGAGCGACAGCCAGTGCGCGCGCATCTGCTCGCAGGTGTAGTGGTTGAGCAGGTCGTCTGCCGGCGGGGGAGGCGTCTGCGAGGACGAGCTGGCCTTTTTGCCCATGTAGAGCAGGTGGTAGCAGGCGCTGACGGTGCTCTGCGTGAGGTCCCAGCCCAGGGCCTCCCACATGGCGGTCTGCGCGATGCAGTAGAAATAGATGTTGTCCTGACCGATGAACTGGTAAATCTGAGCGTCGTCAGAGCACCACCAGTCGCGCCAGTCGAGCGAGCTGTGCTGGTAGGTGGGTGCGGGCACCTGCGTGGAGTCGGCGGCGGGCTCGCCCATGAGGGCGGCATCCTGGGCGGCGACGCCCTCGGTCACGCCGGCGGCCTTGGCATCGCGCGCGAGCACGGTACGCGTATAGCTGATGGGCGCCCACAGGCTCTCGGGCCAGCACCAGCAGGTGACGTCGGAGACGCCATCGACCTCGGGCACCGGAACGCCCCAGTCGATGTTGCCGGTGATGCGGAAGGGCACGAGTGCCTTGCCGCTGCGGAAGCGCACGCCACCGTTGGCGAGCACCGCGTGGGCGTCGTCGCGCTCCTTCCAGCTGGGGAAGGTGACGGTAAAGCTGCTCTTGTTGCCCTCGGGCTCCAGCACGGTGTGCTCGGGGAGCTGGTCCTCGACGGCATCGAAGGCCTCGCGGAACTTGTTCTGGATGTAGAGCTGAGCCGGCAGCAGCCACTCCTCCATGGTCTTGGAGACCACGGAGCGAACCTGCGGGTTCTGGGCGAGCTTGGCGGTGTAGGTCTTCATAAAGTCGAGGTAGGCCGGCAGGTCAAAGTAGAGATTGTCGACCGGGCGCAGCTCGGGCACCTCGCCGGTGAGCTGGCTCTTGGGCGCGATGAGCTCCTCGGGCTCAAACTGGTGGCCCAGATCGCACTCGTCGGCATAAGCCTTCTCGGACTTGCAGCCCTGGATGGGGCAGCGGCCGATGACCTGGCGGCCGTTGAGGAACGTGCCGGCCTTGGCATCGTAGAACTGCAGCGTGGAGCGCTTGGAGATGGTGCCCTGCTCGTGCAGGCGCTCGATAATCTCGGCAGTCACCTCGTTGTGGATCTGGGCCGCCGGCTCAAGGCCCGAGCCGCCGTAGATGTCGCAGCTGATGTTGTAGTTGTTGAGGGTCGCGGCCTGGCGGGAGTGATTGGACTCGACATACTCGCCGATGGGCTTGTCGTAGCCCTCGTTCTCCTTGAGCTTGCGGTAGCTCTCCATGATGGGCGAACCGTAGCAGTCGGTGCCCGAGGTGAAGATGACGTTTTCGCGGCCCAGGCGGTCGCGCAGGAAGCGGGCGAAGAAGTCGGCCGGGACAAAGACGCCGCCGACGTGGCCAAAGTGCAGACCCTTGTTGCCGTAGGGCTCGCCGGCGGTAACGATGGCGCGGCGCGGCCAGCTGGGACGGTCGTTCATGGAGTATTTGGATGCCATGGGACTCCTTCGCATATAGGTAAGAGCGCGGCCGGGCACGGGGTTCGGCGGCGCGGTGGTCAATTCGTGCATATCGTTCGACATTATCGCACATGCGGGCGGGTGCGTGGCAGGGGCGCTATCCTAAGATGCTATGAATGAGATTTCCAACATACATGCGTTTGAGGACGAGGATTTTCTACACGCTTGCTTCGTGTGGGGGATGGCCGTGATCGCGGTGTTTGCCGTGTGCCTGGTGCCGGTGTTTATGCTGTTGGGCGGGCCTGCGGACTTGGACGCGGCTGAGGCGGGCGGCTGGATGGCTGTCGTGGGCTGGATAGTCGGCTTGGCTGCGGTCTCAATGGCATCGTTTGCCGTGCACGAGCTGGTGCATGCGGTGTTTTTTAAGCTGCTGGCGCCTGCGGGCGCGCAGGTGACCTTTGGGGCGAATCGCGAGACGGCGATGATCTATGCCTGCGCCGAGGGCGTTGTGTATTCGCGCCGGCGGTACATGGCGGTTTGCCTGGCGCCGACGGTTGTTGTGACGACAGCATTTGCCCTGGGGTTTGCGTTCTCGGACTATCCGCTGCTGTGCTACCTGGCGGCTGGTCTGCACTTGTCGGGCTGTGTGGGTGATTGGTATTACGTGCGGACCATTCTGCGCGACCGCCGTATCGTCGCCTGCGAGGATACGTCCTTTGGCGTGCGCTTTTTCGCAAAGTAGTCTTTTTGGGACGGGGCTATTTTAGCTGCCATGATGTCGGGGTGAGTTTTCTGGGACGGGGATGTCGATGAAGTCGTTGTTGCTGCATGCGTGCTGTGCACCATGCTCGCTTGAGCCGGTTCGCCTGCTGCGCGAGGAGGGGTTTGAGCCCACGATTTGCTGGACCAATCCCAATATTCAACCGCGCGATGAATGGCGGCGGCGTCTGGACGAGCTGCGCCGGTGGTGTGCCGATGGCGACATCGAGCTCATCGAGGCGGGGGAGGACCGCGAGCGCTGGGAGGCCGGCGTGGCCCCGCTGGGTGCCGATCGGCCCCGTCGCTGTCGCTCGTGCTATGCCTTGCGCTTGGCCGAGGCATGCCGCGTTGCCCAGGAGCGCAGGTTTGAATATGTGGGTACGACGCTCGCCGTCTCGCCGTATCAGCTGTTCGACACCTGCAATGACGTGCTTGAGCGTTTGGCGGCCGCCCATGGGCTCACCCCGGTGATTCGCGATTTTCGCCCGTATTATCCCGAGGCTACGCGCCGTTCGCGTGAGCTGGGCATGTATCGGCAGAATTACTGCGGCTGCCGTTTCTCGGCGGTCGAGGCGGCCATGGATCGCGCCCGCATCCGCGACGAGCGCAAAGCCGCCAAAAAGTAGTTCGTTTGGGACGTCAGCCTGCTAGGATGTAGAGCGGACTTTAGCTATATAAGGAGTATCCGACGTGTCTATGCGTACCGATGATTTTGACTACAACCTTCCTGAGGAACTGATTGCCCAGGCTCCTGCCGAGCCGCGCGACTCCTGCCGCCTGCTGGTGGTGGATCGCAAAGGCTCCCAGGCGGGGAAGCCGCTGGAGCACGGCGGTACCGTTGAGCACCGCATCTTCCGCGACATTATCGACTATATCGAGCCGGGCGATGTGCTCGTCATCAACAAGACGCGTGTGATGCCGGCCCGCCTGATCGGTCGCAAGACGGGCTCGGGCGGCGTGGTCGAGACGCTGCTGCTCAAGCGCCGCGAGGACGTGGATCCGCTCGGCCATGTTTGGGAGTGCCTGGTCAAGCCGGGTAAGCGCCTGAAGCCCGGTGCTCAGATTGAGTATCGCGCCGGTGGCGCCCATGCGCCCGAGGGGGCTCCCGTGGTGCTGACGGCCGAGGTCATCGACTTTGTCACCGATAGCCGCGGAGGCCGTCTGGTGCGCTTTGAGCCGGCCGGCTGCAATGCCGCCGGCGAGCCGCGCACGCTCGACGAGGCCATTCATGCTGCCGGTCACGTGCCGCTGCCGCCCTACATTACCGATTACGAGGGCGATCCCGAGAAGTACCAGACCGTCTACGCCATGAAGGAGGAGCACTCGGCTGCCGCTCCTACGGCGGGTCTGCACTTTACCCCCGAGCTCATGGCCGCTATCGAGGCCAAGGGCGCGAAGTTTGCCGCCGTCGAGCTCGAGGTGGGTATTGATACCTTCCGTCTGGTGGAGGAGGACGACCCCACGCAGCACGTCATGCACACCGAGCGCTACCACGTGTCGCAGGAGGTTGTCGACGCCGTGCATAAGGCGAAGGCCGAGGGGCACCGCGTGATCGCCGTCGGCACCACCGCGGTGCGCTCGCTCGAGAGCGCCTTTGACGCTGAGGCACCGGTGTCCGATCCGGCCGTGACGGCGCGCTATTTTGAGGGCCGCGAGGATGGGGCCGATACGCTCGGCCGCGGCGACATCGTGGCGCGCGAGAACGCTACGACGCAGCTCTACCTCATGCCCGGCTCGACCTATCACGTGGTCGACGCGCTGATCACGAACTTCCACGTGCCGCGCTCCACGCTCATGATGCTCGTAAGCGCGCTTGCCACCCGCGACCAGATCATGGATGCCTACGCCGCTGCTATCGAAGAGCGCTACCGCTTCTTCAGCTTTGGCGACGCGATGCTCATTTTGTAGGTTACGGCGTTTTACAAACGCCGTAACCGGCCGACGCTGCAAACCCCCCTAAGCGGCAATCTGACGTTCAATCGTCGGGCATGACCTTTGTAGTTACGCGGTTTTACCAAACCGCGTAACCGGTTGACGCTGCAAACCCGCCAGAGCGGCAATCTGCCTTTCAACTTCGGCGGCATGACCAGAAGGTCAATGCCGCCTTGTTTCAAGGCACCTTGCTCGCTCTGGTGGGTTTTCGCTGTCGGTGCCAAAACACCGGCGTTGCCTTGGCTGTCAATGTGGCACTTGGGGACGTTCCTTTTGTGCCGGCACCTGGGGACGTTCCTTATGTCAAGAGATTGGTACAAGAGGGATAGGTTGCCTTGCATCAATCTAATAAGTTGCGGTGAGATAGTTCTTGAATTGGCCTTTTTGATGGCTAAACAGGAACTGTCTCACCGCAACTGCCTTGAGTGTTTTTTGGCAGCTAGTTTACTTGCTCGCGAAGAGCCCGATCAGGACGATCACGAGGATTACGGCGATGATGCAGACGATGGCTCCGGTGAATTTGATGCGTGAGTCGCGGGTACGCTCGCGCACGTCGTCCTCGGCGGCTTCGAGTTGAGCCACTTCGCGCTCGGTTTCGGCGTGCTCGGCCTTATCGCGGGCCAAGGAGCCTGCGAGCGATTCGGTAATCTCGGGATGGTCGTGCACCTCGGTCGCCTGCTCGATGATCGACTGCGCATGCGCTACATCCGCCTGGGCATTGGCAATAGCCTGCTCCTGCTCTCGACGCGCCTTGTCCTCGACGGCGATCTTCTCGCGCAGTTCGCGTTGGCGCGTTGCGGCGGCGGCTTTTGCGGTCTGCAGCTCGTCGCGCGCGGCATCGGCCTCGGCCGTCACGGCCTGATGGGCACGCCTGGCGTCAGCGATGGGGGCTTGTGCCTGCTCGACGGCGTGCTCGGCGGCCGCGAGTGAGTGCTCAAGATCGGCGGTGATGTGCGGGACATCTTCCTCGGCTTTGCGCAGGGCATCGGCCGTGTCGGAGATCTGCATCGAAAGCTCGCTGGTGCGCACCGTGTAATTGGCGGGATTCGCCGAAGGATTGCGCTGCAGCTCGGCATACTCGCGGCGCAGCGTTTCGAGTTGAGCGCGCGTGGCATCGACGGTTTGCTGCGCTGCGGCAACGCCGGCGTCGCGCTCGGCCTGCACCTTGTCGCGGATGCGCTTGGAATCCTCGAGGCGGCGAACGAGGCGGTTACCGGTCTCGCGCGAGCTGGCTTCGCGCGCCTCCACGGCATCGAGTGCGGCTTTGAGACGCCGCTCGGTGGCATCGTCCTCTTCTTTTATTTGCTCGAGCTGCGCCTTGAGCTCTGTTGCCTTGGCAGCATGGGTATCGCGGCCGATTTCTGCCGCCGCGGCGGCCTTTTGTGCCGTGTCGATAGTCTGGCGCTGCTCGGCGACGATTTGGTCGTAGCGGCCTGCGATGTCCTGGCGTGTCTTGAGCTCCTCGCCTTGATCGGCGATGCGCTGCTCAAGTTCGGCCAGGTGGGCACGGGCGTCCGCGAGTGCCTTCTTTGCGGCGTTCATCTCGCGCATGGCCGCGGCACCCTGGGCGATAAAGGCGCCCACGGCGCTGGCGGTGTTTGAGACGGCGCCTCCCAGATCGCGGCTGGCTGCTGGGGTGTGCAGGGCGGTCGGGTGAGCGGCGTTCGCCGTGCCCGCATCGGGCGTCTGCGGCGTGGCGATGCTGCCGGTGCCGCCCTCGACTACGGAAAAGCCGGCAGCGTGCGGGTCGACTGCATCGGCACCAATGGTGGGGTGCTCAAGCTGCAGGAACGAGGGCAGGGTGCTGCCTTGGTCGGCAACGGGGGTCTCGCCGGGCACGAAGGTCGAGGCGGCCTCGGCGGCCTCCTCTTCTTCGGCGTCAATATCGGCGTCGGCCACGGCGTTTTTCATCGCTTTGACGGCATCCATCATGGAGTCCATGACGGCATCGAGCTCTTCTTCCGAAGACACCTCGATAGGGCCTTCTGCTTGCGGGGCGGCGTCCTTTTCGGGGGCGTCGTCCTGAGCGGCCGAATCGTCGTTTTGCTCGCCGGCATCTTCGGCCGTAGGGATTTCCGTCGCAGCGCCGTTATCTAGAGTGGCGTCGTCGACGTCGGTATCATTGCAGGTCGCAGCGTCAGTATCTGCGGCGACGTCTGCTGAATCATCAATATGCTGTTGAGTCTGGGGGTCCAGCTCGTCTGTCATAGGCATGTGCTCCTCATCGTTGTTTGTCACCCTATGATAAAGTCTCGCGCCGACATCCCGCGCCCCGCAGCAAAGTTTCAAAACGTGTTCGATGACTCGCTTGGATAGCAAAAATTCATCCTCTAAAGTCAGTTTACGCTTGACATTCCCTTCGCCGAATGACGTTGCGCCGTTCGCCTGCTGCGGTCTTTATTTTTCACTTGAACACGCTAAAGTTGCATTTCAGCTTTTGGCGCGTGAAGTTGGATACGCGCAGTCGGCGGGTGTGCCCGTCGCGATTCGAAAGGACTTTGTATGGGACTTTTCACTGGTAAGACCGTGATCGTCACCGGCGGCGGCAAGGCCACGCTCAAGGACGGTTCCGCTGGCTCCATCGGTTACGGCATCGATATCGCTTTTGCCAAGGAGGGCGCAAACCTCGTCATTACCGGCCGCAACGTTGCCAAGCTCGAGGCTGCCAAGGAGTCCCTCGAGGCCGACTACGGCGTCAAGGTTCTGCCTGTTCAGGCCGATGTCTCGGCTGGTCAGGACAACGAGGCCGTCGTCCAGAACGTCATCGACAAGGCCATCGAGGAGTTCGGCCGCATCGACGCCGTCGTCAACAATGCCCAGGCCAGCGCTTCGGGCGTGACCATTGCCGATCACACCATGGACCAGTTTAACCTGGCCATTTACTCCGGCCTGTATGCCACCTATCTGTACATGCAGAAGGCCTATCCGCACCTGAAGGAGACCAAGGGTTCCGTGGTCAACTTTGCCTCGGGCGCCGGTCTGTTTGGCAACTACGGCCAGTGCAGCTACGCCGCCGCCAAGGAAGGCATCCGCGGCTTGACCCGCGTTGCCGCCAACGAGTGGGGCAAGGACGGCATCAACGTCAACATCGTGTGCCCGCTTGCTTGGACCGCTGCGCTCGAGAACTTCCAGGATGCCTATCCCGAGGCGTTCAAGGCCAACGTCCATATGCCGCCGGCGGGTCATTACGGCGACGTCGAGAAGGAGATCGGCCGCGTGGTCGTTCAGCTCTGCGGCCCCGACTTTAAGTACATGAACGGTGAGACCGTCACCCTCGAGGGTGGCATGGGCCAGCGGCCTTAGGGGTTACGCGGTTTTACCAAACCGCGTAACGGCTCGACGCTGCGCGGTCACCAGAGCGACAACTTGTCATTCAAAGAGGGCGGCATGACCAGAAGGTCTATGCCGCCCTCTTTTCATGCCAATTTGTTCGCTCTGGCGACCGCTCGCTGACGTTGCTAGAACATCGGCGTTGCCTTGGCTGTTGGATGTAGTCGCTGGGGACGTACTTAAACGACTATGGCCCCTTTGCACCAGTTTCTGTCGAGTCGGTGCTCCTTGCGGGTTGCCCGTATAATGGTTTGCGTATGAACCGCAACCAAGGAGTTCCAGTTTATGGACCAGAGCCTTTTTAAATTCGACCTGATCGCCGAGGACCCGACGACGCACGCGCGTGCCGGCGTACTGCACACCCCGCACGGCGATATCGAGACGCCAATCTTTATGCCCGTGGGCACCAAGGCAAACGTCAAGGGTATTCCTACCGAGACCGTCAAACAGCTCGGCGCCCAGATCGTGCTTGCCAACACCTATCACCTGTCCATGCGTCCCGGCGAGGACACCATTGCCGAGCTGGGCGGCCTGCACAAGTTTATGAACTGGCACGGCCCCATTCTTACCGATTCGGGCGGCTTCCAGGTGTTCAGCCACAACGACGCCGTCAAGCTCACCGACGAGGGCGTGCGCTTTATCGTCAACGACTACGACGGCCGCCACGTGTTCTGGACGCCCGAGGACAACATGGAAATCGCCATGAAGCTCGGCTCCGATATCTGCATGCAGCTCGACCAGTGCCCGGGCTATCCCGCCACGCGCGCCTACGTCGAGCGCGCCGTTGAGCTGTCGAGTATGTGGGCCGAGCGCTGCTATAAGGCGCATACCCGCGATGACCAGGCGCTCTTTGGCATCGTCCAAGGCGGCATGCACCTGGACCTGCGCCTGCGCTCGCTGCGCCATCTGGAGGAGTGCGGCGACTTCCCGGGTTACGGCATCGGCGGCTATTCGGTGGGCGAAGACCACGAGACCATGTTCGAGACGCTGGCACCGCTGGTTTCCGAGTACATGCCTAAGCACAAGCCGCGCTACCTCATGGGCGTCGGCAACCCTACCACGCTCGTGCGCGGCGTTGGCGTGGGCATCGACATGTTCGACTGCGTGCTGCCGACGCGCACCGGCCGCATGGGTACGGCGTTCTCCAGTGAAGGTCGCCTTAACTTCCGCAACGCGCGCTTTGCGCACGACGACGGCCCCATCGACCCCACCTGCACCTGCCCGGTGTGCACGGGCGGCTACAGCCGTGCGCTCATCCGTCACATGGTCACGCAGAAGGAGATGCTCGGCGGTATTCTGCTGTCGATGCACAACATTTACTACCTGCTCAACCTTATGCAGCGTGCCCGTCAGGCCATTATCGAGGGCCGCTACGGCGCGTTTGTGAGCGACTGGATGAACAGTCCTGCGGCGGTGGATTACTAAGAGCCGCGACCGCTGACCGATGCCTTGCAAGCACTTGATGCATCGTGGGTACCATACCGAATAGTTGATGTTCGGGCGGGTGTTTGACGCATGGCGTCGACCCCGCCCGTTTCTATTTTCGATAGGAGTGCCCATGATTAAGAATGAGAACGTCGAGGGCGAGCCGGCTTACGACGAGACGTACCGGCGCGGTCCCGTGGTCATGCGCGGCCCCATGATTCCCAAGGACAACACCTACGCCAACCTGCTGGCACCCGAGGACTCGACCGACTGGTTGCACACCGACCCCTGGCGCGTGCTGCGCATTCAGGCAGAGTTCGTCGATGGCTTTGGCGCGCTTGCCGAGCTTGGTCCTGCGGTGACCATCTTCGGCAGTGCCCGCACGCCCAAGACAGATCCGCTCTACAAGGCGGCTCGCACGGTCGGTCGCAAAATCGCCCAACGCGGCGTGGCGGTTATCACCGGCGGTGGCCCCGGCGTCATGGAGGCGGCCAACAGGGGAGCGGCGAGCGTGAACGGCAAGTCGGTCGGCTTGGGTATCGAGCTTCCGCACGAACACGGGCTCAACAAATACGTGAACCTCGGCATGGATTTTCGTTACTTCTTTGTGCGCAAGACCATGTTCGTCAAATACAGCTCGGGCGCCATCGTGTTTCCCGGCGGCTTTGGCACGCTCGACGAGATGTTCGAGGTGCTCACGCTGGTGCAGACGCACAAGGTCAAGCGTATGCCGCTCGTTTTGGTGGGCACCGAGTACTGGCAGGGCCTGTTCGACTGGCTCAACGGCCCGGTGATGGACGCCGGTATGATTAGCCCGCTCGATCCGGAGCTGGTGCACATTACCGACGACCTCAACGAGGCCGTCGATATCGCCCTGAGCGGGCTGATGTAGGGCGAGCGCGCCTGTCGTTGTAGTGATGAGAAGGCAGACTGATGCTATTTAACATCAGTCTGCCTTCTAAACTGGGTATACTGATGCAAAAGACGAGAGCGAGGAGGTCGCGTATGTCTACTGCAACGGTTAAGCCTACGACGGTTCGCATCGAAGAGGGGCTCAAGGAACAGGCGACTGAGTTCTTGGATACAGTTGGCCTGAGTCTCAATTCGTATCTCAACCTTGCTGTTCGGCAGCTGGTAAATCAGCGAAAGATTCCGTTTGAGATTGTGGGTCGGCCCGAAGTTCCCAACGAGGCGACGAGGCGCGCCATGGTGATTGCCGAGGCTCATGAGTTGGGGATTCTGCCAGACGACAGCCCGTCATTCAATAACGCTGATGAGCTTATATCGTTCCTCGATGAGGACTAGCGATGTTTGAGATTAAAGTCGAGGCTCAGTTTAAGGCGGATTACAAACGGACGACGCGCATCCATCCGCAGCTAAAAACCGAGTTTAAGGCGGCAGTCGCAGAGCTTGCAGCTCGCGGCTCGCTTCCCGCGGAATATGGCGCCCATGAGCTTTCAAACCCGGGCGGCAATTACAACGGCCACATCGATTTCCATCTATCCGATGGGTTGGTCGATGTGGTCGTTCTGTACTTGCCGCATAAGACTAATCCTGTGATCCGACTGGTCAGAATGGGCTCGCATGAGGAACTGTTCCGGGGCCCGCAGGGCTGATTGCCGATTTCTAAGTTGCGGTGGAATAGGGATTGATTTGCGGCTGATAAGCCAAAAACAGTCCCTATTCCACCGCAAGTGGTGGGGATGTCCTGCCTGTTGACGTGGCATCTGGCTTTCCCTTGTGGTTGATTTCGTCTAAGAGCTCCGCTGCGATCTCGCTGTTTTTGAACCTGATGCTGCAGTCTTCTTTCTTGGGGAAAGCTAGTAGCGGGATCGTTCCGTACCAGATAGTTTCTTCGTCAATTATCGCTGCACACAAACGTCCTTCTGCTCTAATGGCATGCTCGACGTTCATTTTTGCCAAAGTCTCGCTTGCATCTTCGCGCGGAGTCGAGGCAATGAAAAACTCAAGAGCAATCCCTCGGGCAGTGGCACCTTTGATTGCATCGCCGAGCTTTGCGAGGCAGGCGGCGGATGCGTAGGGCGCGGCAATGAAGATGCTCTTAGCGGCGCCAACGATGTCTTCAACCAGAGTCTCTACGGCATTAGCCGGTTCTATGAGAATGTTTTGATCGGACTGCTCGCTGCCTCCGGTCACGTAGACTTCGTACCCGAGCTTGGCGTAGGTCTTGAGTCTCTTCTGGTACATGCGGGCGAGCATGGGTATAGATAAATCAACGTAGTCGAATATCTCAACCCGTCGCTTGCCCTCGTGGCTTCTATGGAGCCTGCCTGCCTGCTGCGTGATGCTGCCGTCCCACGATATCGGCGTGGCAATGAGTAGAGTGTCAAGGTAGGACAGATCGAAGCCCTCGCCCAAAAGGCTTTCGCTGGCGACGATGATTCGATGTTCATGCTCGAAGCGGGGAAGACTGCTCAGTATCGTTTTTCTTTCTTTGGCGTCGATTTCCCCGGTCAGGAGAACGGGTTCGTGTCCTTGGTTTTTGAGCATCCCGAACAGCTCCTCGGCATGCTTTTTCCTTTTAGTCAGCACGAGCGGATGCCGGCCGTTTGACGCAGCTTCAATAGCGTCGTTGACAATCAATTCGTTTCTAGCTGCATGCGTGCACAGCAGGTCGAGAATCTGATTGAAGCTTGCACCTGGCTCGTAGGCGGGTAGTCGAATTCCAGTAAAACGAGGCCGTACGATGCGCTGGATGCCCTGCTGAATCGCTTGCGCTTTTGGATCGATAACATAACGGAGCGGGCCGCAGAGCATGGAGAGCGCCCGCGTAAGGCCGTCGGATCGTTCGGGCGTCGCAGAAAGGCCGTATACGTATTTGGCCGGGGCGGACTTGAGAATAAGCTCGAGCTGTGGTGCGGCGGCATGGTGGCATTCGTCGCAGATAATGAGGCCGTAATTACGAACAAGGCCCTTAACTATCGGCTCTCCGGTTTGACGGTCTTTGCCAGATAACGACTGGAACGAAGCGATGTCGACGAGGCCGCTTACGGCCATTTTGCCTCCTCCTATTTGTCCGATGACCGGAGGCTGCCTTTTGCTGATTCGTCCTTTTGGGGTTCGGACGGGCTCCCTGTTGTCCGTAATGTCGATAAATCGCTCGAGCTGGGATTTCCATTGGGTTATGAGTGCGGTTTTGGGAACGATGACGAGCGTTGGAAGACCAATGGATGCAATAAGATAAGCTCCGACGACTGTTTTACCGAAGCCTGTCGGCGCGGACATGATTCCGTCTTCGTATATGAGCATCTGATCAGCGGCGATTTGCTGCTCAGGGCGAAGGACTCCTTTAAATGCCATAACAATCGGATTGCCCGATTTGCGCTCGTCTGAATAGTGGGCGGTAACGCCGGTCTCTTGAACTAGCCGCTCAAGTTGAGTTTTGCAGCCCCGGGGAATTGCAACATGACCATCTCTCAGTTCGCTAAGGTCTATGAGTCGCGGTTTGCCGAATACTGATTGATGCATGGACTGCGCGCGATAGAATGCCGGATTGGCAAATGTCGCAAGTCCGCGGATTTCCATTTGAGCTGCTGGACTCAGAGACTTCTCGGGGATGTACAGCATATCGGCTTGAATAACGGGCAGCGATGAGGGAAAGTCCCGCGATGTGAGTGGTAGTCGCTTTCGTGGTCTTTGGGCATACCGTTTGCCCTTGTTTGCCACCGTAGTTGTTGCTGGTCCGTGTGGGTTGTTTCCAGGGGCCTCAATCAGATCTTGCACCGTCGAGCGCGGAATCAGCTGGACTTGTGATAGATAGAGCCATTGGTCGGGAAAGGGCTTGAATTGTTCGTCTACAAATACACTGTTTCCTTCACGTTGCGCCTTGCCTTGAAAGGGGAGTGCGATGAGGTTTCCGAAGCCTCCATCGGGAATAGTGGCCTGAGCGGGTAGCATTCGATCAAAGGCCTCGAACGTGATTGTCTTATTATGCGCCGCAGCTTCGGTTATGAGGCAACTTCCAAACTCTCGGGCAGCCTTTGCGCTGATTGGCTCGAGGAAGAAAAACCAGATGTGGGCGCCGTTGCCGGACCTTGAGCGCTCAACGGCGGCGTTAATGCCCCGTCGTATTGCAACAAGCCGTACGGCATTTGTTGCCTCTTTCCAGTCCGCTTTGTCAAAATCGATGACGAGAACTTTCGTGTTGCAGTTCCTATCGAGAACATATTGCCCGAGGACATCGCGGAACCGGTCATCGTTGCCTTTAAAGTGAGCAATGATTGCGGCATCGCTTAATTCCGGGAAGACGCGATTGCTGCATTCTACACATTTAACTCTTTGATGGGCTGCTTTGGGGCAAATTCCTGGCTCCCACTCATTAGCACAAGCAGGCGTATAGCCAATGCCCCCGTCCTTTCTGCGATATCCATGAGCGTAAACATCTTTGCGCCCGGTAAAGAGACTGCGAAAGAGCTCGAGTTTATCGCGTGCTGGGCTCGCGCTGGTGACGATGCCCTCGATTTGTGCTCGTTCATCGAACAAAGCGCCAGCTTCTTCCCACTCTTCTAGCGTTGCGTAGCGTACGTCTGAACCGTTGTTGCAAATGACGATTTGTCGGTGTTGGTCCGATATATGTGTGATCGTCTGATCGTATTTAAATTGTGCGGTCCCAAAGAGGGCGTATTGATGCATGGCGTTGCCCATTTGAATGCCGTCCTTGTATTGGAGTTGTTGAGACGAGGGTACGGCATTACGGCTTTTTGGGATATGTAATTTCGATTCAAGTTTGCTAATGGCAAGGGATTATTCTGCGAGCGGCTTTCGGTCGATGCCAAGGCGCGCGACGGCCCTTGATAATCAGGGTTTGCGGTCATATGGGTAGCCGGAGGCGTAAAGAGCGGACCTCATTCAGACCCGGTGGGCAAAAAATGGCAAATATGAGTACTGTTGCCCGGTTAGTCTCATATCATTTGAGAAGCATCTAAGACCAATTGACTGAGTTTTAGTATATTCACCCCCCCTAAACACGACGATTCGGGGCTTTATGGAGCTTGAAATCGGTGGGAGCGGGCAATTTCAGCGAAATTTTGCTGTTACTAAATTTATGACAGTACTCATATTTGCCATTTTTTGCCCACCGGGTACCGCTAGGGGCTAGTCGAAGCTCCCCTAAACAGCTGGGAATGCGCCGATCGTCAGCATATCTTGTATATGGATGGCTCAGCAAAAGAAGTTGCGGTGAAATAGGGATTGATTTGTGGCCATACGCCAAAAAACAGTCCCTATTCCACCGCAAGTGGTAAAGGTGCCCCTAGTGGATGGGCTGGTAGCGGGGGCAGTAGCTGATGGCTATGGCGTCCACGCCTACATGGGTGGCGATGGTGCAGCCGATGGGGCCGGTGCCGGCGTCTACGTAGTCCTGGCCCGCGAGCGCCTCGTTGACAAGTTCCTGCTCCTCGGCGGCGCCGGTCGTGAGCACGCGCACGCTTGAGCCCGGGTGCTCGTCCAAAAACGCGAGGCAATCTGCCATGGTGTTGGCGACGATGCGCTTGGCGCCGCGACCCTTCTTGATGGCCTTGATCTCGCCCGATTTCCATTCCGGCGAAACGGCCAGGCGAATGTTGAGCATTTGCGTGAGCTGGCCGGCGAGCTTGGGCGCGCGGCCGTTCTTAACGAGGTTCTCGAGCGTGCGGGGAATCAGCAGCAGGTGGGCGTCGGGTAGCGTCGCGCGGATCTGCGCCTCGGTCTCGTCCAGGCTGCGGCCGTCCTCGCGCATGGCCAGCGCGTACTCCACCAGCAGGCCCTCGGCACCCGAGCCGGTGCGCGAGTCGATGCAGCGCACGTCGAGCTCGTGCGTTTCGGCCGTCAGGCTGGCATTGGCATAGCAGGCGGACCATTCGCTGCACAGTGAAATAAAGATGGCGCTGTCGTGGCCGTCGGCGAGCACGCGATCAAAGAGCGCCTTGAACTCGCCGGCGCTCGGCTGCGAGGTGTGCGGCAGCTGCTCGGAGCCGGCCATGCGCGCGACGTACTCCCCGGCGGTAATCTGCACCTGGTCGAGCAGGTCCTCGCCCTCGATAATCACATGCAGCGGAATCACGTAAATGCCGAGCTCTTGGGCACGGGCGGGGGAGATGTCCGACGTGGAGTCGGTTATGATGGCAAAAGACATAATTGCACCTTTCGTTGGGGCGCGGCAGCGCCGCCTTCTGAAAGCAAAGTGCGACAAGTATAGTGGAGTTGCTCTACATTGCTAGGTTCAATTGTTGAATAGTCAACAGTTTGAAGCGGTGGTGTGGAAATCATCAACTGGGGAAGAAGGGTGCCGATGGCGGCATTGCAACTTTGCGAGCGGCCGGTCGTGCTGTTCGATTTTGACGGCACGGTGGCCGATACGGGCCGGGCGGTGATGACCTCGACGCGCAAGACGCTGGCTGCGCGCGGGTTTTCGGAGGCGCAGATGGGTGATCTGCGCCGCATGATCGGGCCGCCCCTGTGGAAGAGCTTTCACGACTTTTACGGCTTTTCCCGCGAGGAGTCGCTTGTGGTGGCCGATGAGTACCGCGCCTTTTTTGATGAACTGGGACCGGAGGAGTATCCTGTGTTCAATGGGGTCCCCGAGCTGCTGGATGGGTTGGTCGCCCAAGGCAAACGTATGGCCGTGGCGACGTCGCGCATGGAGGCCAAGTGCATCGACATGGTGCGTGAGCTCGGGCTCTCTCAGTTCGAAGCCGTGGTTGGCATGAATCCGCCGCTGGGGCGCGAGACCAAGGCCGATTCGGTCCGCGATGCCCTGGCGGCGCTCGGCGCGACGGCCGACGATGCCGTGATGATCGGCGATCGCTTTAACGATGTCGAGGGCGCGCACGCAATGGGCGTGCCGTGCATCGGCATCTATTCGGGCGCGGCGGCGCCGGGCGAGCACGAGGCGGCGGGTGCCGATGCGGTGGTGCACTCGGTGGCCGAGCTTGCTAAACTTTTCGCTATCTAATGACGTAATGTGAGGGGCGAGCGCGCTCGCCGCTCATGGGTAAGGAGGTCGTCCATGAATCAGGTGGAGCAGAGCGTTGCCGAATATGTCGACGAGGTCTGGGAAGATGTCGTCGCCGATATCGAGCAGCTGGTGAGCTATCCGTCTGTGGCCGTTGCTGCCGATGCGGAGCCCGGTGCGCCGTTTGGCCGCCCGGTTCGTGATGCGCTCGATTGCGCGCTCGGCATTGCGCAAAAGCTCGGCTACCAGACGAGCGATGACGAGGGCTTTGTGGGCATCGCCGATATTCCGGGTCGCGGCGATA
The DNA here is from genome assembly GCA_902406375.1 of uncultured Collinsella sp. Lineage (GTDB taxonomy): Bacteria > Actinomycetota > Coriobacteriia > Coriobacteriales > Coriobacteriaceae > Collinsella. The sequence goes on from CABPDL010000016.1 coordinate 25,403, forward strand.
AGCAGCTCGCGACTATCTGCCATGTGGACGTGGTGCCTGCCGGCCCCGGCTGGAATACCGACCCATTTGCGATGGAGCGTCGCGAGGGCTGGCTGCTCGGCCGCGGCGTGATCGACGACAAGGGCCCGGCGGTGCTGTCGCTCTACGCTGGCGCTTATCTGCTCAAACACGGCATTGTGCCGCGCTATACCTTCCGCGCGCTGCTGGGCTGCGATGAGGAAGTGGGCATGTCCGACGTTCACCATTATCTGGAGAACCACGCAGACCCCGACTTTCTGTTTACGCCCGATGCCGAGTTCCCGGTCTGCAATGCCGAGAAGGGCCAGTTTGGGGCGACATTTGTGAGCTCCAAGATCGACGGCGGCCGTATTGTGTCCTGGAGCGGTGCCGAGGCGAGCAACGCCATTCCGTCGCAGTCTATCTGCGAGCTTGCGATTGACGCCGATGAGCTGCCGGCACCGGTCGAGAACGCCGACCGCCTGGAGATCACAGCACTCGACAACGGACATGCCCAGATTTTCGCCCACGGCATTGGCGGTCATGCCTCGATGCCCGAGGGAACGATCAATGCCGTCGGCCTCATCGTGGCGTATCTGCGCGAGGCCGAGGATGCGTTTGGCGCCCGTGACGAGCGCCTGTTGACGCCTGCGGAGCACGAGTTTGTCAAGTTTTTGGCTTTTGTGCATGCGGACGCCTATGGCCGCGGCTTGGGCATCGATGCGACGAGCCCCGCGTTTGGCCCGCTCACCAGCAATCCCGGCGTCATCCGTGTGGTGGATGGCCACATCGAGCAGGTCATCGACGTGCGCTTCCCCGACAGCACGAGTGCCGATACCATCCGCGAGCAGCTCGATCCGCTCGTGGGCCGTTTTGGCGTGACGTGCCGTGTGGGTCGTGCGAAGGTGCCGTTCTCGGTCTCTGCCGACGATCCGGCCGTGAAGGCGCTTATTGATACCTATAACGAGTTTACGGGCAAGCATGCTGAGCCCTTTGCCATGGGCGGCGGCACGTACGCACGCAACTTTGCCCGCGCCGTCTCGTTTGGCCCCGAGGAGACCGGCCTGGAGCTGCCCGCATGGGGCGGCCAGATGCACGGCCCCAATGAGTGCGCCAACGAGGAACAGCTCAAGCAGGCGCTCAAGATCTACATCGTGGCGATCCTGCGCTTGAATGAGCTGGAGCTGTAGGGCTTCCCCAGGGACCTGGGAAACCCCTATATCCTGTTTGGATACAAACTTGCATTACGAGCCCGGTGCTTTTGCCCGGGCTTTTTGCGTCACTTGGGGACGTTCCTTTTGTGCCGGCAGATAAGGAACGTCCCCAAGTGCCGGCAGATTGGGACACTCCTTTTTGGCAATCTACAAAGACTGTCCCCAACGACTAGTCGTTTAAGAACGTCCCCAATGACTAGCTTGTAAAAGGTGAGGCATGCTTGCGACGGGGTTTGTTATTCGTTTGTAAAGCCCCGCCGCGCTTGCGGTAAGGGTCTATCAGATGCTCGTAATAAAGCGCAGCTGACGCGGGCGCTGCCCGATCGAGACCGTATCTTTCCAAACAGCAAAGCGGGCAGGGTGCCCGCGAGTCGCTTGTATGAAAGGAAGATCATGCTCGATCAGGCTTATTCTCGTCGTCAGTTCCTCGGCCTCGCTGGTGGTCTTGCCAGCATCGTCGGTCTCGGTCTCGTTGGTTGCGGCGGCGCAGGCGCAACCGACGCCGCCGACAAGGGTAGCGCCGCTGCTGCCGAGTCCGTCTCGGGCGAGGTAACCTACGACGGCGCCTCCTCGTTCCAGGCTCTCGTCGAGGCTGCTGCCGAGAAGTTTATGGATGCCAACCCCGACGTCTCCGTCTCCGGTTCGGGCAACGGTTCGGGCAAGGGCCTGACCGCTGTCGCCGCCGGCACCGTCACCATCGGTAATTCCGATGTCTTCGCCGAGACCAAGCTCGAGGCCGATCAGGTCAAGAACCTCGTCGATCACGAGGTCGCCGTCGTGGGCATGGGCCCCGTCGTCTCCAAGAACGTGACAGTCGACGACCTGACCCTCGAGCAGCTCAAGGGCATCTTCTCCGGCCAGATCACCAACTGGAAGGAGGTCGGCGGCGACGACGCCAAGATCGTCGTTCTCAACCGCAAGGCCGGCTCCGGCACCCGCGCCACCTTCGAGGCCGCCGTCTTTGGCGACGAGGCCGTCGACTTTAAGGGCGACGCCGAGCTCGACAAGTCCGGCGATGTCCAGACTCAGATGGGCAGCACCGACAACGCCATCTCCTACCTTGACTTCTCGCACTTCGATGACTCCAAGTTCAACGCCATCATGGTCGAGGGCGTCGAGCCCAAGAGCACAAACGTCACCGACGACTCCTTCAAGATCTGGGCGACCGAGCACATGTACTGTGCTAAGGACGCCGACGAGGCCACCAAGGCCTTCCTGGAGTTCATGCTTTCCGACGACGTCCAGGGCAAGCTCGTCGAGGAGCAGGGCTTTATTCCCGTTTCTGCCATGAAGGTCGTCAAGGACGCCAGTGGCAAGGTCTCCGCTAAATAAGTAATCGCCCCCGGAAAGGTTTGCAATGGCAAAACAGCTGCCAAAGCGCGAGCTTGAGAACGTGGGCCTGGGCGTCACGGGTGCGTGCGTAGCGCTCGTGACGCTTGTCGTTGCCGCGCTCATCTTTATGGTCGCCCAAAAGGGCCTCTCGGCTTTTTTCAAGGACGGCGTCTCGATCGTCGAGTTTTTTATCGGTACCAAGTGGGACCTGGCCAACACGGCCGAAAACGGCCTGCCCTACACTGGCGCCCTGCCCCTGATCGTCACCTCGTTTGCGGTCATGGTGCTCTCCACGCTCATCGCACTGCCCATTGCCATCGGCTCTGCCATCTTTGCGGTCGAGATTCAGCCTAAGTTTGGCTCCAAGGTTTTTCAGCCGCTCATTGAGCTTTTGACCGGTATTCCCTCGGTCGTCTTTGGCCTGATCGGTTTTCACGTGGTCGTCGGCCTTATGAAGAGCGTTTTCCACGTGAGCACGGGTCTGGGTATCTTGCCCGGCGCTATCGTGCTGGCAGTCATGATTCTGCCGACGATGACCACGCTTTCGGTCGATGGCCTGCGCGCCGTGCCCGATAGCTACCGCCAGGGTTCGCTCGCGCTGGGCTACACCCGCTGGCAGACCATCTGGCACGTGGTGCTCAAGTCCGCCATGCCCTCGCTCATGACCGCAGTCATCCTTGGCATGACCCGCGCCTTTGGCGAGACGCTCGCCGTGCGCATGGTCATTGGCGGCATCGAGGCCATGCCGACGTCGCTGCTGTCGCCGGCGTCTACCATCACCACCACGCTCACCACGTCCATGGCGGTCTATGCCGAGGGCTCGGCCCAGGACGACATCCTGTGGGCGCTCGGCCTGCTGCTGATGGGCATGAGCCTCATCTTTATCCTGATCATCCATCTCATTGGCCGCAAGGGGGCGAAGGCTCGTGGCTAGCACGCGCATCCATATCGACGAGGCGAGACTCGGGCGTGTCCAAAGGCAAGACCGTATCGCCACGGGCGTGCTGACGGCGATTGTCGCCATCGTCATGCTTATCGTCGTCTCCATGGTGGCCTACATCCTGTTCGAGGGTATCTCGACGCTGTTCCAGCCGGGCTTTCTCACGCAGCCCGCACGCGCCAACGGAACGCAGGGCGGCGTGCTCTACCAGCTGTTTGACTCGTTCTATCTGCTGCTGATTACCCTGATCATCTCGGTGCCCATCAGCCTGGGCGGCGCGGTCTTCCTAGTTGAATACGCGCCCGACGGTCCCATTCGCGACATCGCCTCGACCGCCATCGAGACGTTGTCTTCGCTGCCCTCCATCGTCGTCGGCATGTTCGGCTTTCTGGTGTTCTCGGTGCAGCTGGGCTGGAAGTACTCCATCATCTCCGGCGCCGTCGCGCTCACCATGTTCAACATCCCCATCCTGGTGCGCGTGATTCAGCAGGCGCTCGAGGACGTGCCGCAGGCCCAGCGCGATGCGTGCCTGGCCATGGGCCTCACTCGCTGGGAGGCCACACTGCACATCCTGATTCCCGAGGCCATGCCCGCCATCGTGACCGGCATCGTGCTTTCGGCCGGCCGCGTGTTTGGCGAGGCCGCGGCGCTGCTCTTTACCTCGGGCATGAGCTCGCCGGTCCGCCTCAACTTCTTGAGCTTTAACCTGTCGAGCCCCACCTGCGCCTGGAACGTGTTCCGTCCCGGCGAGTCGCTGGCCGTGCACATCTACAAGATCTATGGCGAGGGCAGCCCCGAGGCCCAGCAGATCGTCTGGGGCACCGCGGCACTGCTGATGATTTGCGTGCTGCTGTTTAACGTAGTCGCCCGTATCGTGGGCAAGCAACTGGCAAGGAAGATGACGGCCGAATGAGCGATATGAATGCAACGCCCGCAACCGAGGCGGCCACGCCCGACACCCCCCAGGACTTTCTGTCGAGCGTGGGGGAGAGCGAGAGGCGCGTGCGCGTGAGCGGCAAGGCCGTGAGCGACGAGGTCGTGCTCTCCGCCAAGGACGTCAACGTGTACTATGGCGACCACCATGCGCTGCACAATACGTCGCTCGACTTCCACAAGGGTGAGATCACGGCGCTCATCGGGCCTTCGGGCTGCGGCAAGTCGACCTTCTTGCGTAGCCTCAACCTGATGAATCGCGAGATTCGCCGCTGTCGCGTGGAGGGCGAGATCAACTACCGCGGGCGCAACGTGAACACCAAGACCGAGAACACGTACGAGCTGCGTCGCTCCATCGGCATGGTGTTCCAGCAGCCAAACCCCTTCCGCAAGTCCATTCGCGACAACATCACCTTTGCGCCCAAGCGCCACGGCATCACCGACCGTGACGAGCTCGACCGCATGGTCGAGGAAAGCCTGCGCGGTGCCGCGCTGTGGGACGAGGTCAAAGACAAGCTCGACAAGAGCGCCTACGCGCTTTCGGGCGGTCAGCAGCAGCGTCTGTGCATTGCGCGCACGCTGGCGCTCAACCCCGACGTAATCCTGTTTGACGAGCCCTGCTCGGCGCTCGACCCCATCTCGACGCTGGCGATCGAGGACCTCATGTCGTCGATCGTGGCCGACCGCGCCATCGTCATCGTGACGCACAACATGGAGCAGGCGTCGCGCGTGTCCAACCGCACGGCGTTTTTCTACATGGGCGATATGGTCGAGTACGACGAGACCGACGAGATTTTCCAACGGCCCAAGGATAAGCGGCTGAATGATTACCTCACCGGCATGTTCTCCTAGTCCGGGACATGCTTGAGGCCCGCGGCGGCCACGGTTGCCGCGGGACTGATTGGAGAGGCGGGTCATCTCTTGCGGGAGATGGCCCGCCTTTTTGTGTCGTGTGCTGGTGCGCTTGCCCAAAACCACCACGAAGGCGCCCGTCCCCTTTGTGGTGGTTTTCGCTATCATGGAGAACGTTGAATTTCTACGAAGGAGCAGGGCATATGGCGATTCTTTTGGGATGCGATTCCGTCAGCCTAGAGTTTCCCACCAAGCATATTTTCGATAGCGTGACGCTCGGCGTGGGCGAGGGCGACCGCATTGGTATTGTCGGTAAAAACGGCGACGGCAAGTCGACGCTGCTGAGCGTGCTCGCCGGCACGCTGGAGCCCGATGACGGACGCGTGACGCACCGCCGCGGCATCACGATCGGTCTACTCGGCCAAAAGGACCAGCTTGTCGATACCGATACCGTGCATCATGCCGTTGTGGGTGACGCCCCCGAGTACGAGTGGGCGTCGAGCCCCCGTACGCGCCAGATCCTCGCCGGCCTCATTAGCGATGTGCCCTGGGAGGGCATGGTAGGCGAGCTCTCGGGCGGTCAGCGCCGCCGCGTGGACCTCGCGCGCCTGCTGATCGGCGACTATGACGTGCTCATGCTCGATGAGCCCACCAACCATCTGGACATGCGCACCATCAACTGGCTTGCGCGTCACTTAAAGGCCCGCTGGCAGCGCGGTCAGGGCGCGATGCTCGTGGTCACGCACGATCGCTGGTTCTTGGACGAGGTCTGCACCAGCATGTGGGAGGTTCACGACGGCCAGGTCGATCCCTTCGAGGGCGGCTATTCGGCATATATCCTGCAGCGCGTGGAACGCGACCGCATGGCCGCGGTTACCGAGGAGCGCCGTCGCAACATGGCACGTAAGGAGCTCGCGTGGCTGAGCCGCGGTGCCCAGGCGCGCTCCACCAAGCCCAAGTTTCGCGTGGATGCCGCTCGCGAGCTGATCGCCGACGTGCCGCCCGTGCGTGACGAGCTGGAGCTCAAGCGCCTGGCCGTGAGCCGCCTGGGCAAGCAGGTTATCGATGTGGTCGACGTGGACGCCGGCTATGCGGATACCGATGGCGCGCCCAAGCAGGTGCTCAACGACGTGACCTGGCTCATTGGTGCGGGCGACCGCTATGGTCTTTTGGGCGAGAACGGCGCCGGCAAGTCGACCTTGCTCGACGTGATCCAGGGCAAGATTGAGCCCACGCGCGGCCGTGTGAAGATTGGCCAGACGGTGCGCTTTGGCGTTCTGTCGCAGCAGCTCGAGGAACTCGAGCCCTACATGGGTGACACGATCCGCGAGGTGCTCGGCAACTATAAGAAGTACTACGTCATCGACGGCAAGGAGACTTCGCCCGAGAAGCTTTGCGAGCGCCTGGGCTTTACGACACAGCAGCTCTGGAGCCGCATCGGCGATCTTTCGGGCGGCCAGCGCCGTCGCCTGTCGCTGCTGCTGACGATCCTGGACGAGCCCAACGTGCTTATCCTGGACGAGCCCGGCAACGACCTGGATACCGACATGCTCGCGATTGTCGAGGACCTGCTCGACGGCTGGCCCGGCACGCTGATCCTGGTGACGCACGACCGCTTCTTGATGGAGCGCGTGACCGACCAGCAGTGGGCGCTGCTCGACGGCCACCTGACGCATATGCCCGGCGGCGTGGACCAGTACCTGCGCCTGTGCAACGCTACCGCCGAGGGCGAGCCCGTGGGTGCGCCGAGCGCCAAGACCGGCACGTTTGACACCGGTGTCGCGGCGGCTGCGGCCGAAAAGCCCAAGTCGAGCGGCCAGCCCAATGGCCTTTCCAACGCCGAACGCCAGAAGCTTCGCCGCGAGGTGAGCTCGCTCGAGCGCAAAATGGAGACGCAGCGCGCCCGCGTTGAGGAGGCCGAGGCAGCAATGGCCCAGGTCGATCCCACCAACTACACGGCGCTGGGCGAGCAGCAGGCAAAGATCGACGAGGCCCACGCCGCCATGGACGAGTTGGAGATGGCGTGGCTCGAGGCGAGCGAGAAGCTCGAGGGCGAGGAGTAGGCGAGGATGATCAAGGCCGCGTTTTTCGATATCGACGGTACGCTGCTGAGCTTTAAGACCCATCGGATTCCGGCGTCGGCGCAGCAGGTGCTCGACAGCTTTCGCGAGCAGGGGATCGCGTGCGTGATCGCCACGGGTCGCCCGACCTATCAGATGCCCGATTGGCTATTCGATCTTGGTTGGGATGCGTACATTACGCTTTCGGGCCAGCACTGCTTTGATGCCGAGGGGGTTTACCGCAGCTGCCCGATCGATCCGGACGACGTCGCGGTGATCGTGGACCAGGTGGCCGAGGGGCGCTACGACTCGCTGTGCATGCAGGGCGAGAACTCGTTTGTGAACCGCCTGTCCGAGCGCGTGGTGACGGCCGGTAGCAACGCGGGAATCGTCTACCACGAGGAACCGTTTGAGCACGCTTTTGACGCGCCGGTTTACCAGTTCTGCGCCTTTGTGGACCCGGCCGACGAGCATATCGTGACCGATGCGGTGTCGCATTCGCTCACTACGCGCTGGTGCGATCTGTTCTGCGACATTATTCCGGCAAACGGCGGCAAGGACCTGGGTGTGGCGGCGACGCTGGAGCGCCTGGGCATCGACGCGAGCGAGGCGATTGCCTTTGGCGACGGCGAGAACGACCTGTCGATGTTTGCCGCCGTGGGCACGAGCGTGGCCATGGGCAACGCGCAGGATACCGTGAAGGCCGCGGCGACCTACGTGACGACCGCCGTGGACGACGACGGCATCTACAACGCCGCCAAACACTTTGGCCTGCTGTAGCTGCGGATTCGGCATCTGGGGACGTTCCTTTTCTGCCGGCAGCTGGGGACACTCCTTGCGGGGCGTCCCCATTTTGTTTTCGTCCCGCATGTTTTGTGAAACACGGCTAACTTTTAGGCAAAGTAGTAAGACATGGGCAACTTTTGCGGTAAAGTAAATCAAGCAAAAGTATCCAAAGGCTAACTAGAAGCCATCGCGAAAGGCGGCCCATGGCCCTACGTGAATCCGGAGAAGACTATCTCGAATCGATCTACGTTCTGTCGGAACGTCAGGGCACCGTGCGCTCGATCGACGTTGCCGAATACTTGGGCGTAACCAAAGCAAGCGTCTCTAAAGCCATGGCGGCCTTGGAGAGCACCGGCTACGTGGAGATGGGCAAACGCGACGTGCATCTGACGGAACGCGGTCTTGAGGTTGCCCGTCAAATGTGGGAGCGCCACTGCTTTTTTGTAGGGCTGCTAGAGGATGCAGGCGTAACGCCCAAGGTCGCGTCGCAAGAGGGCTGCCACATGGAGCACTGCCTGAGCGAGGAGAGCTTCGAGAAGCTGAGGGCGATGCTGGGACGGGACAACGACCGGGACCAGTAGCCCCGCCAACCAAGTCCAACTCAGACAAGGAACCCCGCCAGCAAGCGATGCCCAAGAACCGCCAGCAACGTTACCGCAGGCGCTACAGGTTCTTGACACCCATCGCGCGCATGGCGTTCAGGATGGCGATGATCGCCACGCCTACGTCGCCAAAGACGGCAAGCCACATATTGGCGATACCCAGCGCTGCCAGCACAAGGATCAGCAGCTTAATGCCCAGCGCAAAGATTATGTTCTGCCAAACAATCGACATGGTCTTGCGCGCCACGCGGATCGCGCGGGAGATGTTGGACGGCTTGTCGTCCATCAGCACGACGTCTGCCGCCTCGATTGCGGCGTCGGAACCCATGGCACCCATGGCAATGCCAACGTCTGCGCGGGTGAGCACAGGAGCGTCGTTGATACCGTCGCCGACAAAGGCGAGCTTGCCCTTGCCACTTTCGGCCGCGAGTAGCGCCTCAACGCGCTCGACCTTGTCGCCCGGCAGGAGCTGCGCGTGGAACTCGTCGAGACCGAGTTGCTTGGCCACAGACGCTGCAACCTCCTCGCGGTCGCCCGTGAGCATGACGGTGCGGTTGATACCGGCGGCATGCAGGTCGCGAATCGTTTGCTCCGCATCGGCCTTAACGGTGTCTGCAATCACGATGTGGCCGGCGTACACGCCGTCAACGAGCACGTGGAGGATCGTGCCGACAACCTCACAGTCCGGTGCTTCAACGCCGGCCGCGGCGAGCATTTTGGCGTTGCCAACGACGACGTGCTTGCCGTCGATGGTTGCCGTCACGCCGTGGCCCGCGTCGTTGGCGGAGTCGCTCACGCGCTTGGGGTCGACCTCGCCCTGGTAGGCGTCGCGCACGGACTGCGCGATGGGGTGATCGGAGAACGACTCAGCAAGGGCTGCGACTTCGAGCAGCGACTGCTCGGTATAGCCAGCCTCGGGGTGCACCGCGACGACTGAGAACGTGCCGTTGGTGAGGGTGCCCGTTTTGTCGAAGACGACGGTGTCCACGTCGGCGAGCGTCTCGAGGTAGTTGGAGCCTTTGATGAGAACTCCCAGTTTGGACGCGCCGCCGATGCCGCCAAAGAAGCTCAGCGGAACGCTGATCACGAGCGCGCACGGGCAGCTGACGACCAGGAAGGTCAGGCCGCGCAGGATCCAATCGGACCAAGCGCCAGTCACCAGGCCGCCGCCAAGCGCGAGCACCGCGGCAGCGCCAGTGACGGCGGGCGTGTAGACGCGGGCGAAGCGCGTGATGAAGTTCTCGGTGCGCGCCTTCTTTTCGCTGGCATTCTCTACGAGTTCCAGGACGCGCGCGACGGTGGATTCGCCAAACGGCTTGGTGGTGCGCACGTGGATGAGGCCCGTCATGTTGATGCAGCCGCTGATGATATCGTCGCCGGACTTGGCGGGGCGGGGGACTGACTCGCCCGTGAGTGCGGCGGTGTCGAGCTGGGTTTCGCCCTCGACGATGACGCCGTCGATAGGCACGCGCTCGCCGGGCTTGACCACGATCACGGTGCCGACGGCGATGTCATCGGGAAAGACCTGTTCGAGTGCGCCGTCGGCTTGCTCGACGTTAGCGTAGTCGGGCGCGATGTCCATCATGGCACTGATCGACTTGCGGCTCTTGCCCACGGCGTATGCCTGGAACAACTCGCCGACCTGGTAGAACAGCATGACAGCGGCGCCTTCGGCCATGTGCGGGTCGGTGTCGGGGAAGAGCACCATGGCAAACGCGCCGATGGTCGCGACGGCCATGAGGAAGCTCTCGTCGAAGGCCTTGCCGCGGCGGATGTTATTGAATGCCTTTTGCAGTACGTCGTAGCCGGCAATCAAAAACGGCACGAGGAACAGCACAAAGCTGGCGTAGATGTTGCCGGGCTCCCCAAATGCGATAGTGAGGGCGCCGAGCTCGTCGAGGGCATAAACAACGGCAAAAATGCCCAGTGCTACCAGGATGCGGTTGCGCTTATGCTCAAGGGACTCTTTCTTCTTGCGCTTCTTCTTTTTCTTTTTGGAATCGGCGGCCGCCATGATTCAAACCTCCCATTTGAGTGTATGAACACTTGCTCATATAATTTCGCGAGCAAAGGCCGCGGCAAGCGCGGCCTTACAGGTCAACGTATGCGCGGGTTAGAGAATGATCTCGCAGTCCGGCTCGGCATCGGCGGTGAACTCAACGACGCGGTCCAGGACCTCGTCGAACTCGGCGTCGTCGGCCTCGAGCGTCAGCTTCTGGGTCATAAAGTTGACCGAAACGGACTTGACGCCATCGAGCTTAGCCAGCTCGTCCTGAAGTTCACGCGCGCAGTTGGCGCAATCGATCTCGTCGAGCTTAAACTGCTTTTTCATGGTGGGTTCCTTTCCCTGTGTTAGCGGTCTGGGTGCCGGCCGCGCTGATACCGTGGTTGATTGCTATTCGCAGATATGGCTCATGCCCTGGTTAAGCATGGTGTAGACGTGATCGTCGGCAAGCGAGTAGAGAATGTTGCGGCCGTCGCGGCGGAACTTGACCAGGTGCGACTGCTTAAGCGTGCGCAGCTGGTGCGACACCGCAGACTGCGAGGTCGCGGTCGCTTCGGCGATGTCAGCCACGCAGAGCTCGCGACCCATGAGGGCATAGAGAATCTTGATGCGCGTGGTGTCGCTGAAGACCTTGAACAGGTCGGCAAGGTCGTAGAGAAGCTCCTCGTCGGGAAGGTCCTCGGGCGAGCAGGTGGTGGGGACGATCAGCTCGGTGGCCTCGATGCCAGTCTTTGTTTCATCAGCGTGGCTGCTCATTGCAACATCCTTTCATATGAACATGCGCTCATATAACTTACTTCCGATTATATGAGCGCATGTTCATATGTCAATACTATTTACGTTAATTTCGATGACTGCTTGCCGCCTCTGCGATTTTCTGCGGGTTGGGAGACATCGACGCAATGCTCGCCAACATATTTCGAGATGTTCGGCCAGCATGCTAAGAAAGCCACCTTGAGAAGCATTAGAACTGTTCATATTTGTACTTTATCGTGTTAAATACCGCGAGAATCAGTTCTTCCTCTACGGGAGTTCCTGCAGAATCAGTTTTATCTAAAGTTATATTGAGCATTGCTGCAGCCAATCTGGCACATCGGTGGCCGAATAAGTCGAAAAATGTAGGTGGACATCCGCAGAGATCGCCTTTAGAAGAGCGAATTCTCAATTAGATCAATAATCGTGTCGTCTTCCGTGCGGTTTTCATCGATTTTTGCGAACATGTCGCATTCCCAAGGCCCATTGATTTCCTCAGCAAGGGCCCCGACGTGTTGCATGTCGTCGGGTTCTGGCACATCGTTGATGCTCGGGTCATCAGCTTGCGGATATTGGCTTGCAATTTCGCGCTTGGCGGCCTCTTCTTCTTTGAGTGTCTCCAGGACGCGGCGACCGTATTCGAAGTAGCGCCGCAAGACAAATTGACGAAGAGTTTCTTGCAGGATGGCGAAGTTATCCGGGAGTCGACCGGGCCATATCTTCTCGCGAATGCGAATCGCTTCCATGACCCGCCTAAAAGCGGACTGCTTGAAAAACGAATGACGACTAACTGTGATAACGGCATATCCCATGTTTCGCAGCGTGTTTCGGCGTTCCTCGTCAATTGATTGCTGTTCGGGCTCGTCGTGGTAAAAGCCGTTGTATTCGATATCGGTCATCGAATTTTCGAGCAGCGCGTCGAGGTAGAAAACCGTCCGTCGCGTTAGGGCGGCGTATCTTTTGGGGACTGGGATCGGATAGTCCGTTTTGATAGCGCGTATGGCTAAGCCACCCATTGACTTGGGCATTGTCAGCATCATGACAAACGCCGTTTCGAGTGGGGAGCGACAGCCTTCGCGTACATAAGAAAGTGCCTTAAGTGCTTTATTAGATCCACGATACCCCGATGCCTCTGAAAAGAAGGCTCTGAGCTCTTCAACGCTGGTTAGGGCTGGGCGCTCGCGATATTGAGTTTCGTCGGACGTTCCAAGCGCGTAGGAGCCGCAGATTTCAAAGTAATACTCAACGAGCTCCGAAAGGTTGAGGTCGGCTGCTGCTTCTAACGCGCACAGCTTGATATCGACGATGTAGACGTTCGGCTCGAGTTCTAGGTAGCTTTCTGCATCAAACGTATAGCGCGTGCAGTGGCAGATGCAGCCCTTGCGGTGCCTTTTGGCATTATTGGAAAACGTCAGCACATGGATGCTTTCAGAATCGACATTCTTTCTGTTGAGCCATGCTCGCGCCGCTTCCAGGTTGGACGTGGTCGGCGCAGACACCTTGATCTTTTCCATAGATATGGGATCGGTCGCGTGGCTTGCGAGCGAGTTGACTGTTTGGTATACAGCGCGTGCCGTGGTATGTGACAGAACGATTCCCATACGCGCATGATGGCATAGCGGACGCCATATACGCTCGAAACTTCGGGCAACGGTATTGGGGCGCGGCTTATCTTCTGCGAACGGTGGGTTTTTGAGCTGTCGTATTGAGGGGGTGTTCCTATAGTTTTGTCAACTGGGCAATGCTGTTTTCGAGATTGAATCG
>CABPDL010000017.1:0-38139 GCA_902406375.1 uncultured Collinsella sp.
GGTGCGGTGGCACCGCATGTGGTGGTTGAGCCCGATGTGGCCACGCCGCCGGCGGTGGAGACGGACGGGCGCGACGTGGCGGGTGACGGGACGGGCGAGACTGCTGATGGCGCTGATCCCGCTGCGGGGCAACCTAGTGCGGAACCGGCGACGGACTCCGCAGTGAAGCCGGCAGCCGCGACTCCCAAGACAAGCACGACAACCAAGACGACGGCGACCAAGACCACAGCCACCAAGAAGACCATGCCCAAATCCGCAACGGCTACGACGCCGACGCTCCCCAAGACCGGCGACAGCAACTGGATCGCTGCCTCCTTAGCGCTATTCCTGCTGGGATCAGCACTTTTGTGCGCCGTACATCGCTGCTGAGGCGCTCGTTTTTCAAAAGAGCACAGTGCCCGAGCATTCATTACTTGCTACTCGCCGCTCATCGCGAATTGACTACTCAAAATACTGGACTCCACGATGAGAGCATTGATTGACGGGTTGAATTCTTGAAAGCAAGATTGCCATCGAATCTATGGCTCGCCACTCGAGTGCAGCAAAAGCAACGCAAACCGTAGAGCTGACTTCGTTAATATCTTAAATGAAATAGCCTAATAATGTGACGTTGACTTCATCCGTCTAACATGACTGCAAAGCAACATGCCGAACATGAAGGGGAGACAATGGCCGTTTGGTTACACTTTCAAGCTCCAGAAATGCGTGAATGGCAATGCATATTCGACTACATCTCGAAGCGAGGACGTGTTGGGGAGGAAAATGGGATTAAATTTATCATTCACACTTCCGAAAACGGCCACAACAAGCCTCACCTACATGCTCAATATCAGCAAAAAGAAGTTGTTCTTGAAATACCCTCAGGTAAAGTGATCACCGGAAACATCAATTCCAAGAAAATGAAATTGGCTTCTGAATGGGTTGTTACAAATGAGGCCTTTCTTAAGCAAAAATGGAACGAGCTTGCTCACGGGGTTTATTATTTTTGCTGATGCAGACCTCAATCACTAGAGTGTGATTATTGGACTCTGAGATAGACAGTGCAGCACCACCCCAAGCCGCCGAAGCGGACCAAGAGCAGGAAACAAGCTGTTCAAATTAATCCGAATCATAGTCATTTGTAGCAAATAAAATAGACATGTGATTCATGACTATCGTCACGAAGACCAAGGGCGAGCCCGTGACCGTGTTCATTGACCGACGGTCGGGAGGCGAAGATGGTAGTGACCACCGGGGAGGTGCTCTAGATGGGCGACGCGTTCAAGAACCATGTCTTCCCCAAATACGAAAAGAGCCGCGCGATGAAGCCGCAGATGAAGGGCCTGGAAGACCCGACGCTCAACAGCTTCTCGCTGCTTGACTTGTCTGCTCTTATGAAGCCTGAGCTCAAGGACCAGATGTTCGAAGACGAGTTCATCCGCTCATTCCTCAATGCTGCCAAGGTGTTGGCCGCAGCCGGCAGGACGGCTATCGATAGGCCAAGCATGTACGTGATACTAAATCATTCCTACGCGATTCCTGTGCTATTTCTCACGAGGCACTGTATGGAACTCGCTATCAAGCGGGCGATTAGGAAGTGCGGCCGTGAGCCGAAGGGGAACCACGGCCTCTCAGGACTCTGGAACTCCCTGCTCTCGCGGTTTCCGGAACAAAGGGGGCGCGAGGACCGACAGGTCATCAAGAATATGGGGGCATTCGTGAACAGCATTGCCGACATCGACGACAACGGCATCAGCCTCCGATATCCGTCCTATAAGTCGGGCAAGCTGACACAGGACAGATCTTTATTCGTGAACAACGAGCAAGTCGCCTCGTATCTCGAGAAGTTCGTCGAGCAGCTAGAGCTGATTGACTTCGATTCGCTAAAGAAAGACTGAGCATTCGCTTTGCTCGGATTCGTCACCCATCTCTGGCAACTGTACCAACGCGCATTAACGCCCCTATCTACAAGACCGATTTAAACTTTTCGTTTTATATCTCGATTTAAAACCAATATTTGTTCATAACTAACAAATATTGGTTTTAAAACAATATAATTGTCGTTGTAATTAAAGGATGTCATGGGCGTCGGCTTTTGTGAAAAGGATTCTGACGATGATTCTCAATTTTTCATTTAAGAACTTTCAGAGCTTTCGAGATGCTCAACAGTTCTCGTTTGAACCGATTTCGAGCAAAAAGGAACTTGGGCCTGTGCGAGTGGCTGCGGTTTACGGCGCAAACGCGTCAGGCAAATCAAATTTCCTAAATGCTCTTTACTTTGTCTCTTACTTTATTCGTACAGGTTATGCGGCAGGCGATGCGAATTCTCAAATACCCATCGTCCCCTTTTTACTTGACTCGGAATCGCGATCAAGTGACACAGAATTCTCGATAGATTTTATCGCTAGCAACTTAAAGTATGAGTTTTCATTTGGTGTGAACAAAAATGAGGTTACATATGAGAACCTCACTGTGTATCGATCAAAACAGCCGTCCCTTCTCTATGACCGCTCTTCGATAAACGGGGAACAGTCAATTAAATTTGGTAGTACCTTTACAGGTGCAAAAAAACAACTTTGGGATATCACGCGCAATAATTCTTTGTTCTTATCTGCCGCAGCGGCGGCTGGAAGTGATGTAATTCAACCCGCATTCACAGCTCTTGCCAATGACATCAATCTCTATGATGCAACGCATTATCTAGCAGAACTCGCCACCATAAAAAAGCTGTTTATCAACGATGACGCTCGAGCTCAGATGCTATCTCAGCTCATTAAATATGCTGATATCGGAATTGACGGCATAGATGTCCGTCAATCGGAAGGCGTCATGGGTTTAAAAGACTCACTCATTGGACTCGATGAGATTCCGGAAGAGGCACGTAATAAAATTACAGAAGACTTTAAATTGTCGTTCGCTTATGACCTGTTCTTCCACCATAAAGGCTCGGGAGATGGCTTTTGGCTGGGCTCCGCCCATGAATCGGAGGGCACAAAAGCTGCGCTGGCGTTTTTCTCGGTAGCCTTACGTTCTTTAAGCAGTGGGGCCACAACAGTAATTGACGAGCTTGATTCGAGCCTTCATCCTACGCTCCTGCGCGACTTCGTCTCACTGTTCGCCGATCCCGACACAAATCCAAAGGGCGCGCAGCTAATCTTCTCGACCCATGATGTCACCTTGATGACGCGAACCAGCCCCATGGAAGAGGTGCTTGAACGTGACCAGGTCTGGTTTGTGGAAAAGGACTCTGAAGGTGCTTCGCAATTAATTGCTGCGATGGAGTATTCGCCTCGTGCAAATGAGAATCTGGGGCGCAATTACTTAAACGGTGTCTATGTGCCGCTGCCCAACCCAAGTTTTCATCAACTTGTGGCCCAACTCATGAAGGAAGGCGCTGACATAAATGGCTAAGGCAGAAAGGAGAGGGCTTGCTCGCGGCCGCAAAAAGCAGACAAGAGCCAAGCGAAAGCGCCACCTAATTGTGTCCAATGGAAAGGTGACCGAAACCGAATATTTTAACTTCCTTATTACTGAAATGGACGTTCGCGGAAGCGTGCTGTATCGGCATATTGACGGAGACCCTTTGAAGGTGGCCAAGCAGCTTTCGCGAGAGCTCGATTCAGATAAAAAGGCCGTTAAAGCAGGCGAAATCGAAGCATTGAGTTCCGCATGGATCGTGGTCGATTCAGATGAGTTCAGAAACCTAGCCGCAGCAGAACGAGAAGCAAAGACAAAGGGAGTTAGGCTCGCAATCTCTAATCCATGTTTTGAAGTATGGCTTATCGATCATGTCTCACCATGCCCGGAAACTTTTGCATCGACGCCACAATGTGAGAAAAGAGCGCGCGACCTTGGTATTCTAAAATCTACTGACCCCAACAGGTCCTCCGCGTCAAAGTTCAAGTCGGTAAATCTCGAAATGATTGACGGCAACAAGGCCCAGGCTTTGACCAATGCCGCAAAGCACAATACGGATAATAAACGTCGTGCAAGAGAAACGAATCCGGACAACGTTGCCGCCTATCAAGTATGGACAGACTTGCCTAATCTTGTAGATGACGTATTTGGATCGGGTAACTAGTGTGATTCATCCCGCGTTAGGGGCAGGCTTTTAACTCAAAAAATCGTAAACGAGGTAGCAATGCTATGGAGCTATGTTCAGCTAGAAGACGGCACTGGACGCGCTGTCTGACAGCCCCGAGCCCAAAGACAACCAGTACTTTGCATGGATCCAGGACCTTGTTTCCGGAAACCGCACGCGAGAAGAACTCGCCGACGAGCTGCGCCGCGGTTGCGTTGTGGGCACGGGCGATCCGTCGCACGTATAAAATCAAAGCATCCGCACGCCTGCCATTATCTTGATTGGACGCCACATGGAACTCCCTAGCACCCTGTGCAGCAATGTCTACGACTTTGCGTTTTGCCACGAGCCCTGCTACGACCGCCTGGTCGACCTCGCCGACCCCGAGGACTGGGGTCCCGGCAACCGCATTCTCAAAAACTACCTGTCGTTTTCGTTTAGCCGCGCGGTGTTCCTGACCGAGCGCGACGTGGACCAGACCGCCCCGTCCAACTTGCCGCTGGTGTTCGACGACGACCGCTGCCTATTCAACACCGGCCTGTACACGCGCCGCTACGAGACCATCTACGGTCTGTTTGAGCCCAACACCAAGCCCGATGCGCGCCAGCGCTGGTTTTTGAAGGGTTTCTTTAAGGAAAGCGATCCCATGCTGGTCTCGTTTGAATACCTGCCGTGCCGCGTGCGCTTTGCCGAGGACCCCTCCGAGCTGGTCTTTGACTACCGCCTGCCCATCCGTTCCAACATCGACCACATTCTGGGCGACGAGGAGAACCTCACGCGTATTCCCGCCAGCCTGATGGGGGAGGGCAACTCGCTGCTGCTGCGCCGCGCCTTTGAGGGAGCCGTCGTCGAGGCCGCCCGCCGCGCCGCCGCCAATTACACGCTCGCCGTGCCGCAGTTCTACGGCGGTCGGATCCAACTGCTGCTGCCGCTGTGCCTAACCGGCGACAAGCCCGAACTGGCGCTGACCATCCAGCGCGAGGACGGCTTCTACGCCGCGCGCACCTGCCTCACGCTCGACATGGCCTATAACAATGCTCGACTTATCTGCCGTCCCGAGACCTCGTGGATTAAGCGATAAAGGGTGGCTTAACTGCGGTTTTGCCGATTGTCTTGGTTGTTTTGGCTTGGCTAGCACCCACGAATTTAAAATCGAGGGCAAAAAGTTCTTGGTAAACCGCGCGCGGCTATGTTAGTATCTCTTTTGCCGAAAGGCGACGGGCGATTGGCTCAGGGGTAGAGCATATCCTTCACACGGATGGGGTCACAAGTTCGAATCTTGTATCGCCCACCATCTAAAGCACAGGTCAGAGGTGTTAAGCCTCTGACCTTTTTCTTTTTGACACCAAAATTGAAGCGAAGTTACCTAAGGCGTTATATGTTACGCAGTTCACCTTAGGTGTCGTCATTGCGCGTTTTGCAAAATGCGTCTGCGTTCATTCATTGAATTCCCTGCGTAATCTATGTGCAATTGTGGAGACAGAGACCGCTGGCTCACAGCTTGTACCAGCGCGTTCATGCCTATGGCGGCTTTTCAACGGATTGCGTCAAGCTTTTGGTCAGCGTTTGGTCAGCTTCCGGTACTTACCCGCATGATGCCCCGGTAGATAATCGTCCACGACCACAACCGCACGGTCTACGGCCGATACCAGGGGAGGCGCAAATGGACGAAATCGTCTGCGCAAACACCGCATTCCGCTATTGGCGCTGCCCACCGCAGGTGCGCGACCTCTACCCGCGCAAACCCAACTCCGAAGAAGGCTGGCGAGCTCTATCCCAAGCCCCTTTCGTAACCGACGTCCTCGAGACCCCAGTCATCACAGCAGCATCAACTCGAAGCAACCTACATTCCGAGACAAGACGGACCATCCGATGGAACAGCGCCTATACAGAGAAGGTCTCGATCGACACGGGCATGGGCTTTAGCGTCACAGACCCTCTTCATACGCTATTCACCATGACTCGAAGCGTTTCTTCATGCGACCTGGTTCTGGCCATGTACGAGCTCTGCGGATGGTTTTCGGTTTTTAAACCATCGCCCGCGGTCGACATGGCACTTGAGCAAGCAAAATCAGAAGAAGAGCAGTACACCACAGAAAGTCTTTTTGAACTAGACGAAAACCAAGACGAGGCCCCATGGAAGCGAGTCTATGCTCGGGTGCACCAGAAGGACAGCGAGCATGATCAAAGTGGGCAGCGGGATGACGGATTCGGAAATAAAACTAACGGAAAGGGCACATCGCTTTGGATGAGAAAGCCTCTTATTGAAATAGAAGAATTACATAGATTTGCGGCGAAGGTTAAGGGCGAGATGTGGGGAAAACAATTCTGCGAAGCCGCACAGCAGGTAATGGGTATTGCTGCATCCCCGCTAGAAGTTGCTGGAATCATTTTGCTGAGTCATCCGAGGCGTGCCGGCGGAGCGGAGTTTAAAAACATATTCGTCAACGACCTAACACCGCTGTCGAATTCAGCTCGGAAAATCGCAGGTCAGAAAATCTGTTACGGCGATATCGTCATCGTAAACCCAATAACAATGAAGGCCGTGATTATCGAACTTCAAGGTGAGGTTATTCATGGATCGGGCGCTGTGCTTGACCACGATGCCACCCGAATGACAGCATTGCAAAGCATGGGATACGACGTATTTCTTGTAACCCATGACATGCTCAATGATCACGATCAGCTTGATGCCATCATTCACAGTGTGTGTGAGCGATTGGAGTTGTGCTACAAACCAAAAACCGAGGCGATGAGATGCGCTGAGACCAGATTGCGGGCCAACGTTCTGTGCAATTGGCTTGGTATTGGTAAGTAATAATTTCAATGTGAGCAATTTTAATACTTTATATGCTGTTAGTAATTAAGTGCCATTTTAAAACCATGCCGGTTTACTACGTTGGATTGAGTGTGGCTGAGCACACCGAATTCGCCGCTCGTAAAACCGCAGGTAGATCGCCTGCCCGTTATGCGAAAGTAAGCGTGAGTTCGGAAATCCGGGAATCGTCGTAGTAAACCGGTCCGTTTATGAAGCGACCAGCTGGCGCGAGCTGCGCACGGTTCAGTAAATTGACCCGAAGGCGCGGAGAGGGGCTCAGACGAAACCCTCCCGCGGAAGCACCGCGGATTGCTTTGTTCTGGCCGGCGGCACCTGGGGCGCGCCCCGCGGGCTATTTCGGGCATCGTGTGTCCCTTCGGCCCCGCGCCGTTCCACGCACCGTAAAATCTTTTCCAAAATTGTCCTTGCATCGTGGTCCGAGTTCCCGTATAGTACTTCTTCGCACGGGGGCGTAGCTCAGCTGGGAGAGCGCTTGACTGGCAGTCAAGAGGTCAGGGGTTCGATCCCCCTCGTCTCCACCCGAGCATTGAACTAGGCTCCAACGCAAGTTGGGGCCTATTTTCATATTAATCGATTTACACATCTGTTGGCTGGGCAGCATCTTGGCTACATATCCATTGTTAATCATGAATATGAATGTTAATAACTTTACGTCTGTGGATGGCAAAGCTAGTCCGCAGCGCCAATAACAAAGAGGCCAGGCGTAATGCCCGGCCTTAAAACTCTCTGGTGGGCCCTCCGGGATTCGAACCCAGAACCCAGGGATTATGAGTCCCCTGCGCTAACCGTTGCGCCAAGAGCCCTTATGAACGGTGAATGCAATTCTAACAAAGGCAACTCAGACCTAATTTCTTCGCTTCACGACGTGAAATACTACCATGCACGAGCAAGTCGCACAACGCAAGATCAAGTCCGATGCTAACCAACAGCAATTCTAGGCGCGTCGCAGAAAAGACGCGATCTAAAAATTTAAGGCCTTTAATTCAGGGCTCCAACACACTTTTGCGTGAAATCAACCTGATGCCATTTCAAAACCATGCAGGTTTACTACGACGAATCGGCGACCCCCGAGCACCGTGTGTTCTCCGTTTGCAAAACCGCAGGTAGGTAGCCCGCCGGTTGCACGAAAAGGCGTGCGCGGTTGGACATTCCTGATTTATCGTAGTAAACCGGCATGGTTCTGAGGCGCTGGGGAGGGGCGCTTCGCAATCGGACCCGATAATGGGACTGGCGGCGCACGGAAAACCCTGTTGAACGGGGCGCGTCGTGTTCCACGCGCCAAGTCGGCCGGCGTACGGGCCGTGCGGGGGCCAGGCGCCCCGCGGGCTGGCGCGGTCCCGTGCGCGCCGACACTCGCGAAAATTTTTCCAAAAATGTCCTTGCATCGCCGTCCGAGTTCCCGTATAGTACTTCTTCGCACGGGGGCGTAGCTCAGCTGGGAGAGCGCTTGACTGGCAGTCAAGAGGTCAGGGGTTCGATCCCCCTCGTCTCCACCCGAGCATTGAATGAGGCTCCAACGCAAGTTGGGGCCTTTTTTCATATAGGAACACAAGGTCAAAGGCGGCACCATGATCCTCCTGGTCGACAAGATCGAAAAAAGCTTCGGCGCGCGCGTCCTCTTTAGCGGCGCGTCCTTCCAGATCAACCCCGGCGAGCGTTTTGCGCTCGTCGGACCCAACGGCGCCGGCAAAACCACCATGCTCAAAATCATCATGGGCATCGACAGCCCCGACGCCGGCCAGGTCCAGTACGCAAAAGACTGCCAGGTGGGCTACCTAGAGCAGGAAACCAACCTGGAGCACAAGGACACCACCATCCTCGCCGAGGTCATGGCCGCCGCCAAGGAAATCCGCCGCATGGGCGAGCGCGCCAACGAGCTGCAGGCCCAGATCACCGAGCTCTCCGAGCAAGGCAAGGACGTCGACGCACTCCTTAACGAGTACGGCCAAGTCCAAGACCGCTTTGAGCACCTGGGCGGCTACGAGCTCGAGAGCAACGCGCGCAAAATCCTTTCCGGCCTGGGCTTTAAGGTCAACGACTTTGAGCGCCCGTGCTCCGAGTTCTCCGGCGGCTGGCAGATGCGTATCGCGCTCGCCAAGCTCTTCCTGCGCCACCCCGACCTGCTGCTGCTGGACGAGCCCACCAACCACCTGGACCTCGAAAGCGTCCAGTGGCTGCGCGGCTTTATCGCCAACTACGACGGCGCCGTCCTCATCGTCAGCCACGACCGCGCTTTCATGGACGCCTGCGTCGACCATGTCGCCTCTCTCGAAAACCGCCGCGTGACCACCTACACCGGCAACTACAGTAGCTACCTCAAGCAGCGCGAGGACAACCTGGAGCAGATGCGCGCCAAGCGCGCCGCCCAGGAGCGCGACATCGCCCATATGCAGGTCTTCGTTGACAAGTTCCGCTACAAGCCCACCAAGGCTGCCCAGGCTCAGGAGCGCATCCGCAAGATCGAGCAGATCAAAAAGGAGCTCGTCATCCTGCCCGAGGGCCACAAGCACATCGACTTTAAGTTCCCTGACCCACCGCGCTCCGGCGATATGGTCGTGGGCCTGGAGGGCGTCTCCAAGTCCTACGGCAACAAACACATCTACAGCGATATCGACCTCAAGCTCTACCGCGGCGAGCACGTGGCGCTCGTCGGCCCCAACGGCGCCGGCAAGTCCACGCTCATGAAGATCATCGCCGGACTGGAGCCGCCCACCACCGGCACCCGCGACCTGGGCACCAACGTGGGCGTGGCCTATTACGCCCAGCACGCGCTCGAGGGCATGACCGAGTCCAACACCGTCCTGCAAGAGATCGACACCGTCACGCCCAAGTGGACCGTGCCGCAGCAGCGCAGCCTACTGGGCGCCTTCCTGTTTAGCGACAACGATTCCATCGAGAAGCAGGTTCGCGTCCTCTCCGGCGGCGAAAAAGCGCGTCTGGCCCTGGCCAAGATGCTCGTGGCCCCCGAGGCGCTCCTGTGCCTGGACGAGCCCACCAACCACCTAGACATCGACTCGGTGGACATGCTCGAGAACGCCCTGCAAAACTTCCCCGGCACCATCGTGCTGATCAGCCACGACGAGCACCTGGTGCGCGCCGTGGCCAACCGCGTCATCGACATCCGCGACGGACAAGTCACGGTCTACGACGGCGACTACGACTACTACCTCTACAAGCGCGAGGACCTCGCAGCCCGCGCCGCCGCCGAGGCGTCCACGGAGAGCGCGCCGGCCACGACCAAGTCCGCCAAGGCCAGCGCCGCCCAGGCCGACACCCCCGTCGCCGCCCCCAAGCCTGCCGAGGGCAAAAAGACCAAGGAGCAAAAGCGCGCCGAGGCCCAAGCCCGCGCTGCGCTCAACAAAAAGCTCAAGGGCGTGCGTAACCAGCTCAAGAAGATCGAGACGGAGCTCGACAAAAAGCGCGCCCGCTATGACGAGCTTATGGAATTGATGGCAAGCGAAGAGCTTTATGCCGATCAAGACAAGTTCAACGCCGCGCTGGGGGAATATAACGGCCTTAAGCAAGAGCTGCCCAAGCTCGAGGACGAATGGCTGGAGCTTTCCACCCAGATCGAAGAGGAGACCGCGCGTGAACTCTCGTAAGGCCGCTGCCGTGGCGATGAGCATCATCGCCATCGCCTGTCGCATCTGCGGCATCTTTATGAGCGCGATGACCGTGCTGCTGTGTTTTAGCGGCCTCACCGCCAAGCTGCAGATCGTAGGCTTTGTCGTTGAGCTTTCGCGCGCACTGCCGAGCGCCATCGCCGGCTATGGCGTCATCACGTCGCCCTTTGGCGGCGTGTTCCGCCTGGATTACGCCATCGTCACCGTGATCCTGTTTGTGATCGACTACCTGCTCACGCGCGCCTCGCGCCGCGTCCGCTAGGGGAGCGCTATGTCCAGCAGCTACCTCATGAACCTGCTCGCCAGCGCCGTCGCCGTCATCGTGGGCATCGTGATCCACGAGAGCGCACACGCCGCCGCGGCCTGGGCGCTCGGCGACAAGACGGCCCGTTCGCGCGGCCGCGTGTCACTCAACCCGCTTAACCATATCGACCCGTTTGGCACCATCATCCTGCCGCTGCTCATGCTCGCGGCCGGCGGCCCGGTGTTCGCCTTCGCCAAACCCGTGCCCGTCTACCTCAACAACCTCAAGCACCCCAAGCGCGACGAGGTCCTGGTGAGCGCGGCCGGCCCCGCGTCGAACATCGCACTCGCGTGCCTTGCCGCGGCACTCATGCACGTGGCGTACGGCAACCTCTACACCGGCATCTCCTTTGCCCTGGCGTCACAGATCATGAACTTCGGCGCCACGTTTATCGTGGTTAACCTGTCACTCGCATTCTTCAACCTCATCCCGATCCCGCCGCTCGATGGCTCGTCGATCATCGTGCCGTTCCTCAAAGGCAAGGCGCTCAACAACTACTACCACCTGCAGCAATACGCCATGCCCATCCTCATCATTGTGCTGTATCTACTGCCCATGTGGACCGGCATCGACGTGATCGGCCGCTATTTCGACGTTACCGTGTATCCGCTTGCTGAGCAGCTGCTCAACTTCGCAATCGCCGGCATCTAAGGTAAACTTACAGGTCGACCGTGCAAAACGGTCGTAATATGCACCCAAACCGCGCCGCGAAGGCGCCGTCAAAGGAGGTCGAAGATGTCGTATCGCGTGTCGACGCAGGTCTACAGCGGACCGTTCGACCTGCTGCTGCAGCTGGTAACCCGCCAAAAAGTAGATATCGGCGCTATCTCCATCAGCGAGGTGGCCGAGCAGTACCTTGCCGAGGCCGAACGCATCGAGGCGCTGGACCTGGACGTGGCGAGCGACTTTTTGCTAGTCGCGGCAACCCTTTTGGACATTAAGGCCGCCTCTCTGGTACCGCAGGAGGCCCCGCGCAAAGTCGATGACGACGATGACGAGTTCGACGAAGACCTCGAGGAACTCAGCGCGCTCGACGGCGATGCCCTGCGCGAGGTCCTGATTCAGCGCCTGATCGCTTACAAGCAGTTTAAGGGCGCGGCTGCGGCCCTTGGCGCGCGTATGCAGGCCGAAAGCCGCATGCACCCGCGCGTTGCCGGACCTGACCCCGAGTTTTTGGGGCTCATGCCCGACTACCTAGCTGGCATCACCCTGCGCGGCCTGGCCGTCATCTGTGCCGACCTGGACGGCAAGCGCCAGACCTTCTTACTGGAGGCCGAGCACGTGGCGCCGCATCGCGTACCGCTCGACCTGACCGTGGCCTCAGTCGACCGCTTTACCATGGCGCACCAAACCTGCACCTTCCGCGAGCTGTTGGACGGCGATGCCACCACCGAGCAGCTCGTCGTTACCTTTCTGGCCATGCTCGAGCTCGCCAAGCGCGGCTCGCTCACGCTGAGCCAGGACGAGATCTTTGGAACCATCTGCATCAACCGAGTCGAGGGCGCCGAGGCATACGTGCCCGGCGAGGGCCCCGAGCTCACCGAATAGGAGCGGCAACCATGTCAACCCTTTCCACGCTGGAGGCAAACAGCCTCAAAGGCGCACTCGAGGCGCTGCTGCTAGTGTCGAGCGACCCGGTGAGTGCGCCCGCGCTCGCCGGCGCACTGGATATCGCCCCCGGCGAGTGCGCATCGCTGCTCGCCGAGCTCAAGGTTGAGTACGAGGAGGCCAACCGTGGCTTTCAGCTGCGTGAGGTCGCCGGCGGCTGGCGCCTGTTTACGCACCCCGCCTACCACGACGTGGTCGAGGCCTATGTGCTGAGCTGGGACACGCAAAAGCTGTCGCAGGCCGCGCTCGAAACACTGGCAGTCATCGCCTACCACCAGCCCGTGACGCGCGAGGTGGTCAAGGGCATCCGCGGCGTCAATTCCGACGGCGTCATCGCGTCGCTCGTGGACAAAGGTCTGGTGCGCGAGCTCGGCCGCGACCCCCAGCGCGGTCAGGCCATCATCTACGGCACGACCAACGCCTTCTTGGAAAAGTTCGGTCTGCGCTCCACCCGCGACCTGCCCGACCTGGAGCAGTTTGCCCCCGACGAGCAGTCGCGTCAGTTTATCCGCGAGCGTCTGAGCGGCCGCAGCATTCAGTCCACGCTCGAGGAGCAGGCCGAGGACCTGGACGAAGAGCGCGAACTGCTCGATACCGATGTTGAAGATGTTGAGGTGGTCGAGGACTTGGAAACCCTGGTCGTCGACGAGACCTCGGAGGATATGCATGACGAGGACTAACGAAGTAGGGGAGACGCGCGCCATGGGCAACGCAATACCCGCAACCGACACCCAGCCCGTCTATCCGCACACCATGCGCCTGCAGCGCTTTTTGGCGCGCGCAGGCGTGGCGAGCCGCCGCGGCTCGGAGGACCTGATGACCGCCGGCCGCGTGACCGTCAACGGCCAGGTCGCGACCGAACTAGGTACCAAGGTCGACGTCGACCGCGACCATATCGAGGTCGACGGCATGCCCGTCAAGCTCAACCAGGGCGCCGTGTACCTGATGCTCTACAAGCCGACCGGCTACCTCACCACCATGAGCGATCCGCAGGAGCGCCCTTGCGTGGCCGACCTGGTCCCCCGCGACCGCTTTCCGGGACTTTTCCCGGTGGGCCGCCTGGACCGCGACACCACGGGCCTTTTGCTCTTTACCACCGACGGCGACCTGTCGCAGGACCTGCTGCACCCCAGCAAGCACGTCTACAAGACCTACCAGGCGCTCGTTGACGGGACGCTGACCGAGCTCGATCTCACGCCGCTCCGCCGTGGCATCGAGCTCGACGACGGCCTGTGCCAGCCGGCGATCTGCCGCGTCATCAACGCGCGCGAAGCCGAGGCTGTGGCACCGCAAGGTGTGAAGCCCGGCACCACAGCCGTGGAGGTCATTATCCGCGAGGGCCGCAAAAATCAGGTCAAGCGCATGCTAAGCAAGATCCACCACCCGGTGATTCGTCTGCACCGCTGCAACTTTGCCGGCCTGGAGCTCAAGGACGTGGCCAAGGGCTCGTGGCGCGAGCTCACCGACCGCGAGGTGCAGATCCTCAAGGCCGGCGGCATCCCGCCCAAGCAGGCGAGCGCCAAGCGCAACGGCGGCAAGCCCCAAGACACGCCCGCCAGCCGCACGCGTCACCACGGCAGCCACGGCTCCGCACCAAAGCGCAACACCTACCGCGAGCGCTACACAGGCTAGGCAACCCGCCGCGCCCCAGCGCACGCGAACCATACCAGCACGTCAACCATCGAAAGGAAGCATTGCATGATCGTCGCCATCGACGGCCCCGCCGGTTCCGGCAAGTCCACCATCGCCAAGGAGATCGCCCGCCAGCTGGGCTTTAACAAGCTCGACACGGGCGCCATGTATCGCGCCGTCACCTTCGCCGCGCTCGACCGCGGCATCGATCTAGACGACGAGGCGGCCATCGACGCCCTCGCCGAGCAGATCGAGATTCGCTTTACCAACGGCACCGGCGAGGACACGCGCCTGACCATTGACGGCCAGGACGCTTCGGCCGCCATTCGCACCCCGCAGGTCGACGCCAACGTGTCCAAAGTCTCGGCCTACCCGGGTGTGCGCACCGCCATGCTCATCCACCAGCGCCGCGCCGCCGAGGACCGCGATATCGTGGCCGAGGGTCGCGACATCGGAACCGTCGTGTTCCCTAACGCGCAGGTCAAGGTCTTCCTGACCGCCGACCCGCGCGAGCGCGCCCGCCGCCGCGTGCTGCAGCGTCACCAAAACGATGCTCAGCCGCTCACGCCCGCGCAACTCGAGACCGAAGTCGACGATACCCTCGACGCCCTTAAGCAGCGCGACAAGCTCGACAGCAGCCGCGCCGTCGCCCCGCTCGTGCCCGCCGAGGACGCCGTGCACGTCGACTCCACCGCCCATACCATCGACGAGGTCGTCCGCATTATCGAGGACCTCATCAACCAAAGGAGGTAGCCCATGCGCCTGTTTAAACAGACGCCCGAGGACTATTACAACGCCCCCTACGCAGAGTTCCCAGCGCTCATCCGCGGCACCGTCGTCGTAGTCATGGGCATCCTGTGGGTCTTCTCCAAGCTCATGTGGCGTTGGAAGGTCGAGGACGCTGACCTGCTGTTTGAGCGCCAGGAAGGCCGCGGCAGCGTGGTCATCTGCAACCACACCTCGATGGCTGAGCTCTTGGCCGTGGAGACGGCGCTATTCTTTGGCGGCCGCCGCATTCGCCCCATCTTTAAGTCCGAGTTCGCCAAGAGCAAGATTGTGCGCTGGGCTTTTAGCCGCGTTGGCGGCATCCCCGTGGAGCGCGGCACTGCCGATATGAAGTGCCTGCGCGCCGCCCAGCATGCGCTGCAGCGCGGCGAGGACGTCCTGATCTTCCCCGAGGGCACGCGCATCCGCTCGCGCGAGATCAAGCCCGAGGTCCACGGCGGTTTTGCGCTCATCGCTCAGATGGGCAAGGCTCCTGTGAACCCGCTCGCCATCTGCGGCTGGTCCGACATCACGCCCGCGGGCAAAAAGATCATGCGTCCCAAGAAGTGCTGGATCCGCGCCGGCAAGGCCGTCTCGCTTTCCGACGCACCGGCCGGGCTTAAGCGCACGGAGCGCCTGGAATGGTTTGAGTCCGAGGCCATGAACCGCGTCTACGCCATGCGAGACGAGCTGTGCGCCGAGCATCCGGGCAGGTTCTAGCCATGAGCGAGAACGTGACGAACACTGCCGCGACCGCGTCCGACCAGGCAACCGCGCCTACCATCGAGATCGCCGCCCACGCCGGCACTTGCTACGGCGTACAGCGTGCGCTCGATATGGCGCTGGCCGCCGCGCCGCAGGCAGGGGAGTGCACTCAGGTCCATACCTTGGGTCCGCTCATCCATAACCCCATCGTGGTGCGCGAGCTCGCTGAGGCAGGCGTTGGCTTGGCCGAAACCCTGGACGACGCAGCGTCGGGCACCGTAATCATCCGCGCCCACGGCGTGGTGCCGCAGGTCATCGATGCTGCCCGCAAGCGTAGCCTTAACGTCGTCGACGCCACCTGCCCTTACGTCAAGAAGGTCCACGTGGCCGCCGAGCGGCTGGTGCGCGAGGGCTACCGCGTACTCGTCGTGGGCGAGCCGGGCCATCCCGAGGTGGAGGGCATCCTGGGCCACGCTGGTGATAACGCGCAGGTCGTGAGTTGCGCTGCCGATGCGGACGCGCTGCCGCTCAAGGGCAAGGTGGGCCTGGTTGTGCAGACCACCCAGACCGCGCAGAACCTCGCCGAGGTCGTGGCTGCCATCACCCCGCGCGTGCAGGAGCTGCGCGTGATCAACACCATCTGCGCCGCCACGAGCGAGCGCCAGCAGGCAGCCGCATCACTTGCCAAACGCTGTGATTGCATGGTCGTCGTGGGTGGCAAGAACTCGGGCAACACCCGCCGCCTGGCTCAGATTTGCGCAGACGCCTGCGAGCACACGCATCACATCGAGGAAGCTTCCGAGCTTCTGGCCGCGTGGTTTACCGACGCTCACCACATCGGCATCACCGCCGGAGCCTCAACCCCGCAAGAACACATCGAGCGCGCCGTAACGCGCATCAAGGAGCTTTGCCGCTAATCATGGACCAGACCGTACCCGCATACGCCGCCGAGGTGGCCGATTACGGGCGCAGCCGCGACCCCGAGCCGGGTGAGGGCGCGCTCGTAAAGAACGTGCGTCCCGAATCGCCCGCGTGGGATGTGGGTATCGAGCCGGGCATGCGCGTACTTACGGTCAACGGCGAGCAGCTTACCGATATGATCGTGTGGCTCTGGGAGGCCGACGATGATACCGTCGACCTCGAGGTTTTCGACCCGCGCGACGGCACCGTCACCCCCGTCGAGCTCGACCGCTTTCCCGGCGAGGATTGGGGTTTGGAGTTCGATGGCCCCATCTTCGACGGCATGCGTACCTGCGTCAACGCCTGCGTGTTCTGCTTTATGACCATGCTCCCCAAGGGCGGCCGCTCCACGCTCTATATTCGCGACGACGACTATCGCCTAAGCTTTTTGCAAGGCAACTTTGTCACGCTTACGAACCTCACCGACGAGGACGTGCAAAACGTCATCCAGCGCAACATGAGTCCCATGAACGTGTCGGTCCACGCTGTGAGCCCCGACGTCCGCCGTCGTATGATGGGCCGTAACGCCCAGCGAGGCATGGACGTACTCGAGACCATCATGGCCGCCGGCATCGAGATTCACGCGCAGATCGTGTTGTGCCCCGGCATGAACGACGGCGAGGAGCTGGAAAAGACCCTGCGCTTTTGCGAGGAGCACGAGCAAATCACAAGCCTGGGCATCGTGCCGCTCGGCTTTACCAAGCATCAGAACCGTTTTAGCTGGTCCTACAGCGACAAGCCCGAGCTAGCGCGCGAGACCATTGCCATGATCCGTCCCTACCAGGACCGTGCCTTCGAGCGCTTTGGCCGCCACACCTTCCAGATGAGCGACGAGTTCTATCTGGACGCCGGCATCGATCCTCCCGAGGCGGACTTTTACGACGGTTACCCGCAGTACTACGACGGCATCGGCATGATCCGCTCGTATCTAGACGAGACCGACGACGTGCTTGCCGCCGATACCGAGCGACTGGCCCGCGTCCGCGAGGCCATCGCCGCGCGCAGCCAGCACCTGCTGTGCCTTTCGGGCGCCAGCGCGCGCGACACCGTGGCACGCTTTGTGGAGTCGCCGCATGGTCTCGACGGCACCGTCACGGCCATCAAGAACCGCTACTTTGGCGGCAACGTGGACGTGACCGGCCTCATCGTCGCGTGCGACATTCTGGAGCAGCTGCCCCAAGACCTGTCGGGGGTTATGCTCTTTGTGCCTAAGCTCATGTTCAACGCTGACGGCATGACGCTTGACGAGTATCATCGTGACGATTTACTCGCAAGCCTTACCAGTCGCGGCGCCGAGGTTCATGTGGTATCGACCATGCCGCATGAGCTGCTCGATACCCTGGAGCACATCCTTGGCATTGTGCCTGCCGACTCTACTAATTCCACTGACCCTACCCATTAAAGGAGAGCAGATGAAACCTATCGTCGCCGTCGTCGGACGCCCCAACGTGGGCAAGTCCACGCTCGTTAACCGCCTGGCCCAGACCTCGGACGCCATCGTCCACGAGTCCCGCGGCGTCACGCGCGACCGCTCGTATCACACGGCCGATTGGAACGGTCGTGAGTTCACCATCGTCGACACGGGCGGTATCGAGCCACTCAAGAGCGACGATGTCTTTGCCACGTCCATCCGCGACCAGGCACTCGCCGCCGCCGAGGAAGCCGCCGTCATCCTGTTTGTGGTCGACGGCCGCACCGGCGTCACCGAGGAGGACGAGTCGGTCGCTCGCATGCTCAAGCGCTGCGACAAGCCGGTCTTTCTGCTGGTAAACAAGCTCGACAACCCCGAACGCGAGAACGACAGCATCTGGGAGTTCTATTCGCTCGGCATCGGTGAGCCCACGCCCCTCTCGGCCCTGCATGGCCACGGCACGGGCGACCTGCTCGACGACATCGTGGCCCTGCTTCCGGAGGAAGAGGACGAGGTCGCCGATGAGTTCCCTGATGCGCTGAACGTCGCTATCATCGGCCGCCCCAATGCCGGTAAGTCGTCGCTGTTCAACCGCATTCTGGGCGCCGACCGTTCTATCGTGTCCAACATTGCCGGCACGACGCGCGACGCCATCGATACCGTCGTGGAGCGCAACGGCAAGCACTACCGCATGGTCGACACCGCGGGTATTCGCAAGAAGAGCACCGTGTACGAGAACATCGAGTACTACTCGATGGTCCGCGGCCTGCGCGCCATCGACCGCGCCGACGTGGCGCTGCTCGTCGTCGACGCCTCCGTGGGCGTTACCGAACAGGACCAGAAGGTCATGGGCTTGGCCATCGAGCGTGGCTGCGCCATCGTGGTGCTGCTCAACAAGTGGGACCTGCTCGATGACGACCGCAAGCGCGAGGCCTGCATGGAGACCGTCGACCGCCGTCTGGGCGTCATGGCTCCCTGGGCCCAGTACCTGCGCATCTCTGCCCTCACTGGCCGCAGCGTCGAGAAGATCTGGGCGATGGTCGACGCCGCTGAGAAGACGCGCTCGCAAAAGATCACTACCTCGCGCCTCAACACCTTCCTCACCGACCTGCGCGAGTTCGGCCACACCGTGGTGGACGGCAAGCGCCGCCTGCGCATGCACTACGTGACTCAGACGGGCATCAACCCGCCGACGTTTACGTTCTTCGTCAACCACAGCGACCTGGTCAACGACACCTACCAGCGCTACGTGGAGAACCGCATGCGCTCGACCTTCGATTTTGCCGGCACGCCCATTCGACTCTTCTTTAGGAAGAAGGAGCAAAAGGATGCATAATCCGATTCTGCTGACCGCCATCTGCGCCGTGGTCTCGTTCTTTATCGGGGCGATTCCGTTTGGCCTGATCTTGGGCCGCGTGTTCAACCACACCGACATTCGCAAGGCGGGTTCCGGCAACATCGGCACCACCAACGCCCTGCGCGTGGCCGGCCCCAAGGTGGCCGCGCTCACCCTGCTGCTCGACTGCCTTAAGGGCGCCATCTGTGTCCTTATCGCCCGTCCGCTCATCGCGGGCGTGGGCTATGGCTTCCCCGTAAGCATCATGGCGCCCGGAGCCCCCGGCGATTGGATGCTCGGCGTCATTTGCCTGGCAGCGGTGTGGGGTCATATCTTCTCGCCCTACCTCAACTTCCATGGCGGCAAGGGTATCGCGGTTGGTCTGGGCGTCATCCTCGCCTGGTACTGGCCCATTGGCCTGTCGCTGCTGGGCATGTTTATCGTGGCCGTCGCCATCACCAAGTTTGTGTCGGTGGGCTCGCTTGCCGCGGCCATCGGTCTTCCCATCGCCGCCTGCGCGGTCTTTCCGTACAGCAGCCTGGGACTTAAGTTTTGCATGGCGCTAATCGGCATCACCGTGGTGTGGGCCCATCGTGCGAACATCAAAAAGCTCATGACGGGTAAGGAGTCCAAGCTCTCGTTTACCAAGCGCGTCACCGAGCCCGACGATAAGTAGGAGAGAGTCATGAATGTTGCGCTGATTGGCTCTGGCTCCTGGGGAACCGCCGTCGCCGGCCTTGCCGCCGCGCGAGCCGAGCGCGTGACCATGTGGGCCCATAGTGAGCAGACGGCCGCCGGCATTAATGGCGAGCACCGTAACCCCCGGTATCTAGTGGGCTACGAGCTGCCCGGCAACGTTGTCGCCGCCACGGACCTGTCGCAGGCGCTCGACGGCGCCGAGGCCATCATCTTTGCCGTGCCCTCCACGCACCTGCGCAGCGTATGCCATCAGGCAGCACCCTTCATCGCCGCCGACACCCCGGCACTCTGCCTCACCAAGGGTATTGAGCCCGAATCCGGCCTGCTTATGAGCGAGGTCATCGCCAGTGAGATCGGCAACGAGTCGCGTGTCGCGGCGCTCTCGGGCCCCAACCATGCCGAGGAGATCTGCCGCGGCGGGCTTTCTGCCGCCGTCATCGCCAGCAAAGATCCGCAGGTAGGGGAGACCTTTAAGGACCTGCTCCTATCCACGGCCTTCCGCATCTACCTGTCGCAGGACATGACCGGCGTCGAGGTTTGCGGCGCCATGAAAAACGTCATCGCCATCGTGTGCGGCATTTCCGCCGGTTCTGGTGCGGGCGACAACACGCTTGCCCTTATCATGACGCGCGGCCTGGCCGAGATCAGCCGTCTGGTGCACGCCCGCGGCGGTCAAGCCATGACCTGCATGGGTCTTGCCGGCATGGGTGACCTCATTGCCACCTGCACCTCCGAGCATTCGCGCAACCGCACCTTTGGCTACGAGTTTGCCCACGGCGTCTCGCTCGACGAGTACCAGGCACGTACGCATATGGTGGTGGAGGGCGCCGTCGCGGCCCGCAGCGTCAGCGAGCTCGCCCGTTCACTGGGCGTAGACATTCCGCTCACCTTTGCCGTAGAGCAAACGCTCTACAACGGTGTTACTTTGGATAGGGCGCTCGAGATTCTTACCGATCGCGTCCCTTCTCAAGAGTTCTACGGACTCACCGACTAGCGCAGAAAGGCTACTACCATGGGTTCCATCAAAATCGCTCCGTCCGTCCTCTCGGCCGATATGGCCAACCTCAAGGGCGAACTCGACAAGATCGCCGGCGCCGACTACGTGCACTTCGACGTTATGGACGGTCACTTTACCGGCAACCTCACCTTTGGCGTTGACATCCTTAAGGCCGTCAAGCGCTCCACCGATGTACCGGTCGACGCGCACCTCATGGTGACGAACCCCGACGAGACGGTCGATTGGTACGCCGACGCCGGTGCCGACATGATCACCGTGCACTACGAGGCTTCCACGCACCTGCACCGCACGCTCACGCATCTGCAGCAGCGCGGCGTCAAGGCCGGCGTGGTGCTCAACCCCGCCACCCCCGTGTGCGTGCTCGAGAGCATCATCGACGTCGTCGATATGGTGCTGCTCATGAGCGTGAACCCGGGCTTTGGCGGCCAGAGCTTTATCCCGGGCACTCTGCATAAGCTCCACGAGCTCAAGGCCATGTGCGAGCGCCACGGCGTGTCGCCCCTGATCGAGGTCGATGGCGGTATCTCTTCCAAAAATATCGCTGAGGTTGTCAAAGCTGGCGCCAACGTGCTCGTAGCCGGCTCCGCCGTATTTAAGTCCGAAGATCCCGCCGCCGAGGTTGCACTGCTGCAGAAGTTGGGCAACGAGGCCGCACAGGAGGCATAAACCCTTATGACCACAGGTCAAAACCGCATACCCGTGAATCTTGACTATGCCGCCTCGACGCCAATGCGCGCCGAGGCGCTCCTTGCGCAGCGCAAGTACGACGACAGCGAGCTTGCCGGCGTCAACCCCAACTCGCTGCATTCGCTCGGCCGCAAGGCTGCCGCGCGTCTGGAGGTTGCACGTCGCGAGATCGCCCGCAGCTTTGGCGCGCACGTCCGCCCGTCCGAGATTGTACTGACCAACGGCGGCACCGAAGCCAACCAGCTGGCGCTGCTCGGTCTTGCCGAGGGCGCTCGTCAGCGCGATCGCAAGCGCGGTCGTGTAATCGTTTCGGCCATCGAGCACGATTCGATTCTGGACAACCTGCCGCTGCTGCGTGCCGCCGGCTTTACCGTCGACCTGGTGCAGCCCTGCCGCGCGGGCTACATTGAGCCTGCCGCGCTTGTCGAGCTACTAGGCGACGACGTGGCGCTCGTGAGCATCATGGTTGCCAACAACGAGACCGGCGTGGTGCAGCCCATCCGCGAGCTTGCCGCGGCCGCGCATACCGTGGGCGCCCTGTTCCACACTGATGCCATCCAGGGCTACTTGCATATTCCACTCGATGTCACCGAGCTGGGCGTCGACGCCATGTCCGTCGCAGCCCACAAGATTGGCGGTCCCGTGGCATCTGGCGCACTCTACCTTAAGAGCCGCACGCCGTTGCGCCCGCGCATCTTTGGCGGCGGACAGGAGGCCGGTCGTCGTGCCGGCACGCAGGATCTGCGCACGCAGCTGGCTTTTGCCGCTGCCGCTTCTGTGTTGCTGCCGAATGTGGACCGCGAGCGCGCGACGCTACAGGCCCTGTCCGATAAGCTCTACGCCACGCTTACAGCCCATCCGCGCATTCACGCCACGATGGGCGACTACGCACAGGCCGATCGCCTGCCGGGCATGGTGTCGATCTACGTTGATGGCATGGACTCCGAAGAGCTCATCATCAAGCTCGATGCCGCCGGGTTTGAGGTATCGGCCGGATCAGCTTGCTCGAGCGGCAGCATGGACCCGAGCCACGTGCTCAGCGCCATGGGCATTGGTCGCGAGCAGGCGCTGGGCGCACTGCGCATCTCGTTTGATGACCGCGTGAACCCTTCCGACCTGGACAACTTTGCCCAGACGCTGCTGTCGATCGTGGGTGCCGCATGATCGTCTCCGAGCTTGAACGTGCGCTGCTGGCGCGCTACCCCAAGGCGGACGCCGAGGGCTGGGATCATGTAGGGCTATCTGTGGGAGATCCTGCTGCCGAGATCACCGGCGTCGCCTGCGCACTTGACGCTACCGAGGCCAACGTGCACCGTGCTCTCGAGGCCGGCGCCAACGTGCTGCTGACGCATCATCCCATTTATATCAAGGCGCCCGAGGCGTTTTGCCCGGCGGATGTATCGCGTCCCCAATGCAGCGCTGTGTTGTACGAGGCAGCTCGTTGCGGCGTGAGCATCATCTCGCTTCACACCAACCTGGACCGATCGCACGAGGCGCGCGTTCGCCTGAGTGAGTTGCTGGGCGCTGAGCCCATGAGCTCGCTGGAGCATGTGGACGAGCCTGAGCTCACCGGTCTGGGCGCACTCGCGACCCTCCACGACGTCTACAGCCTGCGCGATCTCGCCAACCGTGCCGCCACAGCCTATGGCAGCGACCCGCGCGTATGGGGCGAAGCCGAGCACCCGTGCCGCACTGTCGCCATTCTGGGCGGCTCCCTGGGCGACTTTGGTGAGCTTGCCATTGCCGCCGGTGCAGATGTCATCGTGACCGGTGAGGCCGGCTACCACGTGGCCCAGGATCTTGCCTTGCGCGGGCTGCCGGTGATCTTGCTCGGCCACGACCGCTCTGAGGAGCCGTTCGTTGATATATTGATGAACTCTGCAGTTGACGCCGGGGTCGACCCCCGTCATGCGATTAAAATACTGAACCCTTGCCAATGGTGGACTGTGACAAAAGGAGAGAACTTATGAGCGCCGGCGCTACGCTACTCAAGCTGCAACAGATCGATTTGGAGCTCGCCCGCAACAAGAGCGAACTTGCCAATATGCCGGAGCTCAAGGAGCTCGCTTCCAAGCGCAAGACCTATGTGAAGCTCAAGTCCGAGATGACCAAGCTCTACGCCCAGCGCAAGGACCTGGACATTGAGCTCGACGATCTCAACACCACCGAGATTCAGACCAACAACGCCATCGAGGCCGCCAAGAAACGTCACGTCGACGGTTCCGACTACCGCGAGGTGCAGGACCTGGAGAACGAGCTTGCCACCCTGGCCAAGCGCCTGGACAAGATCGAGCACACCCGCAAGGACGTCGTTGTCGCCCATAAGGAGGCGCTCGACCGCGAGACTCGCGCGCAGGCCATCATCGCCAAGTTCGAGGAGGGCGTGAAGGCCGATACCAAGGCCGCCCGCGCCAAGGCCGCCGACCTGCAGGCTCAGATTGACGCCGCCACCAAGGAGCGCACCGCCCTTGCCGCTACGCTGCCGACCGACGTGCTCACCGACTACGAGCGCCTGCTCAAACAGTTCCGCGGCCTGGCTGTTGAGACCATCCAGGGTAACATCCCTACGGTCTGCCACACCGCGCTGCAGGCTTCGTCCATGAGCGACCTCAGCCACGACGGTAGTGAGATTACGCACTGCCCGTACTGCCACCGCCTGCTCGTGCTCCCTAGCAAGGAAGCTTAAACGATGGTGGCACCCAACAATTCAATGCAACTTGAGGGAAAAACGATCCTGCTGGGCATTACCGGCGGGATCGCCGCCTATAAGTCGTGCAATATCGTGCGTCTGCTCCAAAAGCGCGGCGCGCACGTCAAGGTCGTCATGAGCGAGCATGCCACCGAGTTCGTGGGGCCGCTTACCTTCCGCGCGCTCACCAATGAGCCGGTCGCGGTTGGGCTATTCGACGACCCATCTGACCCCATCCACCATATCTCGCTGGCGCAGGAGCCCGACTTGGTGGTCGTGGCGCCCGCGACGGCCAATATCATCGCCAAGATGGCCAACGGCATCGCCGATGACCTCATCTCCACAACGCTGCTTGCGACACCGCGGCCCGTCGTTATCGCGCCGGCCATGAACAATGGCATGTGGAAGGCGTCGGCCACGCAGGCCAATATGGCCACGCTGTGCGAGCGCGGCGTCCACGTGGTGGGACCCGGCAGTGGCTACCTTGCCTGCGGCGACGTGGACACGGGGCGCATGAGCGAACCCGAGGACATCGTCGAGGCCGTCTGCGAGGTGCTCAATCCCGTGCAACAAGACCTGGCGGGCAAGCGCATCGTCATTACCGCCGGCCCCACGCATGAGCCGATTGACCCCGTGCGCTTCATTGGCAACCGTTCTTCGGGCAAGATGGGTATCGCCCTGGCGGGGGAGGCCGCACGTCGCGGTGCCGCCGTCACGCTCGTGCTGGGACCGACATCGCTCGACGTTCCCCACGGCGTGGAGTGCGTGCGCGTGCAGACCGCCGCTGAAATGCTGAAGGCAGCGCTGAGCGCCTTCCAGACGGCCGACGCGGCCATTTGCGCCGCCGCCGTCGCCGACTACACGCCGGCGGCCCCGGCGGACCATAAGCTCAAAAAGGCCAACGAGCGCCTGGATCGAATCGAGCTCGTCGAGACCGTTGACATCTTGGCCGAACTTTCACGCCAAAAGGGCGATCGCCTCGTAATCGGCTTTGCAGCCGAGACTGATAACGTCGTCGAGTACGCCGAGCGCAAATTGACCCGCAAAGGCTGCGATGCCATTATCGCCAACGATGTCTCACGCGCCGATTCGGGCTTTGGAACCGACACCAACAAGGCTTGGATCGTGAGCATAGCGGGTACGCAAGAACTACCCGTACTAACAAAACCCCAGCTCGCAGATACAATTTTGGACTTGCTTCAAAATTTGTAAAAAAGTTCTTGCACAAGGACAAAGTTTCGGGTTAATATACTCCCTGTTGCGAGCGAGAGCAGAGCAACAAACAAAAGCTTCGGGACGTGGCGCAGCTTGGTAGCGCACTTGACTGGGGGTCAAGGGGTCGCTGGTTCGAATCCAGTCGTCCCGACCAGAAGTTTGCAGGTCAGGCACCTAGTGCCTGACCTTTTTTGTTTAAGCAATTACTTAATTTTGATTAAGCAACAAGGTGCCAAAAATCTACCTACGCGATAACCTCTTTTTGCGGCTACTTGCGCGTTTTGCACGCGCTTGAGCCGATTTATTAACGCGATATGAATCTACATACGCGTAGCTGGTATACAGCCGAGTACAGGCTGTATTTATCGCGGCGATTTACACAGATATAGCGACTGTAACGAACAAGCGTGTCGCTGTATTTATTCCAGTAGCTCACTTGACCGGTGGACAAGTGAGCTGTTGCAGCGAAACGCCAAACAGGATGGGCTCCATACGAGGACGCCGCAGAGGTAATGGCGGGGGAGTGCGGCAGGCGCTCTGAGAGCCGCTGTATGACCCCATTTCCCCTCAACCCGACTACCTGTGCCACGAACATCAGACCGTTCGAGTAACCGCCAAAAGAAAAGCCCGGGAGAAGTTGCGCAGGCTTTTCGCTAGACAAGCTAGAAGACAGGCTAGAAGCACCAAGCGGGGCAGACGCAAAGCGAAGCGCTCGCGTCGTCGCCACGCGACGACCTGCCAGTGCCGGTGACGTCGAGGAAGCACGCAGAAAGTTTCGGTAACACCGAACGCTCCCACCATAAGCTGCTAATGGCAATGGCAGAGTTGGGATTATCGTTATTCGTCACCTTGCCCTTGAAGGCCTCGTACTGGCTACCCTCGGAGGAACTCCAGGGGTAGTCGGAGGCCCAAAGGGAAGTGAAGTCGGAGGTCCAATGGGAGGTGCAGGGCGCGATCTCGGAGTAGCTGAGAAGGAACAGCCTGTCCGAGGTCGCGGTTACGGCGGCGTTCTTATCGATTCCGCCGACGTTGTTCGTGAGCTTCTTGGCGCTCTTCACCTTGGACTGGAAATCGGACGGCATGAGGTTCCAGATCTCCCCGGAGTTCATCTTCGCACGGAGCTCCGACTTCTCCCAGCCGCCGTCGTTGGTGTCAGTCGCGTTTATATGGGACGAAATACCCGTCGAGGTGGTTAGGAACGTCAGTCCCGCCTTGCCGGATCCGTCGGCCAAGTTGTCGTGGTTGATGCCGATGATTCGATATTCCATCGTGATTCGGTTCGTGAGCAAGACGGAGAACTTCGTCCCCGCATCCATGGCGGCCTTCGCCTTGGCGTAGGCGGGAGACGCCTCACCCTTGGCTGCGATGTCCTCGGCCACGGCCTTCTGCTCATCGAGCGTCCAGTCCTTCGCGTCCTTGGCGACAGCCGCCTGTACGGTCGCGGAATCGGACCCAGTGGAGCCGCCGCCGGACGCGCCGCCCTCGGTGCCGCCAGTCGTCCCGCTGTTCACCGTGTTGCCGACCAGGTTGAACTGGTTTCAGATGGCGCCTGCCACGCCGGGTCCCGCGAACACGATAACCAGGCCGATGATGGCGATAATCAGGACGTACTCGATGATTGACTGCCCTCGGAGGCGGGTATTCCTAGGAGATACCCCCCCCCGAAGGTTAATTGCCGCTGCATGCATATGCGACCCCCTTCGCTCAGGGCTTGTAGATACATTGCCGAGCGTAGGACTATTCCAAAAAGTTGTGCTGGTCTTGCCGCAGCGGCAAAGAATAATTAGCTCAACGTCTGCGCAGCTCAACCGACCGCTCACACAATCGAATTTGTTGCTCAACAAATTCGCAGGTGAGGACAGTAGAATTGGTGATGTCGGAAGTAACGGAGGACCGCCGGTGTCGAAGCGGGTGGTCGAGAAGGAGGGACCAAAAATGAGAAGCCTGGAGCTGATAATCTTCTTCCTGCCTTTCCTGGCGATCGCCGCCAACATCTGCGGCGTGGCGGAGCTCGTTAAGATTGCCAGGGCCAAGGGGCATTACACCAATGGCGCGGGAATCCTCTGGTTCATCGGCCTTTTCGGCACGGCGCTCATGGTCGGCCTGATCGTCTGCGCTCTGCCCGACCGAGCGGCACCGGCGCCCAGCGCACAAAGGGACGAAGACGCCCTGCCCGAGGTGTAGTAATGTCGAAATACAAGATTGTTTACCGCGACGCCAACCCCTCCTGGCAGGAGCTTTGCCCTGTCAGGATGTTAGCCATCCAAGTCTCCAGAGACACCGAGACGGGAGCCTGCTTCCTCCAAACAAAGATCGTCAACGTATCGACGAAACCCATCAGCCGCATAGAGTTCACTGTCGGGCTCGAGGGCGAGGGAGGGGAGACGGAGACCGTCGACTTCTCGCTCCTAGATGCCGACCTGCCCGCCGGCGAGGTGCTCAGGCCCAAGGCGGTGAGAATCAAGCTGTCTGTTATCACCGGCTCGCGTGCCGTTGTGACCCGAGCGGACGGCGAGACCTCCTTCGGCGACCCGATCGACATCGATAGCCCCGCGCCACTCGCACTCAACGGGGTCGAGGAGTCGGAACGCGATGTCCTGCTCTCCGAGATGGGGGCCGATACCTTCAAATGCACGGGCGTCCATTCCGAACACGACGGGTGGTGGCAGTGCGGCTGCGGTGCGGTGAACCTCAAGCGCGGTACCTGCTGGAACTGCGGCGCCGTGCGCGAGAAAATGGCGGATCTGGAAGATGCCGCGTTCCTGGATGAATCCAGAAGGGACAGGGTCTACAAGACGAGCGTCGCGATACTCGAGAAGGGCAACAGGAAGGAAGCTGAGGCCGCCAAGGAAAGCCTCGAGAAGCTGGCCGAGCAGGGATACGGGGATTCGGGCGAGAAGGCAAGGGAGGCCGGCGCGAAGATTGCGAACCTCTCGAAAAGGAGGAAGAAGATAGCCGTCGCGGCTGTCGCGGGCATCGTCCTGCTTGCCGTCATGGTCGCCATCTCGCCCCTGCCGTCCATGCTCGAAGCGCGGGCGGACATGAAGGCGGAGCAGGAGGTAATCGACAGCAAGTCGATTGGGCAGACCGTCGAGTTCGGGACCTATTCGGGTGGGCTGGCGGCCTACAAGGGCGCCGCAATCGCCGGCAGACCGATCAGATGGATCGTAGTCGACAAGGAGGACGGACGGGCCCTTCTCGTAACCCAGCAGTGCATCGACGAGATGGCGTTCGATACGCAAGGCGACGCAACCGATTTCAAGTCCAGCTCGCTATACGACTATCTGAACGGCAGCTTCAGGGATTTCGCCTTCAGCGATGTCGAGCGGGGCCTCATCGACGGAGACGTCACGATTCTCAACTCCTTTCTCCTTTGCGAACCCGCGCTATCGGACGATTTCCGGTACGCAAAGTCAGTGAAGGACGATAAAGTTAAGGACTGGTGGACCTCTACCGTCGAGAAGTACAGCGGCAGCTCAGACTATAGTGATTTCTACCATGTCGGGCAGCCCCTAGCCAATTACGTGTGCAAGATGGGCGATATCAAATTTGGCGATGACGGGAGCGAGCAGGATGACTTGCTCGGAGTCCGTCCCGCCATCTGGGTCAAATTGAATTAGCAGTCGGTTTTCCCATCGGTTGAATTGCGAAGGTGGCTCCCGATGGTTCGGGAGCCACCTTCATGCGTTCACTTGAACTTGTCTATTGCCATGCCTTGGGAAGGATTACGCCGGGGACGTTCTTGTTGAAGTCGCTATGCAGTGTATTCGGGCTGATGTTCCAGTCGGAACAATCCAGATGGAGACTCCGGCACTGCTCGGACATTCCCGTTAAGTCATATACAGCACTTAAA
The DNA here is from genome assembly GCA_902406375.1 of uncultured Collinsella sp. Taxonomy (GTDB): domain Bacteria; phylum Actinomycetota; class Coriobacteriia; order Coriobacteriales; family Coriobacteriaceae; genus Collinsella. The sequence continues at coordinate 29,405 of CABPDL010000017.1, forward strand.
TCGCACTTGGCACCGAGACCAGTTACGTCCACATCCGCGTCCGGAACGAATCGAAGCGGTATCCCGTTTCAAAACGTATGCGTTTCACCATGAGAGAGGGATCTGTCATGAGCTGGAAACCGAGAAAATGCGTTATCGCCTTACTGACTCTGGCGACTCTGACGTGTTTCGCCGCCTTAATCGCCGTCAATATCAAACCGCAACACGATGCTTATCCCTCATCTTTGTCCATTAAAATGGGCCAAAATTTCAGCCTCGGCCGAAACGTGAATTATTTTAACAAGCTAAAACCTAATGAGGAAAATATCTTGATGTTCTGGGCATCGTGGTGTCAGCACTGCGAATCTCTCATAGAAGATATGCAACAACTTGATATTTTCGCAGCCTTAAGGAAGAACCTTTTCACTGTTTCCGAGGACAGCACAATTGAAGAAGCCTCGGTCCATGAAGGAGACTTTCCCATATACATAGATTAAGATAAGACCGTGTATGACCAATATGAACTTGAGCATATTCCGTCCGTATTCATACTGGATGATCAAGGAAACATCATCGGCTTATCCGAAGGAGAGGAAGAACCTCTTGCCTTATTAAAGAAATACGCCAAATACAACGGATATAAAGCGGAAGGAGGCGACATCAAGTAACTATCAAAGGCCAGATTAAGGAGCCAGCCATGAAGAAATGCCTGCTCTCCATCGTCTCAGCAGCTCTTTGCCTCTCCCTTGTCATGACACCATTTGTGCCCGTTGCGGCAGCCTATGCCGACGAGGGGTCTCCCGCCGAGAGCAGCGAGATCTACGTCGGAGACAACTACGACGAAAATTACGATATATCCCTTTTTGAGCGCGGACGCTGCACGGATTCATATTCCAAGGCGTGGTGCGATTCTCACGGATTTGCAAATAACCGCACCGTCCCTCACAAGGTCAAGCTGAACGCGAAGGAGGAGGCTTGCCTGCGCGATCCCTACCTTGCTGGCACCGCTGAAGTTATCGCCGGTCTCGTGACAACCGGTCCTGGCGGCGGCTTGTTTGCAACCGCAATGACATCGTGCCGACGTTTCACTTGCATGTTCTAAAAGGAGGTTGCCATGCTGTCGCAAAATCAATCGAGATACTTGGTCACAATCGGCTTTGCCCTGCTTGCATTACTCTTTGCTAGCGACCTTTTGCTGAAACCGCCCAAGGAACTCGTTTTGCTTGCCATAGACTGCCTTTCCGCCCTTTACTTTACGGCAACCCTATTCGTCGGACTAAAGGAGAGGAAAAAAGGCGCAGTCGTCGCATCCGCCGTATGCTTGATCATAACCATTGCATCATTCTTTATCTGACACATTGGTGATTTAGGGGCGATATCGTAGGAATACGACCGGGAGAGCCGGGACCAGATTGCCCGGGTTGCCCGGTCGGCTCGCGCGACGGCGCGGCGGTTCCACAGAAAGCTCTCCGGACTTCACGCCGTTTCTGATCGCATTGTAGACAGCCATCTCGTCTTCGCAGTCGGCGAGCACGCGGTGCGCGTCGTCGTTTTGGATGTCCAGTAAATCTCGAAGGTCCTCCATGCACCAGCGTCCGAGATTTGGCCATGCGCGTTGCGCGAGCTGATAAGTGTCGATTGCGATGTTGTAGTTAAAGTCCAAGCCAAAGCCGTCCCAGGCAGAACGGCTTTGTTTCCTTGATTATCAATTTCATCCGGACACTTCCCGCATTCATCCGTGTGTGTACGGATGAATGCGGGGTTCGATACCCCGGCGGCCTGATCGGCAGACCGCCGGGAATTCTCACTCCTCGATAAAAGCCGGCGCTCGGTTAGTTCTGCGCATCTTGAAATCGTTAGTTTCGTGGGAGACGTAGAGGATGCCGTCCATCCCATCTCGCGATGCATATGAAAGGTGAACAGAACCGCAATCCGCTCCATCATTGTCGAGAAGATCGAACGAATTCGGGTCGCTCGTTGCGCCCAAACGACCACTCAGACAAGAGCCATCGTCATTACAGATTTGCCATTCCATGTCTTCGCCTGCAAGAATCGCCATAGACGTCCTGGTCGCGCCATCGTCGACATACATCCCGTCTATGCCAAACCCATTTTCAGCGCCATCGATGAACGACTGCTCGGACCTATACCTCGCAAATGATGCACATAGCACCATTGCAAGACCGATTGCAAGGCCAACAATTACAATCTTTACGTAGCTCTTGCCTATCATGTCATTCATCTCCCTCGTATGTATCGAGGTATTCCTGCTTGAGCGTCTGCGAGGACGACTCGATCTTTTCCACGAGCGTGCCGGCCTCGATGAAGTAGAACGAGTTGGTAAGGTCTGCCAGGTCGTCGAGCAGATGGCTTGAAATGAGCACGCTGCGTCCCCGCGCCACTTCGCTGCGCATCGCGTCGCAGGAGGTTTTCCGCTTTCCCGGATCGAGGCCGTTCAGCGGTTCATCGAGGATGAGGTACGGGCAATCGGTCGCTATCGCCATGGCAAGCTTTACCTGCTGCTTCATTCCTGTCGAGAGTTTACGGGTCGGCTTGTCGAGATATGGGGAGATTCCGAGGGAGCTGCAGAGCGAGTCGATGTCGGTGGCCGATTTCCACGCCTCCCTAACGAAAGCAAGGTGCTCGAGGGCCGATAGCGTGGGGTAGAGATCCGTGCCGCCTGAAGAGCTCAGGTAGACGAGTTCTGCAAATTCGGCTGATCGACGTTGGCAGATTCCGTCTGCCGCCAGGCTTCCCGAGCGGATGCGGGTGGGAAATTGGCCCGACAGCGCTTCAAGAAGGGTGGTTTTCCCCGAGCCGTTGGGAGCAACGAGGCCCGCCGCCGTTCCCGGGCTCAGGAAAAGCGATCCGATTGAAAGTATCGTCGTGCTTCCGTATCCCACGCTCGCGTCCAGAAGCTCGAGCCCATGGCGCTTTTTCGCGGGTCCGGGCTGTTTGGGGGAACGTGTCGCAACGGCGCCGACCGCAAAAAGGACCGCGACGTATGCCAGGGCCACGGCAAGCATCGATGCGCTGCCTGAACCGGAGCCAATGAATTCTGTCGGGAAGCATCCCACGTAGCCCGTTGCCTCGATAGGCGAGAACACGGCCAGCGGCAGGAGCCCGAGCACGGCATTATGCTCCAGCGCCGAATCGGACAGCAACGGGAATGCCGGGGCCGCGACAAGCAGCGCGGAGGTAAGGGGGCCCGCGAGGACGCGCCTCGTTGCGGTCGATAGGACGACGGAACAAACGGATATCAAGGTTCCGCCCGCAAGAAGCGCGATAAGCAGGGCTGTGAAGACGTTTCCCGCAGTCGTGGTGGTAAGCGCGCCGTCATGGAAGAAGGCGATCGGGTACCCAATTTGCCCGAAGCCGTTTAGGGCCAAGGCGTAAATGCCCCCGGGTGCGAGGCCGGCGAGGAGCATCGCGGTCCCCGCGGCGATTATCGAAAACACGATCTGGATAAGGCGCCGGAATTTGGGCACGGGCGCCTTCGCCGCCAGGGTCGCAGGCCTTGTGGCGCCGAGCACGAGTATCGACGAGAGAAGGAAGGGAATGAAGGGAAGGAAAGACGGCGCCGTGGCAATGGCGTAAGGCAGGAAGGAAAGGAATGGCAGGTCGTTTGCGGAGGCCGGGATATCCGTGATGCCGGAGCTGCTCAGGGCACGGCAATATGCGAGCGCCGCGTCATTGGTCTCTCGGTCTCCCACGATGGACCCGGATTGGAAGCCTTCGCCCATGAGCGCGTAGTAGCTCTCGGCAGAATCGAGAAAGGCGGCGTCGGTTTGAGCGGCAAGGGCGGCGTTCGCGTATCTTGCAAGCTCCGCGTCAGCTTGCTGCTCTGGCGATAGGTCTGTGCCGCTGGCCTGGGGCGCGCGCGTATTGAATGCGTCGACAAAGCCCTGCATGCCCTGTTTCATAAAGAAGGGCCCGTAGATGGGTGAATTGAACGCAATGGGGACGGAAAAGGCTGCAGCGAGAACGAGCGTACAAATCCATGCGGCCTTGTCTCTTAGGATCAGTTTGAGAAGAAGTCGACAGTACATTCAGAAGCACCTACGTTCCTCAAAGAATCGTTAGATTAATAATGACAGACCGAATGAAGATGCGTGCGACGGGGGCGAGGCGAATGGCTGAGCGGTATCGATACGCGGGTTCAACGGTATTATATTGACCACATAGATTATTAACCTGCATTTCTAACAGTTAAGGAGACGGGTGCTTTCCAGCACACTCCTTCGATGATGCCTTCCGCTAGTTGCTATGCCGGTTTCAGCCAACAAAGAATGTGCCCGGGCGCTCAGGTTCACCGTTAGCGTTGGCAACATATGAGATGGGCCAGACCCTTACCGCGCGCCGATTGCGCGAGAGGTGTCGGGCTCCATGTTTATTCCACCTGCTTGTTATCAACCAGCTTCGTTCAACGTTAGACATTCAAGATGTCAGACGTCGAACCTGCGCCAAAGACGCAGCTGGGGCTACTAGTTGCCTACAATCGCTCGCGAAGCTCGCCTGTTCGTGCGTGAATATCTGACAGCTCCGTCAGACATTGTCGGACATTTGATTGTTCGACAAATGCGCACGTGGTCGCGTTCGCAAAGATAACTGAACGGTCGATGGCTGCGTTGAGACCGGAGCAAACGGCGGATGCCAGAAAAATGGCCTCACAGAATCGCACCCATGGTTGATAAAATTGACCGCCCTGGCGCAAATACCCGGGCGGTCAATTCATCCCCTCGTTCGCGATCCTGTTGGGTTTTGGGGCTTTGACATGTTGTTGACGGATGGATCAGCCGTACAGCTTGATCTCCCGGGGTTCCATGTGGTCGTCCCCCAATAAGACGTCCCTGATGTAGCCCTGCGGCAGGAACTCGACGGGCAGCACTGGGTCGTCGACGTAGCCGGGCACTGGGGGTAGGCGTGGCCTTTGGACATAGCGTGGCCGCCTGCCGGCGGTCGGACTGCCACTTCAGCCAAAAGCTCAGGCGCGCGCATTAAAATAATGAATATATCGCTTGATGGGCTTTTGACCAAGCATGAACATCGCAGGTAAATCCGTGTACCAATTTTTGGTACACGGATTTACCTGCGGTTTGTTGAAAGCTCTGACACGCGCTGTCGACTTCATTAAAATCGATTGCCGATCAAGTCTTCCTATATATGCGAGCCCCAAGAAACTGCGCTGTGAACCTGAGTCCTCTATCGATCGGCCCGGTGCACCGGGCCGCTGTCCTCGAGCCGGCATCAGCTTGCCGGTCTCAAAACGTATGCCGTCCGGTACGACCAACAGCCGAGTCTTGCGCCCAGTTCGAGCAGCGCCAGAGCCCCGTGCCGGAACCCACGCAGCCGATGGCAGGGGAATTCAGCCGCGGCCATCGAGGAGCCGACCCAGGGACGGCGCCCCCAGTCCTCGAAAGATTTCCACCGCCCCCTACAGGCCTGGATTGATTTAACAGTTGATTTAATCTGGCTGAACAAGCCGAGCATGGGCCGGTTGACAAAATGTAAGGTAAAATAGCAGATACGACCGTACGCCGGTGCGGGGTTCGGGTGATGTGATAGAAAGTAATACACGTATTACATCTAACCGGGAGGTGCATCATGGCAACCGCCACCGCAGCCCTGAGAACCCCCGAGGACCTCGCGAACAGGTACGACCGCCTGGCGAAGTCGACGGGCCGCACGAAAACCTTCTACATGACGGAGGCGCTTGCCGCAGAGATAGGCAGGCTCGAATACGAGTACGGCCTCATGAATTATCCGGGAATCGTTTGGTTGCGAGGTACGACAGTGTGAGGGCCTGAGTGGTCAGATCCCGCACAGGGGGACCGCGATGGTGGCCACCGCGCCGCCCGAGGGGCTGTTGGCGAGCGAGACGGAGCCCCCGTGGGCGCTCGCGGCCTCGGAGGCGACGTGGAGGCCGAGCCCGTAGTGGCGGCCTCCGTCACGCGAGGAGCGGGAGGAGTCGTCTGTGAAGAGGCGCTCGCAGCCGCGTTCGAGGGCGGCGGGAGAAAAGCCCGGTCCGTCGTCGGCAACCTCGATAACGAGGTGCCCGTCCGCGACGTCGCAGGAGACAGCCACGCGCGAGCGTGCGTGCTCGGCGGCGTTGGCCACGAGGTTCGCGGCGGCTCGCGCCAGGGCGGTTCTGTCGAGCGGGGCCTCGGGAGCGCCCGGGACAGCGGGGCCCGAGGCCGCGTCGAGCGCCACGCCTCGCGCCCGGGCGATCTGGGCGGCCTCGGCGAGAACCTGCTCGCAGAGCTCGGCCGGCCGCATGGGGGTCCTCTCCGCCCCGCCGGACCCGCGCGAGGCCTCAATGAGCAGGCGCACGTAGCCGTCGAGCCTTTCGACACCGTCGGCTATGTCGCGCGCGGCGGCCGAGAGGTCGCCGTCATTCTCATCTTCCAGCTCCTCCGCCACGAAGTCGGCGTTGGCGCGAAGCACAGTGAGCGGCGTCTTGAGGTCGTGAGCGAGCGACGCCATCTGCTCGCGCTGCCCCCGCTCCGCGGCCCAGCGGGCCTCGAGCGACTCGGCGAGGGAGGCCCGCATGGCGTCCATCGCGGCGAGGACGTCGTTCACCTCACGCACGTTGGTGCTGCCGACCGCGAAGTCGAGCTCCCCCGCGCCGACGCGCCCCGCCGTCTCCGCGAGCGGCGCCATCTTGCGCGAGATCACGCGGCTCGCGCGGCGCGCGACGAGCGCGAGCGCGAGCGCGCTTCCCGCCGTGGCGCCGACGAGCATGAGGCTCTGCGGGTTGGGAAGCAGGCCGGCGAGATCGCGCGAGACCCACTGCGGCAGGTACTCGCTGACGAGTGCGCAGGCCCCGCCGCCCTTGAGCGGGAACGCGGCGTAGGTGAGGCCCGAACCCCCGCCCTTGATCTCCACTGTGCCCGGATCCGCGGCGAGTGCCGTACGGGCCATTTCCGTCGCGTCCTCGAGCCGCGTGCTCTCGAGGTCTGTCATCAGCACGTTTCCGTCCTTGTTCAGGATGAGGTAGCGGTACGCCGTCGGCACGTCCTGCTGCCCGCAGACGCCGTCGCGTGCCAGGCCCTCCGCGACCTCGCGCGCATTGGCCGGCCCCCAGCTTGCCTCGTAGACGAAGCCCGCATTGATCGCCGCGGAGAGCGCCATGAACGAGGCGAGCCACGCCGTAGCGACCGCAGCGAACGCGTAGGCGAAGTAGCGTGCGATGACGAAGGAGAGCGGCATGCCCCCGCGACCTCGCGCTCCTGTCCTCAGAGCTGCCACTTGTACCCCATCCCCCAGACGGTCGCGATCGGATCGGCGCCGGCCTCGGAGAGTTTCCTCCGGGCGCGGCTGACCTGCATGGATATGGCCGCGTCGTCGGCGTCGCTCTCCCAGCCGAGCACCGCCTCGCGTATCTGCGCGCGGCTCATGACCTGCCCGGGGTGGCGGGCGAGGTACTCGCAGATGGCATACTCGGTGGGCGTGAGCGGCACGGCCTCGCCGCCCACGGCGAGGCCGCGCGCCCCGAGGTCGATCCGCACCTCCCCGAAGGAGAGGGCGTGCGAGCGCGGCCGGCGCTCACGGCGTAGATGGGCCGCGACCTTGGCGCGCAGCTCCGCGGCCCCGAAGGGCTTGCGGACGTAGTCGTCGGCGCCCAGGCCGTAGGCGGCCACGGCATCCTCCTCGGCCACGCGAGCGGTCAGGAAGACGATGGGCCCGTCGAAGTCCGGACGGATCTGCCGCACGAGCTCGAAGCCGTCGAGCCCCGGCATCATAACGTCGCAGAGCACGAGGTCGAAGCGCGAGAGGTCCATCCCCGGGACCGCCGTCGGGTCCGCCGCCCTGACGACCTCATGGCCGTCGCGGCCGAGGACACGCGCGAGCGCGTCGAGGATCGCCCGTTCATCATCCACTGCCAGTATCCTCGCCATGTTGACCTCCTGAAACTCTCGTCGGAATTGTACTAGCGCCGCGCTCAGCGGTCTAGAGCCATGCGCGCAGCCGCGGGCGCCTCAGCCGCGTCGCACGCGCGGTAGCGCACGCGCGGTAGCGCACGCCCGAGCCGCCGCGCGCCTCGATCTCGAGCCAGCCCTCGCCGTCCGACTCCCGCCCGAAGAAGATGAGCTGGAACTCTCGGACATTGCCCCTGTCGTCCGCTGCGTCCACCAGGTAGACGTAGTTTGCCCCCGCCCCGGTGGCGTCGGCGTAGGAGCTCGAGTGGCTGCCGGGCCCGGGCGCGGGAGCCCACATGGCGATCTCAGGGTTGGGCAGCACGCGGTCGGCGATCGATCGCAGCGCCGACCCCCAGCCGGCGTCGAGCAGAGCATTCCCGCCCAGGACGAGCGCTGCGGAGAGGAGGACGAGCATGGAGGCGAGCGGCCTCCTACGCATCTGCCCTCCCGTCCTCGAAGCGGCAGAACCAGGCGAGAAGGACGGCGTCGGCTGCCAGGGTGAGCACGAGGCTAGCGAGCGCAGTCGTGAGGAGAGGGCTCGCCGCACGCGCGGCGTCGATGAAGGCCTCCACCCCGAGTGACCCCAGTCGCGCGGGCCAGGCGAGCGGCACCCAGCTCAGGGGCGTCGCCAGGGCGCCGGTGAGCTCGCCGGTCATGAGGCCGTGCGCAAGTCCGCCCACCGAGAAGAACGCGAGGAGCACCCCCGCAGCGCCGGCGCCGATGGCGGCGTTGCGGCCGAGGCGCAGGGCCACGCCGAGCCACAGCGCGTAGAGGGGCAGGCTGCCCAGCACGATGCCCGCCCACGCGGCCGCAAGCGGAGCGGGTCCGAGCGGCAGG